>NZ_JAZHCT010000003.1:0-305293 GCF_036541265.1 Paenibacillus sp. IITD108 | reverse complement strand
CTAGAAGTTTGGCGTGCCGTGAAAAGTGCGGATTGATGATGGCAGAGGGTAGATGATGTGCTTAAGTTGTGCTCCCCCCATTTACGTTTGGCTGGAACGAAACCCCCTCAAACAAACTAAATGCTATTCTTGTATGTAGATTGGCTGATTTTCTTCGACATTCGAATCTAGAGGGAAAATATGATGTTAGTTTGGCTGAAATACCAGCTTAAGGCGGAAATGGGTCAATCTAAGGACATAAAATCCCGCTAGTCGTCCGGTATCTGCAGGTTGCTCACGCCCATCGTAGATCGGATTCGCATAGAACGGCAAGTAAAAAGAAAGGGGAACGAAAAGCAAGATTGGGAATGGAGAAACGGCAGCGTCCGCCTTTGCAGGCCAATTTTATCCTTTACAGGGGTTATTTCATCAAAAAAAAGGGACTACAACAGTGGTCGGAATCGCAAACTTGATCGTAAGGATATAGCGCTTCTCAGCTTTTTTAAAATATTAATAAAAGATTGTTGCGGCGAAGGAACTGGTTTTTGTTGTCAATATGCGTTATGCGTATGGATTAACGAGAAGGTGGAATATTAACAAACAAAGCAATGCTAATTAACCCGCAAGAGTCCACAAGAGGCTGCAAAAAGGGTGCTATATAAGGTGCTGCCAGAAAACGATCGCAACGGTGACGAGCTAATCTACCCAACACAAAGCAGCTGAGAAACTAAACAGGTTCATCAGCACGTAAATACGGTTTTAACAGCTTTGCCGCCAGTCTATCGGAGAACAGCGGAGCAGTGGAGACATAAAGTTGTTACAGCATAATGCTGCGAAATCAATCGCTTACATGAAATGGCGCCTCATCGAACAACTAACCTGAAAGCATGGTTTTACCAGACATAAAAACAGTCCAAATTGCAGCGCATACATTAATATGTCTAATTTTTCAGAAAATTTCGAAGTGTTTTTATTGGTAAATACAGCACTTTTTTGCCTTTTCATATGCCTTGACAGCCAATAACCCCTCTGATAATATTGCAATAATATACGTGAGCTTTACAAGGATAAGGGAGGAACATACTCGTGTGGGAAACGAAATTCGCCAAAGAAGGGCTAACGTTTGATGACGTTTTGCTTGTTCCGCGTAAATCAGAGGTACTGCCAAGAGAAGTAGATATCTCAGTTCGCCTAAGTAAAAATATCAAGCTTAATATTCCGCTAATCAGTGCCGGTATGGATACTGTTACAGAATCAGCTCTTGCTATTGCAATTGCTCGCGAGGGCGGTATTGGTATTATTCATAAAAATATGTCTGTAGCGCAGCAAGCCGAAGAGGTTGATCGCGTAAAGCGCTCAGAGAGCGGTGTTATTACTAACCCATTCTCGCTAACGCCAGAACATCATGTTTATGATGCTGAAGAGCTAATGGGTAAATACAGAATTTCTGGTGTTCCTATTGTGGATGCAGACCAGAAATTGGTCGGAATTTTAACAAACCGCGACTTGCGTTTCGTCCATGATTATTCCATCAAAATTTATGACGTTATGACTCGCGACAATCTTGTTACGGCTCCTGTTGGGACAACCTTGCAAGATGCAGAAATCTTACTGCAGAAGCACAAGATTGAGAAGCTGCCATTGGTCGATGAATCCAATACGCTTAAAGGCCTTATAACAATTAAAGATATTGAGAAGGCTATCCAATTTCCAAATGCAGCAAAAGACACTCATGGCAGATTGCTGTGCGGTGCAGCTGTAGGGATTTCCAAAGATACGATGGAACGCGCAGAAGCGCTTGTTAATGCCGGTGTCGATGTATTGGTCGTAGACTCTGCTCATGGTCATCACATCAATATTCTTAACGCGGTACGTAAGCTTCGCGAAGCATACCCGGAGCTGACTATTATTGCAGGAAACGTAGCAACTGGCGAAGCTACTCGCGATTTGATCGAAGCAGGCGCGTCCGTAGTAAAAGTTGGTATCGGTCCTGGTTCCATCTGTACGACTCGCGTCATTGCTGGAATTGGCGTACCGCAAATTACTGCTATTTATGATTGTGCAACTGTAGCTCGTGAATACAATGTTCCGATTATTGCTGACGGTGGTATCAAGTACTCCGGTGATATTACAAAAGCGATTGCCTCAGGTGCAAGCACGATTATGATTGGAAGCCTGTTTGCTGGAACAGCTGAAAGCCCTGGCGAAACCGAAATTTTCCAAGGCAGAAGCTTTAAAGTGTACCGTGGCATGGGATCGCTTGGCGCTATGAAAGAAGGAAGCAAAGATCGTTACTTCCAAGAGAACGAGAACAAGCTTGTTCCGGAAGGTATTGAAGGCCGTGTTCCTTACAAAGGACCATTGGCGGATACCGTTCATCAGCTGCTAGGCGGACTTCGTTCAGGTATGGGCTATTGCGGAACTTCTTCGATCGAAGAATTGAAGAACGACACTCAGTTTGTTCGCATTACCGGCTCAGGTCTTAGAGAAAGCCACCCACACGATGTTCAAATAACAAAAGAAGCTCCGAACTATTCGTTGTAATATATCGGACATTTATAATCCAGATCGATTCTACGTTCATAGGGCGTAGAGCGTTCTGGATTTTGTTTTTGGAAAGGCATGAAATTTCAGTCTTGCTTACATTATTTTACTTTGGTAAAAATTGATGAAAGAATCCTCATATGTTTGGAGCTGAAAGAGGTTTAACTGTGGGGCTGTGATATGTTACAATTATGTTCGTATAATTATACAGGGAAAAGGGGAGAAGATATTGAAGATATTGGTAAGGCCGATGCGCATAATGTCGGTTATTGCAGCTTCATTGGCCATCTGGATGCTGCTGCTTGTTTTTGGACCAGCCAGTGTTCAAGCGATTGGCTTTGATAATCGACCAAGTACTGAAAATTCACTAGATTTACAGGTAAGATCTTCTATACTTATTGAAGCTGAGTCTGGGCAAGTTTTATTTGAAGTGAATGCTGAGCAAGCTTACCCAATAGCCAGTATGACGAAGCTTATGACTGAATATATTGTGCTTGAAGAAATTCAGAATGAACGTCTTTCATGGGATGATGTTATTACAGTAACAGAAGAAGCGAAGAATACTCACCCTTCCGAATCGCAAATTTATTTGGCGCCAGGAGACAAGCATACAGTTAAGGAATTATATATTGCTATGGCTGTTGGTTCCGCTAACGATGCGACGAAGGAGCTTGCGATTCAAGTTGCGGGCAGCCTTTCCGCATTTGTTGATAAAATGAATGAGTATGCAAAAAATTTGGGCCTAGAATCTGCGGTATTCACAAGTGTTACTGGTCTTGAAGATACGACGGTTATGTCAGCGGCTGATGTAGCAAAGCTCGCACGTATTATTATACTTGATCATCCGGAATTTTTTGATTTTTCTACTTTGCAGGAGTACAAGTTCCGTGAACGCGATAAGGATCCAATAGTAAATCTGAACTATATGCTGGGTTCGAATGTGAATAAGCCGGGTTTAAAGCCGTTTGCCTACGAAGGCGTTGACGGTATGAAAACAGGATTTATTGAAGCGGCCGGCTATAATTTTACGGGTACAGTTAAACGCGGTGATATTCGTTATATTAGTGTCGTTATGGATACAAGATCGAAAAATGCCCGTTTTGTAGAAACGGCCAAGCTGTATGACTATGCTTACGGTACGTTCGAAAAGAAGACCGTGCTTCCGCCGAAATCAGTAATAGAATCTTTGGAAACAGTGAAGATTAAAAAGGGCGTCAAGAAGACTGTTCCAATTGTAACGGATAAAGATATTACGTTTATGGTCAAAAAAGGAACTGATCCCAAAATCGAGCTTGTAGCTCAAGAGCTGCTGCCTGAGGATAAGCTGATAGCCCCGATTGAAGCGAAAACGCCTGTAGGAACGGTTACCTACCGTTATACGGATGCAGAAACAGGCAAACCAATAGATTATACGGTTAATTTAATTACTGCAGAGGAAGCTGAAAAAGCAGGCTGGTTTAAGCTGATGCTGCGCGCAATTGGCGACTTTTTCGCTAATTTGTTCCAAGCTATCGTCAATTTATTCTAATCATACTTGAAAACTAGGAATCAATGCTTGTCGATTGCTCTTAGATCCTGTAAAATCAATGGTTAGAACTATCATCGGCAACATATAATAGGTAGATGACAATAGGAGGATTTGTAAGGATGGAAACTGGAACTTCTCGTGTAAAACGCGGTATGGCTGAAATGCAAAAAGGCGGCGTCATCATGGACGTTATGAATGCTGAGCAAGCTAAAGTTGCGGAAGCGGCTGGTGCAACAGCGGTAATGGCGCTTGAGCGCGTACCATCTGATATTCGTGCAGCAGGCGGCGTAGCTCGCATGGCTGACCCTACAATTGTAGAAGAAGTAATGAAGGTTGTTTCGATTCCAGTTATGGCAAAGGCGCGTATTGGCCATTATGTGGAAGCCAAGGTTCTTGAGTCTATGGGTGTAGACTACATCGATGAGAGCGAAGTATTGACACCTGCAGATGAAATTTTCCATATTAGCAAAAATGAATTTACAGTACCTTTCGTTTGCGGAGCTAAAGATCTGGGCGAAGCGCTTCGTCGTATTCAAGAGGGCGCTGCTATGCTTCGTACAAAGGGTGAGCCGGGAACAGGCAACATTGTAGAAGCTGTTCGTCACTTGCGTCTAATTAACGGTCAAATCCGCAAAATTCAAGGTCTTTCCAAGGATGAGCTATATAACGAAGCAAAAGTGCTAGGCGTACCTTATGAGCTGCTTCTAGGCGTTCATGAGACAGGCAAGCTGCCAGTTGTCAACTTTGCTGCAGGCGGCGTAGCAACACCTTCCGATGCAGCGCTTATGATGCATCTTGGCGCTGACGGTGTATTTGTAGGCTCTGGTATTTTCAAATCCGACAGCCCTGAGAAATTTGCTCGAGCGATTGTAGAAGCAACTACGCATTACCAGGACTACAAATTGATTGCGGAAGTGTCCAAAAACCTTGGCACACCAATGAAGGGCATCGAGATATCCAAGCTGGATGCAGCTTCGCGTATGCAGGATCGCGGTATTTAACTTTGATTGTATAATTTATATAATTGAAAGGTGAGCCGACCTCGCGATAATCGCCAGGTCGGTCCTTTATAAGGAAGGCGAGTAACGTGATGAAGATAGGTGTATTAGCGCTTCAAGGCGCTGTGGCCGAGCATATTCGCAGCTTGCAGCACGCAGGCGCAGAGGCGGTTCCAGTTAAGCGTGTAGAGCAGCTGGATGAATTGGACGGTTTGATTATTCCTGGCGGCGAAAGCACGACAATTGGCAAGCTTATGAGAAAATATGGCTTTATGGATGCTGTTCAGCAATTTTATGCAGACGGCAAGCCGCTGTTCGGCACATGTGCTGGCTTGATCATTCTTGCCAATCAAATTGAAGGACAGGAAGATGCTCATCTGCGTCTTATGGATATGACGGTTGCTCGTAATGCATTTGGCAGACAGCGCGAAAGCTTTGAAACTGATCTTGATGTCACTGGCATCGATGACAGCATTCGGGCAGTATTTATTCGTGCGCCGTTAATTAAAGAAGTTGGAGAAGGGGTAGAGGTGCTGTCCACCTACAACAACGAAATTGTAACAGCGCGTCAAGGCAGACTGCTGGCAGCCTCTTACCATCCGGAATTAACGGATGATTACCGCCTCCATTCCTATTTCATTGATATGGCAAAGGAAGCGGCTGCGCAAAAAGCATAAGGCAAACTATGCCTGTTTATCCTTACGAACAAGCCTCATGTCTATGAGCAATCAGCGCTATGCTGCTAAGTCGTATGACTTCACTATTACTCTCTTCAGAGAGGGGTTTATATTGTGTTAGATGTCAAACTTTTAAGAACAGATATTGAGAAGGTTGAGCAAGGGCTTAACAAGCGCGGAGCTTCTCTTGAGCTTATTGCCGGCTTCTCGGAATTGGATGTAAAAAGACGAGAGCTGATTCAAGAAACGGAGCAGCTGAAAAATCGTCGAAATGTTGTTTCGCAGGAAGTAGCCAAGCTGAAAAAATCGGGTGGAGATGCTGATGCTCTTATTATCGAGATGAGAGATGTAGGCGACCGTATTAAACAGCTTGACGAGGAGATTCGCGAGCTGGAGCAGCAAGTTGATGAGCTAATGCTTGCAATCCCTAACGTTCCTCATGAGAGTGTACCAGTTGGTGCTTCAGAGGATGACAATGTAGAAGTGCGCCGTATCGGAGAGGTGCCTCAATTTTCTTTCGAAGCCAAAGCACATTATGATCTTGCGGGCGAGCTAGGCATTCTTGATTTTGAAAGAGCGGCTAAAGTGACAGGCTCGCGCTTCACCTTTTACCGCGGCCTAGGCGCGCGATTAGAGCGTGCATTAATTAGTTTTATGATGGACCTGCATAGCGATAAACATGGCTATGAGGAAGTGCTGCCACCGTATATCGTCAATCGGGACAGCTTGATCGGGACAGGACAACTTCCTAAATTCGAGGAGGATCTGTTCAAAATTGCTAGCACGGATTATTTCTTAATTCCGACTGCTGAAGTGCCAGTTACAAATCTGTATCGGGATGAAATTTTGGATGCAGAGCAGCTTCCGAAATATTTCGTAGCCTATAGCGCTTGCTTCCGCTCTGAAGCCGGTGCCGCAGGCCGTGATACACGCGGATTAATTCGCCAGCATCAATTCAACAAGGTAGAGTTGGTCAAGCTGGTTAAGCCTGAGGATTCCTATGCAGAGCTGGAAAAGTTATGTGGGGAAGCGGAAACCGTGCTGCAGCTGTTAGGCTTGCCGTATCGGGTTATGACGCTTTGTACTGGAGATATGGGCTTCACTTCCGCCAAGACGTATGATCTAGAGGTTTGGATTCCAAGTGCGAATACATATCGTGAAATTTCTTCATGTTCTAACTTTGAAGATTTTCAGGCACGTCGTGCCGGTATTCGATTCCGTCGCGAAGCCAAAAGTAAGCCGGAGCTTGTTCATACGCTCAATGGCTCTGGACTGGCAGTAGGACGCACAGTAGCAGCGATACTTGAGAATTACCAGCAGGAGGACGGATCTATCCTGATACCTGAAGTGCTTCGTCCATACATGGGCGGAATTGAGCTTATTGAAGCAAAATAAAACGTAAAAATGGTGCTGCAGGTGGAAATAAAATAGTTGCATTTTACTTTTCACCTGTGGTACAATATTTTTGTTGCCAATAAAATATGGAGAGGTACCGAAGCGGTCATAACGGGGCGGTCTTGAAAACCGTTAGAGTGCAAGCTCACGTGGGTTCGAATCCCACCCTCTCCGCCATACTAAAAATCAACCCGATTCCTGAATAGGAATCGTTTTTTTGTATATAGGATTAGTGGGATGAGAACGGGCCGTGAAGCGGACATGCCCTAAGGCATGTCTGTAGGCCCCGGCGTGATAGTTGCATAGCGTGACCGTACTTGTACGGCCACGCGCGACGGAGCGAATCCCACCCTCTCCGCCATACTAAAAATCAACCCGATTCCTGAATAGGAATCGTTTTTTTGTATATAGGATTAGTGGGATGAGAACGGGCCGTGAAGCGGACATGCCCTAAGGCATGTCTGTAGGCCCCGGCGTGATAGTTGCATAGCGTGACCGTGCTTGTACGGCCACGCGCGACGGAGCGAATCCCACCCTCTCCGCCATACAATAAATACAAGCTCTTGGTGAATGCCATGAGTTTTTTTGTTTTTGAACTAATTTATCTCGTCCTGAGACACATAATTAATGCTCCCCGATACATCCTAATATTATCGCTAAATTACACGTAGCCTGCTTTGCTTTAGGCGAGTTTCTAATTTGGTGTTTATCAGGCAATTTGCAATTGTTTAATTAGCAATAGCATTGAGAAGGGAGGAGCGTTAATGAGCAAGCCGCGCAGTATTGCAGTTGATCAAGGCGACCAGGAGCAAAATAATACACAGCAGAGACAGCGTTCAACACAGCCAGAGCCTTTGTCAGGCTCTAAAAAGACAAAGCAGAAAAATCACACGAGCCATAACAACCCGCAAGGCTGACAAGCATGATGCAGTGTTACTGATCTTAAGCTATGGGTAAATTTATGTCATACAAAGACCCTCATTTCTAATTAGAGATGAGGGCTTTTTTTGTAGTTTGGTAAATGATGCATCATAAAAAATTGTGAATAAGTATGTCGCTTCATGCGAATTACTTTTCGAAAGAAATGATGCGGACAAAGATGACCGTTAGCGCTCATTTTTTGCCAACGTCCACTTTCTAACGGACAGAAATGGCCGTTAGCGGGAAAAAAGCTAGAGAATTCGACGGAATTTTCTTCTAATGGTCATAAGTGTCCGCATATGCAACAAAAAGACTATTTTTCTGGTCCTAACGGTCATGGATGACCGCACCGCCAATAGAAGATACGCGCTAAATAGGATAGTTCCGTATCATTTGTTCTTTACACACGATGACGGCAAGTTGGGTCACTGATAGGTGATTTTTGTTCTTGTTTAGCTAACAAGGAATATGTTATTTTTTAATGATCTTACAATAACTTCTATTTGAGCTTCTCAATTTTCTGTTTTTAGTATAGAATAAAGGAGCTTATACAAAGAAAGAGTGGAGGAAGTTTTAAAATGAAAGTTGGAATTAGGTTAGTTTCCTTGCTAATCGCTGTAATGCTGCTTGCAGTAGGCTGCAGCAGTGCAAAGCTGTCGCCACAAGATGCTCTTCAGCAAGCTACAGCAAAAACAATGGGTGCCAGTTCATATGCAATGACAGCAACCGTCAAAATCAATGAGTTTACTATGGATGACAGCCTTGCTTCGAGCGATGAGCTGGGTATAGCTGCAGGCGTTGCTGCAATTATTAAAGATGCTACTATAAACGTAAAAGCTGTTTATGAGAAGGATCCTGCAAGAACGGATATGAATCTAGAGGTAGTGCTTCCTGGCTTTATGAATATGAAGCTGGATATGCCGATTATTGTTGCAGACGAGAAGATTTACTTCAAATTGCCGCAAATTCCTATGCTGCCAATTCCTCAGGAAGCTGCAGATAAATTTATTCTGCTTGACGCAAAAGAACTAGCAAAGCAGGAAGGTGTTGAAGTGCCGGAGCTTGATATGGCCGCACAACAAAAATTTGCACAGGATTTAACTAATGCAACTCTAAAGCATTTTGATGAAAAAACGTACTTTACTCAGCCTAAAGCTTCCGAGGCAGGCCTGCCAGAAGGAGTTAAAGCAGATCAAGTTGTGAAGTTTGCTATTACAGAAGCTAATTATGAGCAAACGATCAGCACGGTTATCGATAAGGTTTTGCCAGAAGTGATGGATTTGATTGCGAATAACGAAGCTTATTTAGAAATCTTCGAAGTCGAAAAAGCTGATGTAGAGGATGCGAAGCAGAAGCTGACAGAGAGCAAAGAGGAAATCAGAACTTTCTTCAAGGATAATCTGAAAGTGAAGCAGCTTGATCATACAGGCGCGATTAAAGGCGGCAATCTAGTATATCAAGAAACAACTATGAGTGTGGAAGTAACAGAGCCGGAAGCTAGCGACAAAATGTCGCTTGGCATGACGGTTGCAATGAACTACTCTGATATTGGCCAAACGCCTAAATTTGAGTCTGAGATCCCTACTGACGTGATCTCATTCGAGGAGTTCCTGCAATTAATGGAATTCTAAAAAATGAACAGCAGGAATAAATTTCCCTGTGATCAATGCAAGGTTCAGCTATGGTATTAGCCAGAGCTGGATCTTGCTTTTTTTGTAGTCTAAAAATGTAAATTGTGAACAAATCGCCATGACTGCATTCATAGACAAACTATGTAAAAACTTATACAATACTAGTAAGTTTTTATGAAAATATATGAAAATGTTTTCTATTTAAATATACGAAAGTATAGGTTTTGACCTTATACCTGTTCCTATATTTCATCGGCAAACGCGCCTTTCCAAAGGATGGCAGAACCGTTTGTCCTTGATGCAGCCTATAACGAATGTAAAATTATGATGCAGGTGATAACGATGATGAATTCAGACATAAACAGAGCGTCGCAATCGTATTTTTACCCCTTTGAGGCTAATTTGCTATCCAATCTTGACCAACAGCTGCAGGATGCGCTTAGAGAGCTTGCTGATGTGAAATATGCACTGGATCAATCCTCTATAGTAGCGATTACAGATCGGCGGGGTGTGATTGTTTATGTAAATGATCAGTTTTGCAAAATTTCCAAATACAGCAGGGAAGAGCTGCTGGGTCAGGATCATCGGTTGTTGAATTCTGGTTATCATCCAAAATCGTTTTTTAAAGAGATGTGGGCAACGATAGGGAGCGGAAAAGTATGGAAGAGTGAAGTACGCAATCAGGCTAAGGACGGCAGCTATTACTGGGTAGATACGACAATCGTGCCTTTTGTCAATGCGAACGGCGTGCCTTATCAATACATATCTATCCGGAATGATATAAGCGGGCGGAAAAGAGCCGAAGAAGCGCTTAAAGCAAGCGAAGAAAAATATCGATTGATTACCGACAATAGCTCGGATTTAATTTCAATTATAGATGAGCACGGACAGCTAAGCTATGCCTCGCCATCGTTCAGCTGCGTGCTAGGTGTGGACAATGAAGAGCTGAGCTATATTAATTTGCTGAATATTATGCATCATGACGATCAGGACCGAGTTCATTTTTCTATAAAAAAGAAGGAGACAGCTCCTTTTTCGATGGAATTTCGTTTAAGACATGCAAAAGGCCAGTATGTGCATGTAGAAGCTACCTTTAATGCTATTGCCAAACAGGCCAGTAATCATGCGAGATATGTGCTTGTTATGCGCGATATAACGGAGCGCAAAAAATCCGAGCAAACGATCTATTACCTGGCATACCATGATATGCTCACCGACTTGCCGAATCGCAGACTATTTATGGAAAAGTTGCAGCAGGGCGTTAATCAGGCAAAGCAGGAGAGAGCGAAGCTCGGTATTGTGTTTATGGATTTGGATCGTTTTAAATATATTAATGATTCCTTTGGCCATGAGATAGGCGATATATGCTTGATCGAGGTAGCCCAAAGAATAAGCGACTGTATTCGTCCTGGAGATATACTGGCTCGATTAGGCGGAGACGAGTTCACGATTATGCTAAAAAACATCACGCATGAGGATGAAGTTATTGCTGTCGCAGAACGGATAAGAGCGAATTTGGAGCAGCCTGTGCAAATCGAGGAATGGCAGCATCATTTATCATGCAGTATGGGAATTGCCATCTATCCGGAGGATGGCCTTAATCCGGATGAGCTGCTGAAGCGGGCAGACACGGCCTTGTATGCAGTAAAGGGCCAGGGAAGAAACGGCTTCGCTTTTTTCAATAAGGATATGGAAGAGCGTTCCCTGGAACGAATTTTATTAGAAAACGAGCTGAAAAAAGCGCTGGTAAAAGAACAATTTTATATTGATTACCAGCCTAAGGTGAATCTGTCCACGAATCGTATCGTTGGTATGGAGGCGCTGGTTAGATGGAGGCATGAAGAGCTTGGGGTAATACCTCCTAATAAATTTATTCCGATAGCTGAAGAATCAGGCTTGATCGTCGCAATGGGCGACTGGGTCATGCTGCAGGCTTGTCAGCAAAATAAACAGTGGCAGCAAATGGGCTACCCGGCTCTGAAGGTGTCTGTCAATTTATCAGTGCGCCAGTTCAATCAAGTTGACTTGGTGGACAAAGTTAGGCAGGTGCTGGAGCAGACAGATCTTGAGCCCAGCTTGCTTGAGCTTGAAGTGACTGAAAACGTATTTGCAGCCATAGATAATGCAGCGAGCATCCTGACAGACATTAAGCAGCTTGGGGTGCAAATATCGATTGATGACTTCGGTACAGGCTACAGCTCATTCAATTATATTAAACAGCTTCCGATTGACGTGTTAAAAATCGACATGTCTTTCGTACGGGACATTCATCATAATAAGGAAAGTCAGGCTATTGTAAAAGCCATACTGGATATGGCTCATTCTCTTAATTTGAATGTTGTGGCTGAAGGCATCGAATTTGAAGATCAGCTGTCCATTTTAAGCGGGGATGGCTGCCAGCTAGGGCAAGGCTATTTGTTCAGCAAACCGCTGTCAACCGAAGATTTCGAGCGTTATTTAAAAACAAGCAATTATCCTATTGATCAAACTAATCATCCGTCTGCTTAAAGCAGGCGGATTTTTTGCAAACAAAAAGCCAGAGCGGAATGGCTTCCACTGCTGGCTTCAGAATAGTTATATATGGCGACCACGAGACGACTCGAACGTCCGACACCTTCTTTAGGAGAGAAGTGCTCTATCCACTGAGCTACGTGGCCACAGCAGAAATAATTATAACATAATTTCTCCGTTGAACCAAAATGAATTTATACCATTTTATATAGTCTATAAGCTTGCTTTCGACTATTATAGCTTTGTCTGTGGACCCATAGGACTGATAATGGTCTTCAACTGAGTGTATAAAGTCAGTGAAAAATGCGGGAATGAGCAAAACAAAAGGAGTACCGTCAACAAAAATAGCAATTTTCCCATCCAGAATGCCTGCTGCAATAGAATCGGGCCGATCGGAATTATAAAAAGTGGGGAAGAAGGTCCATTGCTTCTTTTGAGTCAGCAGTTCCTCTATATACTGTCCTTCCAATATTCGATCCGTTGATAAATGCTGCAGACGGTCAACCAACTGGTTAACGAGTTTCTCATCGGCCAAGCCCTGGATATGCATAATAGATACATCTGTTTTAGTCAGCTTGCCGACTTTAATTGTAGTAACTCTTACTCTTGTATCTTTGGCAATTCGTCTTACTAATGTCCGATTGGTGCAAATGGATTCCGTAAATGAGTTTTGCGGACCTCTTACAGCAGATTGGGTTTGCGATTCGGTAATGCTGCGGTCCTCCCAGCCCGGCAAAGGGATGATAACGCCTTCGCTGCTGCCGTCAATTAGCAGAAGGGCGGCACCCGCTATGATTTTATCCATAGCAATAGCAACGGCATGAACGATGCTGACCTCGCTGGCATTAAGGATGCGCTCTTTAATCGATTTTGCGGATATGCCGTTTTCCAAAACACGTTCAAGCAAAGGTGAGACAACATGGTCTTGCAGCGCCTGTCTATTTACCATACCGTCCAAATAATAAAGAATGCATCGCTGCTTATTGGGAAGATACAGCTCTCGCATAATAAAATCAGAGCTTTTCCCCATAAAAAATTGGATAAGATCAATATTTTGCTGCAAGGAATCTGAAAGTTCAATATCTATGTCCACTTTCATGCCCTCAGTCACTTGTTCGCCCTCCCTTCGCTTGCATTATTATTCCCAAAGTGAGTCAATTCATGTGAATGCTGGAAGGAAAAAAAAAGAGCCCCGTGAAGATCAAAATGATCTTCAGGGGCTTCCCTGACTAGTGCTTTAGCACGTTATTGCTTTGGTTTTTTATACTGCTTGCCAGACAGCTGAATGGCACGCTCGACAAGCACTTCCATCGCATCGACCGAATAAGCGGCATATTGTCCGCTCAAAGCAATACACGACAGCTCTGTACATGCAAGAATGACGCATTGGCATTCATAGTTATGTATTAGCTGGTCAATTAGCGATTCAAGCTTGGCAGGATCACAGTTATTATGGCCTTTGACATCGGTATAAATAATATCCATAACTTGACGCTGCATCTCATTATTAGGCTCAACGAGCTGCATGCTGTAATTTTCGCAGCCTTTGGCGTAAACTCCCGTATTAATTGTGCCATTCGTTGCTAAAATGCCAACACGGCAGCCTGAGCCATACTGCGCATGTATCCTCTTTAATGTCTCATCGACCATATTTATAATAGGGATGCTGGTCATAGCTTGCATTTCATTATAAAAGTAGTGAGAAGTGTTGCAAGGTATTGCAATATTAGCCGCGCCCGCATGCTCAAGCAGAGCAAAATCCTTAGCTATAGCGTTCAGGAATTCACTGCTGGCTCCGCTCGCAATTACGCTGGTCCGATCAGGTATTGTAGCATGATTGAGAACTATCATATCCATATGCTCCTGATCGCGATCTGCTAGGGTACGATCTATAATTTTGTCGAAAAATACAGCAGTTGCTTTCGGTCCCATACCGCCAATAATACCTAAGCTTTTATCTTTCATCATACTACCCACTTTATAGTAAAGAATTAGTTGTCGCCATGGAGCTGATCCAGAGCGATCCGCCCGCCATCATCCATTCCCTGGCAGCCAGCGAGTAAAATAAGGTCTCCCTGTTCAGCCTGCTTAAGCGAGGCTGCAATGGCATCAGGCAGCTCATCATAAAGGCGGACCTTTATATTTGCTTCATTCATAACCTTCATAAATACGTCTAGTTCTTCTTTGGTCACTTTATCTTTGGCCGTTACATGCGATAGGCTTGTCGTTGCAATCAGCTCGCTGCGTTCAAGCTTATGCATCCATTCCGCAATCGCCTTGGCATTTTCTTCATTCACCGTTGGCCCGCGATTTCCTCTTATTGCATAAAGCAAATGAAAGTTATTATAATTCATAAATTTGATCGTTTCCATTGTGACATTAATGTTACCTGGATTCGCAAAGTGATCGTCAATAATCATGCAGCTATCCTCATAAATAAACTCAAAGCGCCGTTCAACGCCCGGGAAGCTGCTTAAAGTCCGCTGGATTACATCAATGGCAACGCCATTAAGCAATGCAATAGTAATTGCGACCATCGAGTTATATACCGAGTGGAGTCCAGGTACAGACAGCTGCACGTTAAATTTGACCGGTTCGAGCTGCACGCGATCGGTATGGAATGGCTTAACAAGTTCGTATACAAAGGAGCCTCTGCCTGTAGAAAGATCCAAATTGCTGCAGCGAATATAGCCTTCCTTGTTTTTCAGGCCAAAGGTAATAACCTGCGCATTTGTTTCATTTTGCAAGGAGGCTGAATAAGGGCAATCCAAATTAAGAACAGCGATGCTGTGCTTGCCAGCATTGCGGACGAGGCTTGCTTTGGCTGCAAAATAACGCTCAAAGGAGCCATGCGAATCTATATGCTCGCGGCTTAAATTGTTAAAGGTAACGATGTCATAATCGACAGTTTCTACCCGGTGGGTTTCGAGTGCAGCAGAGGAAACCTCCATACAAACATGCGAGACACCGGCATCGACCATCTGCTTCAAATAATGCTGTAAATCGAGTGATTCCGGTGTTGTCAGCTCGGAAGGGATCGTCTGATCGTCGATTTTTATTACAACGGTGCCGATAAGTCCTGTTTTTAGCCCAGCGTTCTCGAGCATGGCATTGGCCATATAGGAGGTCGACGTTTTTCCATTCGTAGCCGTGATGCCGATCATTTTCAATTTGCCGGCAGGCTGGCCATAGTAGGCTGCCCCCAGCTGAGCTAATGCGATCCTGCTGTTGGCAACGCGAAATTGCGGGATCGAAATATTCTCCTGGAATCTTTCTACGATAGCGGCTGTTGCACCATTGTCTACAGCTTGCTGCAAGTATTTATGACCGTCGGTTTGATAGCCGGTAATACACACGAACAAGTGGCCTTCCGAGCATTTTTGAGAATGATAGCTTATACCAGAAATAAGCTGCTCTCGCGGATGCAATGTATCCAGTATATCAATATGGTTTAGTAATTCCTTCAAGGCGATCATTAGTGAGTCTCCTTTCGCGGTCTCATCCTAATTATTTCCTGCCAGCTTTCCTATAATCATCTTCATGAAGGAAAAAGCAGGCTTAGGGTCTTTCCAATCCCATATTGCGTAAGCTTTCGGCTTAAGTAAGGAGGAAAGTACCTGGGAAACCGTCAACTGCTTTGTTTTAATATAATCTCGGATTGCCAGCATATCTTCAAAGCCGTACCAGAATACGCGATTCGTGTCATGAGTGATGGCATGTGTGCCAATTGACTGTCCAGTCAGCTCCAGATAAGTAATATAGGGAAAGTTAATGCCTACCTTTTCTAATAAGCTATTTAGATTCGTTATACGTACATTGATTTCTATTAAATAAAATTGCCCGGTTTCGGCATCTTTCTTGAACTCTATTTCAGCGAAGCCCTTCCAGCCCATTTTCTCCAAAAAAGCTGCTCCGATGCTGTAAAGCTCCGGCACAAATTTTTGCCCGGTATATACAGAAGCTCCGAAGTTAATCGGATATTGGCGGAACTTTTGGCAGGTCAGCCAATGTGTCACTTTGGCGTTCTGATTCAAATAGGCATCAAATGTGTACATATGATCATCGAAACCTGGAATGATGCGCTGAACGATCACTTCCAGACCAGCCTCGGTTGCTTTGTGAACAGCTTCAAACAGCTCCTGCTCATTGTGAACCTTAAAGAGCTTGCGTCTGAACTTTGCTACGAAGGTTGGGGAATCGGTTGGCTTCACAATACATGGATAGTGGATGATCTGTTCTACTTTCTGCAAATAATCGGCATCGGTAACTCGAACAGTTTCAGGCACGCGCACGCCATTTGCTTCAGCTAGCTTGTGCAGCACTTCCTTGTTCATCATCTTCGTATATAGGCCCATCTCGGTTTGAGGGATCAAATAATACTTTTTGAGCTCGTCCAAGTACTCATCTATAACCTCTACATAAGAATCGTGGCATGGAATAAGGACAGGAGGAGCGCTTTCCTTCATAGCGTAATCAATGAGCAGCTGTATGAAGGATTTTGTATTCTCCCTGTAATGAGGAGCGATCAGCTTCTCAGATGTATATTTCGATTTGGCGCCGTAAGCATCGTTCGAGTAGTCTACCGCTACCGTATGTATGCCGTGTTTGCCCAAACATCGGATTGTGCTAAGCCCTATATAATAATTACAACCAAGTATGACTGCTTTATTGTTCATGAAGTACCATCCCGCAATTCAAGTGTTAAATCATCAATCTTGAAAATCTGATACAAATAAGTGTACTGCATAGCTTATTATAATACAATTCTCAAGCATCGGCGCAGGTTGTTACGTTCATCCTGCTGAGTCTAAAGTACCATTTGACAGGATGAAAAGTCCTGAATATGTCGAATCCTGCATGAAAATTGTAGGCACGCGTCGACATGATTTTACAAACAGTTTAAATGGCGCAGAGTATAATATTAATAGCATCAATAGATTACTAGATAAGGGGTGTGCCGTGAGCGAATATGGATAAAGATCATTTGAAGAGACAGCTGCAATCGCTTCGGCGTAAACTCCATGAAATAGCTGAGGTACGCGGAAGCTTAACTGACCCGGCGGTTATCGCAATTAGTGAGCAAGCGGATCAGCTAATTGTAGCACTGCAGCAAATGCAGCGTGAAGAATTAAATGATTCGCTCTTGGAACGAAATCGTCATTAAGCTTGTTTTGATTTACGGAGCTGACGGAAAAATTGAGTAAGCAGTTGTGCACACTCAGGTTGCAGAACGCCGCTTGTGAGCTCCGTTTCGTGGTTGAAACGGGGCTCTTGTAATAGATTCATAAGTGTGCCCGCGCAGCCTGCTTTTGGATCGTCAGTTCCATATACGACGCGCTTGAGCCGGGATTGTACGATAGCGCCTGCACACATGGGACAAGGCTCTAGTGTTACATAAAGCGTGCAGTCCAGCAGTCGCCAAGCCCCAAGTTGTTCACATGCATCACGTATTGCTTCCAGCTCGGCATGTGCAGTTGGATCATGTTTGGATTCCCGAAGATTATGGCCGCGACCAATAATTTGGCCCTCCCTCACTATAACCGCACCGATGGGAACTTCTCCTAATTGTTCAGCTAAACGCGCTTCAGCAATTGCTGCCTGCATCCAATGTTGATCCTCTTGCGTTCTTATCATATTGTTACTCCTTGTGTATAAAGTGAAATTTGTACAACGAACAAATATTCTAATGTTAACATGCTGTGGATATATCTGTGGATAATTATAAAAATATCAACAAAGTTATTCACATCACATCCACAAATGTGTATAACTTCTGTTGGCAATGTGAATGAAATGTGAATAGCCATCCATGGATAAGTATGATCAAACTTATAGAGGGCGTGTCATTTATGTCGATAAAGACAAAGCTTTCCTTAATCAGTATGTTCGTATTGCTTGTATTCATTCCCCTATACTATACCATTAGTGATTATTATTCGGCACAGCAATTTAATGAGCGTGTACATAAGTATATTTTTAATACTTCTAAGGATTATAGCGAAAAGATTGAAGCTTCATGGGATGAAGCGGATGCGGGAAGTGCCGTGAACGTTTCCAGTGAGCAATTCTTAAAAAATATTAATTCAATTACGTTCATGATTCCCTTTATTGAGCAGATTATGGTCATTGAAACGAACTCGGGCAAGGTTGTGCAGCCGCAGGAATCGGAAGAGAAGTTTATCATGCTTGAGGATTCATTTGTGCAGGAAGCTGCTTTTTCCGATCAGGAAGTTCACAAAATTGAAAAGCAGCAAAATAATAAATATCGGAGCTATTTCAACAATCATTCCCAGTACACCATTATTATTGATTATAATATGATCGACTTTTATCATTTTTTTACGGTGAAGCGGGATTATCGCTGGTGGTTAATGGCGGCATTTATGTTAGTGGCTACAATCGTCAACTATAATTTAATGGGCGTCATGATGCGGCCCCTTAAGGATATATTATGGAAGGTGAATGAGGTATCATCGGTTCGCTTCCATAAACCTATTTTAATAAGAAGCAAGGATGAATTCGGCCTGCTCGCGCTGAAAATCAATGCCATGTCGCAGAATATAAGCATTTATATGAATAAATTACGCAAAGCCTTCGAAGAGAATAAACGGATGAAGGAGCATTTGGAATCTTTTATTAACCATTCGAACGATGCTATTCATATTATTAACATGAACGGCAAGACGATTCAAACGAACAGAGCTTTTGAGCAGCTGTTTGGCTATCAGGAAGCTGATTTGATCCATTTGAAGTATCCTACGATTCCAGAGGCTTACCAGGCAGAAAATCAACAGATGCTTGAAATGCTAAAGGCCGGCAAAAAGCTCCCGCCTATGGAGACATTACGCATTACTAAATCGGGAGAAACGATTCCTGTCAGCGTGACGGTTTCGCCAATAAGGGATTCAGATGGTACGATACGGGCGTTTGCAAGCATTTGCCGCGATATGCGCAGCCGGAACAAGATGGAAGAGCTATTGCGCAGATCGGAGAAGCTTACGACAGTTGGTCAGCTTGCAGCCGGCGTCGCTCATGAAATACGCAATCCTTTAACGACCTTAAGAGGCTTTTTGCAATTGCAGCAGCAGAGTAAAAAGCTGAATATGTCTCATGTCAGCCTGATGCTTTCCGAGCTCGACCGCATCAACTTAATTGTAGGAGAGTTTCTTATTCTCGCCAAGCCGCAAGCCACCAAGTTTGTCATAAAGGATGTTCGGGATGTTCTGCATGATGTATTAATATTTTTAGACAGTGAGGCGCATCTGCACAATGTTGAGTTTCGCACTTCTTTTACAACAGAAAGCTGCAGCATCTCCTGCGAAGAGAATCAGCTGAAGCAAGTATTTATTAATTTATTTAAAAATGCCATTGAAGCTATGCCTAACGGCGGAGCCATACATATTACGATAGTGAAAAGAAGTCAACATATAAGTATTTCTATTCGGGATGAAGGCATTGGCATTCCTGAGGATATTATCGAAAAAATAGGAGATCCCTTCTTTACGGCCAAGGAAAGCGGTACAGGGCTTGGCATTATGGTAAGCCAGCGCATTATTAACACCCATCAAGGTACGCTAGACATAGACAGCCAGGTTAATTTCGGCACGACCGTTCGTCTAACCTTGCCTGCTTTGAAAGAAGCGAGAGTGGAGAGTATACTATAAGCATACATAGCTCGGCCATTCATCGTGCTGTCATAGGGAGGAAGTATCGCTGTGGGAAACAATGCTATAGTAGCAGGTGCTACCGGTTTAGTAGGCAAGGCGCTGGTTCAGGAACTGCTGCAGTATAATGGTTATGAGAAGGTAATCGTGCTCGTGCGCAGAGCATTGGATCTGACCCATCCGCGTTTGGAGCAGCATATACTTTCCTTTGACCAGATCGGCAGCCTGCCTGAAGAATGGTTTGAGACCGCAGATATTTATTGCACTTTGGGAACGACGATTAAAAAAGCCAAGTCACGTGAACAATTTGCCAAGGTTGATTATGAATATCCGCTGGCGCTTGGCCGGAAAGCCGTCCAATGCGGCAGCAGGCAGCTATTAGTAATAACCGCGCTTGGAGCAAGTGAGCGGTCTCTGTTTTTTTACAGCAGGGTAAAGGGGAAGCTGGAGCATGAGCTTGCAAGGCTGCAGCTCCCTAGCGTCACTATATTTCAGCCATCACTCATAATAGGCATGCGTGAAGAGCATAGGCGCGGCGAGGAGCTGGCAGCTTCCATGACACGCAATCTTTCCTTTCTATTTAAAGGGAAGTTGAGCCGCTATAAGCCGATTGAAGGTAAGACAATAGCGGCGGCGATGCTATATTCTGCTTTAGAGCAGCGTAATGGCCTGACCGTAGTAGCGGGAACAAACCGTATGGAACAAATGGCAAATGCTTTATGGAGCGAGGAGAGACATCAATGAGAATTAATAAATTTATAAGCGAAACCGGCTTTTGCTCGCGGCGTGAAGCCGATAAGCTTGTAGATAGCGGCCGTGTAACGATAAACGGCGCTGTAGCGCAGTTAGGCAGCCAAGCTGAGCCGGGGGATGACGTTCGGATTGATGGAAAGCGCATAGGCGCTCAAAGAAACCATGTGTACATTATGCTTAACAAGCCTGTCGGTATTACGAGCACTTCAGAGGCGCATATAGAAGGCAATATTGTAGATTTTATAGGCCATACGGAACGTATTTTTCCAATAGGCAGATTGGATAAAGATTCCGAAGGCTTAATCCTGCTTACTAATGATGGAGATGTTGTCAATCCGATATTGCGCTCGGAGGGCAAGCATGAGAAGGAATATATTGTGACTGTGGACAAGCCCATTACACCTTCTTTCGTTAAAGGCATGTCGGAAGGCGTTCATATATTGGGCAGCCTTACTCTTCCTTGCCAAATTACACAAGTAACGAATCGGGTATTCCGTATCATTTTGACCGAAGGCCGCAACAGGCAAATTCGCAGAATGTGCCAAGCCTTTGGCTATCATGTAAGACGTTTGCAGCGTGTTCGTATTATGAATATTGAGCTGGGCGGACTGGCAGTCGGCAAGTGGAGAGATTTAACAGAGCAAGAACGCACGGAGCTATTTAAAACACTAAGTTATAACCCGCAATAACAGCTGGTCTAAGCTAGAGGCATGCTGCGCTGGAAAAGGGGCTGTCCCAAATGTCATAAACATGACGGGGACGCCCCTTTTGTTCAAATATAAGAATTTATTAATTAAAGCATTAAAAGCTATTGAGAACTGTCCTTGGTTGACAGCGTCTGTGCATTGGCAGTATCGACATACGTGTGAATTATAGCTACTTCTACACGTCTGTTTTTAGCTTTGTTATCTACTGAATCGTTAGGCGCGATTGGGCGGTATTCTCCAAAGCCGATAGCGCTGAAGCGGTCCGGTCCGATATTTTTATTTTCCAGCATGACATCCATGAAGCGGATGGCACGCATGGCGCTTAAATCCCAATTTGATTTGAAATAAGCATTATTGATTGGCGTATCGTCAGTATGACCAGAGACGATAATTTCGTAATTAGGATATTGCTCAAGCATTTTGCTGATCGCAATGGCCAAATCCTTTGCTTCAGGCTTGACCGTTGCCTGGGCAGGAGCGAACAGTGCGTTGTCGCTAATCGTTATAAGCAATTGAGACATATTGAGCTTCGTTTCCAGATCGCTTGTCAGCCCATTTTTGTCGATATATTCATCAATCTGTTTTTTAAGGTTTTGAAATTCTGCCTGCTCCTGCTTCATGATATCCTCTAAGGAGTTGTTTTCATTTTGCTGCGGATTGTTTTTATCCTTATTTTTAGGAACCTTTTCAGTGTTAGGCCCTTTCTCAACGATCGATGGCATATCGAGCACGCCGTTGCCTTGATTAAGAGCGATGCTGAAGGCGCGGGACATTTCCTCGAATTTCTTCACATCGACGCTGTTCATGGAATATAACACAATGAAAAGGGCTAGCAATAAGGTAAGCAGGTCAGCATAGGGAATGAGCCAGGATTCGTCAATATGCTCTTCATGATCTTCGTGCCTACGCTTTTTCTTCACCGCCGCGTTCCTCCTTTTCTCTTAGTTTTTGACGCTCTGTCGGAGTGAGGAAAACGGATAATTTCTGGTTGATGGCAATTGTAGATACTCCTGACTGGATAGCCAGCAAGCCTTCTAGCATCATGAGCTTAACTTGAATTTCTTGTTTGGATTTACGCTTTAGCTTGTTAGCAATCGGATGCCATAATACATAACCTGTAAAGATACCAAGCAGGGTAGCGATAAATGCGCCGGCAATGGCGTAGGCCAGCTTGTTCATATCGCTCATATCAGCAAGAGCTGCTACAAGTCCGACAACGGCGCCCAAAACCCCAAGGGTAGGAGCGTATGTGCCCGCTTGTGTAAAAATTAATGCCCCGGTTTTGTGTCTTTCTTCTGTAGCTGATATATCTTCTAATAATACATCGCGGACAAGATCCTGATCGTTGCCGTCTATAATCATGCGCATACCGTTGCGAAGAAAGGAATCTTCGATTTCATCTACCTTGGCCTCGAGTGCCAATAATCCTTCGCGGCGTGTAATTGAAGCCCATTCCATAAATTGGCCGATAAGCTGCTCGCGAGGCGGCAGCGGCTGCTCAGTAAATACTATTTTAAACAGCTTGCCTACCTTGGAAAGCTCGGACATTGGGAAGGCGATCATGACCGCTGCTATTGTACCTAGAATAATGATTGAGAACGCTGCTGGATTAAGAAGAAAGGAAAGTTTGGCACCCTTTAACACCATACCGCCTAACACAGCAACTAATCCAAGAATGAGACCAATAATCGTTGAATTTTTCATCATGCACCCCATCTAATACATTTTCGACATTTATCTACTTCTATTATTATCGTCAAAAGGGTATTCTGAGATTAGAGTAAACGACAGGAAGATCAAAATAATGAGCAAATATAAGGAGATTGTTGCAAAATGGGTGTAAGACATGCTAGAGAGTACGCGGATATTTTGAAAGAGCTGACATTTGCCGTATCTGAAATTGAACAATGCTATACATTTTTCGAGATGGAGCCTGATGATTGGTCTTCGCTATCGCTGGAAGAGCAAACAGAGGTGATGGAGGCTCTTGCAGACGATATTTTCTTTGGTTTGGGAGAGCAGCGGTCAATCGCCGTGGGCAGAGGCATGGTCGTGTACAATCCGAAGCATCATGTCATAGAGGTGACACAGGACGATACTCTTATTCAGCTGGTCAGGCTAATATAAGAGATCATATATAATAGTAGCAAGTGCGAAGAATTAAGGAGCAATACAGATTATGAAAAAATTACTTTGGCTCGGCTGTTTTTCCTACTTGCTTATTGGAGTCGCCCATATTATCGGCGGCTCCATTCTTGAACAGCTGATCGAGCATTATGGGCTGTCCTACAAAGATGGCGGTCAATGGATTATGAATCAATTTCTTGGCTTTTTAGTAGGTGTATTATTCACGCCGGCTATATCTGCAAGATTTGGAAAGCGCACAACCGTACTGTTCGCTATCGGTATGCTCACCCTCAGTGAAGCGGCTTACAGTTTGCTGCTTCCATGGGGCTGGATGCTGGCTGTGGCGCCTTTGGCAGGATTGGGCTTTGGCATGACAGAAGCGATTGTCGGCGCGATGATTATTGAATTGCACAAGGAAGGAACTGCTGCTGCCATGAGCAGGCTGGAAACCTTCTTTGGCATCGGGGCGCTTGTTATTCCGCTAACGGCAGCATATTTGATCCAGCAGAACATTTGGCAGCTGTCCTTTCCAATATTAGCGGCTATGTCAGGTATTATTTTTGTTTTATGGCTGACCCTGTCCTTTGGCAAGCTGGACGATGAATTGTCCGCGCAAAGAAGCCTGGAGAAGGCGCGGGAAAGAAAGCAGAACACAGCAGAACACGGCAAGGCGATCGTCTGGGGTTATTCGAAGCGCATGCTTCCCTTTCTTGCACTGGCGGCTTTGTTCTTTATGTTCTATGTCGGCATGGAGATGAGCTTTTCTAACTATTTGCCGGCCATTCTAATTGAGCATACTCAGGCGTCTGAGGTAGCGGCAGCTTCAACGCTAAGCGTGTTTTGGGGAACAGTTGCTATAGGCCGCATTTTTGCAGGCATACTCGCTGATCGCATGGGCTATACGAAGTATTTGCTGATTGCAACGGCAGCTTCCGCTATTGTGTTTTGTTTAATGACATTATTCGATACATATTTGTTAATGCTGGTCTTTATCGCGCTTAGCGGCTTGTTTTTTGCGGGATTGTTTGGGATTGGCCTTGTGTATGCCAATAGTTTGCTGCCTGGAACGACAGAGAGGACAACGAGCATTTTGGTGGCATGCGGCGGTATAGGAGGGGCTGTATTTCCTCGTATAACTGGCTGGTTTATGGACCAGTATACGATTTCGGCTACATTATGGTATTTGGCTGCACTCGTCATTATACTGCTTTCTTTGCTTATCATATGGATTATATTAGGCGTAAAGCAGGCAAGAGGGCTCGCGTCCAAACCAGTGTCGGTTAGTTAATCAAGAGCAATAAATAAAAAACCGTGCGTCCTTTGATTAAGAGGATACACGGTTTCTCCTTGATTCTATTTCGCAGCGTAAGTAGAATGTGATTCATCACTCATGATACGACGCGCTGTAACATAACGCGGTTTGTAGTAGTTTGAATTAAGATTATCAATAATAACGCCTCTGGAGGTTGACGCATGAGCAAATTTGCCGTCTCCAACATAGATGCCTACATGTGTAATACCGCCATTGTTAGATCCGCTTGTATCAAAAAATACAAGATCGCCTGCAATAAGATCAGCTTTTGCTACTTTAACGCCTTCAGTAGCTTGGCTTGTGGAAGAACGCGACAGTTCGATATCCATCTTAGCAAATACAAACTTGGTAAACCCGGAGCAGTCGAAGCCGCTTGTAGTTGTACCGCCGTATCTGTACTTTGTTCCGATTAGATCATCGATAATGCCGTCCATCTTTGATGCTGCGAATGCTTCGCTAGCTGAAAACGTTAGCAAAAGCACAAGACCTAGAATTGTTGCTGTAATCTTCTTCAATGATGAAACTCCTTCCGGTGCCTACGAGGTTAGCTGTGGGGTTCGGTTGAAGGTCCCCTATGACTCCCCAAGATTGGTAGCGCTTTAGGCAGCCCATGCAATCTGAAGTCAATTCACCCAAAATGGTTCCCCCGTTTCCCGTTAGGGAATTAGGCAAATTTTTAAAAAATGTACATGCTATATTTCGGTAATAACCGATTAAATCCTTCACAACCTTACTACTTTTAATAATTCTCATCTTTCAAGTCATAAAATGTAGTTGGTTGAAGATTGGAACAATAAGGATATCTTGCTCCACAAACAATATAATACTTGCAAATTGCTGCTAGATGGTGAAAATGAGAAGATATTAATGAAAAATGTGTTTTATTCATAAACAAAATACCGATTCAGCACGATTCAGCGTGTAATTTTATGCGCAATTGTGTATCATAAGAGGATATAAGTATACGTGGGAAAGGTTGGTCGCAATGGAGAATGTAGCGGACAATAAGACAGCATCTTCAAACTTTATTAAAAACATTGTAATAGAAGATTTAAAGAGCGGCCGAGTGCAGGAAATCGTGACTCGTTTCCCGCCTGAGCCGAACGGCTATTTGCATATAGGCCACGCCAAGTCCATTTGTTTGAATTTTGAGCTGGCAGACGAATTTAATGGTAGAACGCATTTGCGTTTTGATGATACTAACCCTCTCAAAGAAGATACGGAATTCGTAGAGGCAATTAAAGAGGATGTGCATTGGCTCGGCTTTGATTGGGAGGAGCTGCATTTTGCTTCCGATTATTTCGAGGAAATGTACAATCGTGCCATCCTATTGATTAATAAAGGCAAGGCTTATGTCTGCGATCTGACGGCCGAGCAGATGAGGGAAACACGGGGCACGCTGACAGAGCCTGGCCAAAACAGCCCTTATCGCGAGCGCAGCGTGGAGGAGAATTTGGATTTGTTCGCACGGATGCGCGCAGGAGAGTTTCCGGACGGCTCCCGTGTGCTGCGTGCCAAAATTGACATGTCATCGCCAAATATAACGATGCGAGATCCTGTTCTATATCGCATCTCCCATGCTCACCATCATCGTACAGGCGATGCTTGGTGCGTTTATCCGATGTATGACTTTGCGCATCCGCTAAGCGATGCGATTGAGAATATTACGCATTCGATCTGTACGCTGGAATTTGAGGATCACCGTCCTTTGTACGAATGGGTTGTTGAGCAATGTGAAATGGATTCTACGCCGCGCCAGTATGAGTTTGCCCGCTTGAATGTGACAAATACCGTTATGAGCAAGCGCAATTTAAAGCGTCTGGTAGATGAAGGCGTTGTGACGGGCTGGGACGATCCCCGTATGCCGACAATTGGTGGCATGCGCCGCAGAGGCTATACGCCGGAGGCATTCCGCACCTTCTGCCGCGAAATCGGTGTTTCCAAAAACAACAGCGTAGTGGACGAGCGCAATCTGGAGTTTTTTATTCGCGAGGACCTGAAGCTGAAGGCGCCTCGTACGATGGCGGTACTGGATCCTCTTAAGGTTGTTATTACAAACTATCCGGAAGGACAGGTTGAGTGGCTGGAAGCGGAAAACAACGCCGAAAATGAAGAAATGGGCAGCCGTCAAATTCCGTTCTCCCGCGAAATATATATCGAGCAGGATGATTTTATGGAAAATCCTCCGAACAAATATTTCCGCTTATTCCCTGGCAATGAGGTTCGTCTGAAGCATGCTTACTTCATTACCTGTCAGGAAGTAATTAAAGATGAAGCGGGCAATGTCGTTGAGCTTCGCTGCACCTATGATCCGCGTACGAAGAGTGGCTCCGGATTTACAGAGCGCAAGGTAAAAGGCACGATTCACTGGGTAGAAGCTTCGCAAGCGGTTCCGGCCCAATTCCGTTTAATCGAGCCGCTGTTTGTCGGCGAGGAGGAAGGCGAAGAGAAGCCATTCCTGGAGCGGATTAATCCGAATTCGATGCAAGTGTTGAATGGATTTGTTGAAGAAAACATGAAGGATGCCGAGGGCGGGGATAAGTTTCAATTTTTCCGGCACGGCTATTTCAATGTGGATACGAAGGATTCCACTGATGATCAGCTTGTATTCAACCGTATTGTCTCACTGAAAAGCTCCTTCGATCCGAAGAAGGCTTAAGCAGATTTATACTGTACCATAGTCAGACAGCCTGCCTGAATATAATATGAATGGCGGGCTGTCTGTTTGTACACATGCTTGCTGAAGAGTTAATCGTCACTCTTTATTTGCAAAGCTAGAGTATTTGCGGAGAATGTCGATTAATTGTGGGCAACTATTGTTAAGCAATAAGAAAGGGGAACGAAGAGCAAGATTGGGAATGGAGAAGCGGCAGCGTCCGCCTTTGTAGGCCAATTTTATCCTTTACAGGGGTTATTTCATCAAAAAATTGGACTACAACAGCGGTTGGAATCCCAAACTTGATCCTAGTAGCATCCCTTTCGATTGCTTGTTGCCCTATCCACAATTAATCGACACCCTCCCGCGAAGCGTTAGCTGATGGACGAATGGGGGAAGCTGCAGTGTTCAAGCGATCATTACTGCCTTCGCGGCTGCTTAATATTGCTATTTTATGTGTTGCGCTAATCTATGCTTTAGTTATGATTAAGCTGCTATTTATCCGATCCCAATATTTTGGCAGCGGCTATTCTTATAATCTCGTGCCTTTTGATACAATCAAACATTTTATATTGAACAGGCATCGAATGAATGCGAATATTTGGATAGAAAATTTGTTGGGCAACATTATATTATTTATTCCGATAGGGGTTTTCTTGCCGCTGCTTAACCGCAGCTTCTATCGTTTCTGGCCGCTGCTTATCGCTTGTGTGCTGCTGTTGTTTGGCGTAGAGCTGTTGCAGATGCTGCTTCGTGTAGGCAGCTTTGATGTAGATGATATTATATTAAATACAATCGGCGCCTTGCTTGGCTTTGCGGGCTTACGGCTGGCTTTATTCACTTATACAAAAATACTGCAATAGTTAATAGAAACAGTTGAATTGATTATTGGATTGCTGCAGAGGAAGGGAAGAAGGAAGATGAGTAAATTTTGGAGTCCATTAGCCCATTCGCTAGAGCCGTATGTGCCTGGCGAACAACCGAAGGATAAGTCATATATTAAGCTGAACACGAATGAAAATCCATATCCGCCGTCTCCTAAGGCTGTACAAGCTATGCGCGAGGCTGTAAATGCTGATTTGAGATTGTATCCCGATCCGACCTGCGAGGCGTTGGTCGAGGCAGCTGCGCGTTATTATAACGTATCACCGAAGCAAACCTTCGTCGGCAACGGTTCTGACGAGATATTAGCCTTGGCATTTGCTGCGTTTTTCAACCCTGCAAAGCCGGTGCTGTTCCCTGACATTACTTATAGCTTCTACAAGGTTTACGCAAAGCTGTGCAGTCTTGAGGCGAAGCTTATTCCGCTTGACGGACAATTGAATGTGCCGATTGGGCAATTCCAAGGCGATCATGGCGGTATTATTATACCTAATCCTAATGCCCCTACAGCAAAGCTACTGGAGCTATCTGATATTCGCACTATTCTTAACAATAACCCTGAGCATGTTGTAATCATCGATGAGGCCTATATTGATTTTGGCGGCGAGACGGCTGTTTCGCTTATTAATGAATATAACAATTTGCTTGTTATCCAGACGCTGTCCAAGTCCCGTTCTCTGGCGGGGCTGCGAGTTGGCGTTGCTTATGGCAGCGAGGAGCTTATTCAAGGGCTCGATCGCTTGAAAAACTCCTTTAATTCCTATACGCTTGACCGCGTTGCGCTAGCAGGCGCCATTGCTGCATTTGAGGACAAGGCGTATTTTGAGGAGATGGCTGCCAAAGTAATCGCTACCCGAGCATGGACGATGAAGCAGCTGCAGGCGCTTGGCTTCCATGTAACGGATTCAAAAGCAAATTTCGTCTTTGTGTCGCATCCTGAAGTGCCTGCTCAGAAGCTGTTCACCGAGCTGAGAGAGCAAGGGGTGCTCGTACGCTATTTTAACCAGCCGCGCATCGATAATTTCCTTCGTGTCAGCATAGGTACGGATGAAGAAATGACAAAGTTTATCGAGGCAGTGCGCGCTATTGTATCGTAAAATCGTTTATTGCAACCACTACCGTCTTCCTCTTGATGCACAAGCGCATCTATGAGGAAGGCGTTTTTTTGCATTCAGCTAATAAAGAGCTCTAAAAATTTGGCTGTCGGCAGTGATAGAGAGCTGTCTTTTCTGACCGCAATGCCAAGCTCTCTATCCGGCAGCGGCACGCTTGTTCGAAGTTCCAGCAGCGAGCCCTTTTCCAGCTCTTCTTCGACAAACGATTTTGGCACAAAGGCAGCGCCATAGCCGCGCTCGGCAAAGGCAGCGAGCATCTCCAGACTGTTCAGCTCAATATCGGCGTGGGCGGTATAGCCCTGCATGCTGAACCACTGCTCGACAAAGGAGCGGGTGGAGCTGCCGGCTGACAGCATCAGCAGCGGGATATTGAGCAGCTGTTCAGCGGATACTATTTGTGCAGCTAGCTGCTCGTATCTTTTGCCTACTACAAAGCAATTTTTTAACGGTGAAATCTTTTTAATAACAAGCTCGCTGTCCTGCAGAGGCAGATGAATAAAGCCGATGTCTATCACACCCTGCTTCATATGCTTGACGATAAGGCTTGTCTTGTCTTGAACAAGCTTTATCCGTATTTGTGGGTATTCGGCATGGAATTGATCCAGCTTGGGCAGCAATATATTTTTAGTTATAGCGCCATTGGCGCCTATTCGAATTTGTCCTGCCTTAAATTGCTTCAGCTCCTGCACTTGCTGCTCTGCCAACTCCAGCTGAGCGAAGGCAAGCTGTACGTGCTCATAAAGCTGTTCTCCCTCCGGGGTCAGCCGCACACCCTTGGACAGCCTATCAAACAGTGTGATGCCTAGCGCTTCTTCCAGCTGTTTAATGGCATAGCTCACCGAAGGCTGAGTCATATGGAGCAGTTGGCCCGCTTTCGTCAGGTTGCCAGATTGGGCTGCATACAAAAAAATACGGTACCATTCGCTGTGTATCATCCTTGGCATAAGTCCTCTCTATGACAAATGTTTAAATTATCTATTTCATTTATTGCAATTATACAATTAAACTATACCTAATAGATAAACTAATTATAAATGGAGTGATTTCAATGGCAGGCAGCACATTTGGAGAACGTTTTAAAATTACTACCTTCGGTGAATCGCATGGCGCTTCAGTAGGAGTTATCGTTGACGGTGTAACACCGGGCATGGAAATAGATGAAAGCTATATTCAGGTTCAGATGGATCGCAGAAAGCCCGGTCAGTCGTCTGTAACGACCCCGCGCAAGGAATATGACAAGATTCATATTTTATCAGGTGTATTTGAAGGCAAAACAACGGGTGCGCCGTTAGCAATTATGCTGCATAATACGGATATGAGACCTGCGGCATATAGCGATATTAAAGATTCCTTTCGTCCAGGGCATGCAGATTTTACTTACTTGCAAAAATACGGTCACCGCGATCATCGCGGCAGCGGGCGCGCATCCGGCCGTGAGACAGCTGCTCGCGTAGCAGCGGGCGCAGTTGCCCGCAAAGCACTGGAGGGAAGAGGCGTATCGATCGTGGCTTATTCCAAGGAGATCGGCGGTATCGCTTGCGAGACTTTTGATGAATCCATCATCGAAAAAAATGCCGTCCGCGCCTGTGATCCGGTGGCAGCTGAAAAAATGATTCAAAAAATTGAAGCATTATCGGCGGCAGGCGACAGCTGCGGCGGTATAGTTGAATGCCGTATCCGCAATGTTTCACCTGGTATCGGCGAGCCGACATTTGATAAGCTGGATGCTGAGCTGGCCAAAGCGATGTTGTCCATAGGCGCTGTAAAGGGAATCGAGTTCGGAGCAGGCTTTGCCGCAGCTTCCATGCAAGGCAGCGAGCATAATGACGAGATGGACAAAAACGGCTTTAAAACAAATAATGCGGGAGGTATCGTAGGCGGAATCAGTACAGGTGCCGACATCGTATTCCGTATTGCTGTTAAGCCGACTTCATCGATCTCTGTACCGCAGCAAACGATGAACATCCACGGAGAAGAGACGGAAATTAGAACAGAAGGCAGACATGATCCATGTATTTGCCCACGTATTGTTCCAGTTGTAGAAGCAATGGCTTGTCTTGTTATTGAAGATCATTACAAGCGTCAGGCAGCATTGCATGGCTAATTAGGCCAGTAAGAAATAAATGAGCGGACACAGAAAGAGTGTCGATTAATTGTGAATAGAATAAGCAATTGAAAGGGATGTTACTACGATCAAGTTTGGGATTCCGACCGCTGTTGTAGTCCAATTATTTTGATGAAATAACCCCTGTAAAGGATAAAATTGGCCTACAAAGGCGGACGCTGCCGCTTCTCCATTCCCAATCTTGCTCTTCGTTCCCCTTTCTTATTGCTTAACCATAGTTGCCCACAATTAATCGACACCCTCCATATCTCCGTTAGATTTTTTACAACCACGTTTTTTGCATATTAGCGCTTCTGACATTCGTTACATTTCCAGACCGTTTTTCAACGACCTGATATTACATCTGATCCGGCGTTGGCATGCCTAATGTACGAAGCACATCCGCCATTGTTTCTCTAAATAAGGCAGTAAGCCACAGACGTAAAGCCCTTTGCTCGCCCTTTGCTTTTAGGATCGGACAAATTGTGTAGAAGTTGTTGAAGGCAGAAGCAAGCTCATAAGCGTAATTGCATATTTGATTAGGTGAATAATCTCGGCAAGCCGTATAAAGTGTATCTTGCCAATGTGCAATTTGTCGAAGCAACGCATGCTCGGCTGTATCCAAATTCCAATTGCCCGATGGCTTAGAAAAGAATGGTTCTCCGGATTTAAGAAGAATTTGCGAAGCGCGAGCATGTGCATACATAAGATAAACGCCTGAATTCCCTGTCACCTCGGCCGCCTGCTTCATGTCGAATACAACCTCTGTGAGCAAGTTATACTTAAGCAATTGATAACGGATCGCAGCTGCCGCAATAGCTCTGCTTGCAAGTCCGCTGTGAACGGAACGTTTTTGATCGATAACCTTTTCCATATAGCTGAGCAGGTCTGCAATTTTGATGCCAATCCCTTGCCTGCCGGACATCGCGTAGGAGCTTTTCCCGTCAGAGGTGTCGATACCGAGCTCACTTGCCGCATCCGGGCTTAACGAGACGACGCCATAGCTGACATGGTGCAGCCGTTCTGCTTCTGTATTATAGCCAAGTACCGCCAATGCCTGCTTAACCATTTGCTGCGGATATTGCTGCCGATAATCGATAACATTAATGACTGTTTCTGCTTTGCCAAGAAATGCTTCGCCTCCGGTCTGATTGGTCGTCCACAAGCCCTCAGAGAACGACTTATACTGGAAATCCTTTTCGAGCAAGCCAAATTTCCATAGGTGGTAGGCGATATCTTTGGCTGTATACGTAAGTATACCGTTGGAACGGATTAATACTTTATCTGCAACATGTTCTGCAGGAAGGGAGCCGTCTTCACTTTCCGCAGCATCGTCCGTCTTCAGAACCCAGCATCCCGCAAGCTTCCCGTCAGTTATTTGCACAAAATGCTCAGTGTCTTTTAACTTTTTAAACGCCGCCTCCCAAAAGCCTTCGCGCACAATATTGCTTTCCCAAACTAACAGATCATAGGCAATATTAAATTGTTGCATTTCTTCAATATGGTCACGTACAATCCGTTCTGCTGCAAGCAAACCAATCCACGCAACAGGTCCGCCGCCTTCCTCTAGCTCGTGCAGCACTTTAGCCCGTTGTTCTAGCAGGGTTGGGTTTTGCTCGTAGCTTTTATTCATTTCTGCGTAGACATCCCAGCAGTAGTCGCCGAAGCGTCCCTGCTTTTTCTGATGCTCCGTTTGAAGCAGGCCTACAACGGTATCCGCAAGCTGATTGCCTAAATCATCGATATAATTGTGAACCTCTACCTCAAGGCCGCCTCTTCTCAGCATCCGCACTAAAGTATCTCCAATGCATGCATTACGCAAATGTCCGATATGAGCTGATTTATTCGGATTAATAGAGGTATGCTCGATAATTACTTTTCTGCCGGCATGAGTCGGCAAGCTGAAAGAGCGGCTGCTCCACTCCTCCCAGTTGATCCTAACGTTAATAAAGCCAGGCTTTGCAACAGTTAAACTTTGAAATAAAGGCTCGCTTATTTGCTGCAGCTTTAGCTTTAATTGTTCAGCGATGCTGAGGGGCGATTGCCGCAAGGTTCGTGCCAGCTGCATAGCGATGTTTGATGAGTAGTCGCCATGCTCTATATAGGCAGGCTGCTCGATATAAAGATTGAGCTTAGAGATTTCATTAACAGGCAGACCTTGCTCGTCGAATAACGCTTGAACGGCCTGCTTTAAGTGATTCACAATAATTATACTGATCATTGATAAGCCTCCTTTAAAATGTTAAATTCACAAAACAAAAAGCCTCGTCTCTAAATAAAGAGACGAAGGCTGTATGCTTTCGCGGTACCACTCTTGTTGTTGAACAGTGCGTTCAACCACTCGATCAGATAACGGTCTGTTGCCGGAATCTCCTACTTGCCATAATGCGCGCATGTTACGGCTTTTGTTCAGAGCTTCTTCTCCTAGGTGCGCTTCACTGGCTAATCATTGTACCGGCTTTCACCAACCCGGCTCGCTTTGACATGAGCTAGCAGTTACTGTCCTAATCACAGAATTTTAGTTTCCATGATTATATCAGAATTTTCTGAAAAAACAACCTGCAAAGACGGTTTTTTCTTGAATTATAAGAGTTTATAAGTTTTCACAATAAATTTGTTCTTATCATTCATCGGTAAACGCGCCTGTCCAAAGGACGGCGGAGCCGTTTATCCTTGTTAAATCCGACAAAAGGTCGATTCAAAACATGAACCCGCGTCGTATACAATTAGGAAAGTTGCCATTATCACGAAGATAGTCAGCAGTATAAGCTTATAGGAATGAGGCGGAGCAAATGAAAAAGTTACTGGAGCAAATAGAGCATTGGCACGAGGATGAAAGCTATGGACAAATTATTGAAGCTATTGAAGCTTTGCCTGCGCATGAGCGGGATTATGAACTGATTGGCCAATTAGCCAGAGCGCTAAATAACAGCCAGAGCTATGAAGAAGCGCTTCTGCAATTGCAGCTGATCGCTGCAGAAGGGGAGCAGGACGAGCGATGGCATTTTCGAGCAGGCTATGCTTATTTTCATCTGGCTCAATATGAGCAAGCGGCTAAAGCTTTTGAACAGGCAGACCAGCTGCAGCCGGAGGATGAGACAACAGAATGGTTTTTATCTACTAGTCGCCGCAGGGCAACTAAGCAGCTGCGTGATCAGGAGCGAATGGAAAAAGCGAAGCAGGAAACCTTGACGCAAGGGAAGGCCAGAGAGGCGGCAGAACCGTTTGCTGGCTTTGATCTGACTGATTTTTGGGAAGATAGCGCCTACGCGCTTGAAACCTATGTATCTGAACCGCCTACAAATGAGTTAATCACTTCTTTGGAGGAGGAGCTCGGTTACAAATTGCCCGAATCTTATATTTCATTGATGAGACAGCAAAATGGGGGTATTCCTGTGAATACTTGCTGCCCAACAGAAGAGAGAACGTCATGGTCTGAGGACCATGTAGCAATATCCGGCATAATGGGGATTGGCCGTGATAAACCATATTCAATTGGTGGTGAATTTGGCAGCCGGTTTATGATTGAGGATTGGGGCTACCCTGATATTGGAGTCGTTATTTGCGACTGTCCTTCGGCGGGACATGACGTCATTATGCTGGATTATCGCCATTGCGGCAAAACAGGCGAGCCTGCTGTCGTTCATGTCGATCAAGAGGATGAATATGAGATTACTTTTCTGGCGCCTGATTTTGAGACGTTTATACGCGGGCTTGTACATGAAGACGTATATGACACGTCCGAGGAGGATAAGGCGGAAGATTTGCGTAAAGTCCGTGAAGGCGAGTTTTCTCAGCTTTTACAAGAGCTTTGTGCGGCAGTAACGGAAATTGACTCTATAGAAGAAATCATTCGATCTGTTTGCACGAAAATTGTGGAGGAAAAGGGGCATTTCAGCTTCCATGCGGACAAGCTGTCCTTGCTAATGTATGATGTGCAATTTTGGTTGTATACGAAGGTATATCCGCAAACTAGCCGCGAGCAATATTTAAAAGATTATTCTTCGATCATGGTATTCTGCGGGGCGGAGTTTAGTCTTGGCGGGTACGCACCCGGCTTTATTGAGGATTGGATAGATGCTTCTATTAAGCAAGGTAAAATTAAAAATGAGCAGCAAATTGTGAGCATGACGGATGCGGCTGTTGATGAGCTGCTGGCTGCGCTGCGTGAATTTCAGTCATTGTGCTAGTTATTGCTGCAAGAGCCGTTTCGAGGTCATAGACTATGATCTCGAAACGGCTTTTTTTAAATGATACCAATCCTAATGATGCGGACACTGATGTCCGTTAGCGCTCATTTTTCGCCAAATTCCACTTTCTAGCGGACAAAAATATCCGTTAGCGGGAAAAAAGCTAGGGAATTCTACGGAATTTTCTTCTAATGGTCATAAGTGTCCGCCTATGCAACAAAAAGACTGCTTTTTGGTTCTAACGGTCATTGATGACCGCACCGCAAATAGTGACGCATCGTTTGTTCTTTACACACGATGACGGCAAGTTAGGTCACCAATAGGTGATTTTGTTCTTAAAAGTGCTATCGATTCATTGTGGGTGACCGTTCGTAAGCCTACACTTGATCGCAGTGCGTCTAATCCTTCAACCTCAGCCCAAACAAAGCCGCAAACAAATAAGCCTGCTCGCGGGCAATCGTACAGCCTTTTAAATCTTCGGGATTAACGATAAGTCCGTAAAATTGACAGCTGCTAAGATCGATTCCATTTAGCGGTGTATTGGACCAGCTCGATTGATCCATATCTAACTGTATAAAATCCATTTGCTTCAGAACAGCATTGCTGAAGTCAGAACGGTTCAGCTGGCATTCTTGCAAGATCATCTGTTTCGCATTTGCAAAGCGAAAATTAGCATAATCCATCAAGCATTGCTCCATACGTATATTGCGCAGTGTGGAGCCGGGCAGCTGTATACCGATCATTTTGCAAGAATGGAAAACCGTCCGGTGTATGATCGCGTCGCTAAAGTCAGCATTAGATAAATCACAATGATCGAACAGCACATCTGTTAATTCTATTCCTGTAAAAGAGATGTTTGAAAAAACGACATTTCTAAAAATAATTTGATCGAATCTTACTTTGTAGGCTTGCTGTCCGTCAATTGTGCAATTTTCAACGACTCCGTATTCAAAGAAGGCTCTATCGGTTATGTATTCAGGTAAATCCAGCATTTGCTCAACTGTGGCAAGACGGGGCGATTCTAGTTTAATCTTTTTTGCAGCTGGCAAGGGTGATCAACTCCTGTCCTTATTCTGTCGTAATAATGGTGAACCACTCCTGTAATTATAAAACACATGTTCGTATACGGCAAATGGCGTCAGCTTGTACGTATGGAAGAGGATACGCTATATTATTAAGTGATTAGAGACGCATTCATTTACATGTAGGAGGAATGAACATGCATACAGTACTGGTTGTAGATGATGAAGCGATTGTTTGCCAAGGGATTAAGCAGTTTCTTGAGCAGTCCGAATTGCCTATTGAGCAAGTGTTAACAGCATCGAACGGTTATGAGGCGCTGGATTATTTGCGCATGGAAAACGTGGATTTAGTGCTGACAGATATCCAAATGGACGGAATGAACGGCATTGAACTGATGGAATCGATTTTGTCAGAAAAACCGGACGTACCTGTAGTTGTTATTTCTGCACATGACGAGTTTGATTATGCACAGAAATGCATCCGTTTGGGAGCACGTGATTATTTGATCAAACCGGTTCTACTGAACCAATTAATTGAAATCGCAGGGCGTGAATTAATTAGACGTTCGGAAAAGTATAAGCTGCATGCTGAGGATACTCTTAAACTTAAATTTTCAATGACTGGAGTGTCTTCACTCCGAACTTATATTTTAAATGAAATGATTTCAGGCTCACTCGAGCACGCGGATGATTACAGATATATCTTTGAACAAATAGGTATGATGTTGAGCGGTCCTTATTTTTCAGTATTTGTGACGGAGCTGCAATGGGAGAAGGCAGGAATAGGCGGTGAGGCGATTAAGCTGCTGCGTGACCGGAATTTATTTAAGTATGCGGCTGTGAATGTAATAGAGGAAACGCTAAAGGACTGGGATGCGATCTCCTTTTATAGCCAAGGGAATAAGGTAGTAACTGTTTTGCAGCTTGATTTGGATGATTATGAGCAGGATAAGGCTGAAAATATATCTAAACTGAATATGGTTGGAAAAATCGTAGTACAAAATATAGAGCAATATTTGTATATGGGGGCGATTGTCGGCATTAGTCCGATTCGGCTCGGACTGCAGGCATTGCCTGATATTTATCGGCTTGCTTCAGAAGCAACGAAATGGCATGGTCTGTATGAGACGCAAACGATCTTTTTTGCAGAGGATTATCAGTCTAGGGAAGCTACGATTCAGGTGAATTGGCCGCAAAAGACGGATCAATTGCTAGAAAAAATTAAAACAGGCAGACAACTAGTGGACATTCAGCATACAGTAGATCATTTTATAACGGATATTTCTCCGGTATTCGATCAAGAGGATTCGACAGCTGGTATTCCGCTAAGCATTGCATATCGTGCGTATGCAATATTGTTAGAGATGAAAGAGACGATAGGCGAGCGTTATCAGACGCTTGATCCGATTCATTATTTTCAATTTCCATTAGAAAATAACAGTATTAAGCCTAGATTGGCAGCTTTCTTGCTAGAATGTGCGGAGCTAATTCATTCCTCTATGATCGATCACGACCGTACGATTGTGCAGCAAACGATTGATTTTATCCGGGCAGAATTCCGCAATAAGGAACTCAAAATCCAAGATATAGCAGATCATGTGTACTTGAGTCCGAATTATTTAAGCTATTTGTTTAAACGGATTGCGAATGAGACAGTTTGGGAATATGTTACGAGTATACGGATGGAGGAAGCAAAGCATTTGTTGCTAAACACATCGAAAAAAAGATATGAAATTGCTGATGAAGTCGGTTATGAGTCACCAGAGCATTTTAGCCGGGTGTTCAAGCGATATTACGGAGAAAGTCCGAATGCTGTACGCGGATAGAAGGGTGTTGCTGTATGCGGGCTAGAATAAAATCGATGAATTTAATGAAAAAAGGGATTTTATTCGTTATTGTTTTTATTTTTATTCCTGCATTCATTATTTTTTTGGCCGCTTCAAGCCAAGCTTCACTAGCGATTAAGCAGCAGGCAGGCAAGGCATTGTCGGAGTTGAACCGCCAGAATCTTGCAACTATAGATAAGGCTATGGATGCGATTGATCAGACCGTGATAATTCTGAATATTTTGAAGGTGATTATTCTGGTAAACTTTCTGGAAATTTTGGTGCGGGAGGAAGCTTTGTCGTTCTTTCTAAAGGGTTTATCCCAATCGATATGAAGAGCTTGTCTTTTCAAATTAAAACATCGGATATTAATAAAATAACCATTCGGCTGAAAGACGCAGCAGGACAGGTTCATCAGCAGACGATTAACCTCCAAGCAACGGAAGACTGGCAGAAGGTGGAGGTAACTGAATTTAACCGCGGGCTGGGTTATGTGTCCTTTGGTACAGGCACGCCGGGGGTGTGGAACGGCCCTGCCGACCGGATTGAGTTTCTGTTGGAAAAGTCACGGTTAACAGGCGGGAAAACGAGCGGTACAGTATGGATTGATGAAATTACAGCGATGGCAACGCCGCAGCAAGAGTTATGGAAAGCGGAAGTTGGCAGTTTTGATCATTCGATTGATTTATGGGAGCTTGGTTTTGGTATGGAGTTTCCGGGGGCTAACGGACAGTTTATCCGGGATGCTTCTGAAGTGAAGTCCGGCACTTATTCCGGTAAGATAGCAGCGAATTTCAAAAATGGAGGAAAATACATTTCTTTAGGCAGAGAATTGCCCTCCGTTACTTTGAAAAAGCTGGAGTTTTGGGTGAAAACCTCAGATATGAATTGGATATCTCTGCGAATTAAAGACGGCACTGGCCAGGTGCATCAACAGAAGATACCGCTAATTCCAAATGGAGAATGGTCAAAAATTGAGCTATTAAAGTTTAACGGCGGCAAGGATTATTTCTCATTCGGCGGCGCTCAAGATAAGATATGGCATGATCCTGTTCAACGAGTAGAATTTTTGGTAGAGCAGTCGAGCTTTGTGAATGGGAAACAAAGTGGTGATATATGGATTGATCAAGTAGAAATGACTGCGGAGTATCCGGTGCTGGAGATTCAGCAAACACAGCTGGGCAATATTTTTCTGGAAAATGAGCCGGTTGCACTGCAGCTGGCAACGCAAGCTACTTCTGTGCAGTGGAGCGTATACGATCATTTGGAGAAAAAAGTGTTGGAGGGACGGGAGGTAGTTTCCAATCATTTGTTGGAGCTGACGATCCCGTTGCAAAGCAAAGGTTATTACACAGCTGTTATTCGTGCGGAGAAAGACGGACAAGTGATTGCAGAGAATGAGGTTTCACTAGCACGTTTGTCTGCCGAAGATCCAACGTTGACGGATGATTCGCCTTTCGGAATATCGACTCATTTGGCTTGGGTAAAGGAAGGCTGGAGCGCAGAGCTTAGCAAGCTGATTAAGCGGGCTGGAGCAAAGAGCTTCCGGGATGAAATAACTTGGGAATCTTTGGAGTATGAGAAAGGGAAATACCGTAAACCTGCTAACCGGGATGCGTTTATGAAGAGAACGCTGGAGGATGAATTAAATCCGTTTATTATTTTGAACTACACCAATCCATTCTATGATCAGAACAGTACGCCTTATACGGATGAAGGTCGTGAAGGCTTTGCCAATTACGGTGTTGCTCTGTTGGATCTGTATGAGGGGCAAATCAATTCCATTGAGGTTTATAACGAGTTTAACGGAAGCTTCGGGTCTAGAGGAAACGGCATAGCAGGCTCCCGCCCGGACAGTTATGTAAAAATGCTAAAAAAGACTTATGAGACAATCAAAGCGAAGTATCCAGAAGTAACGGTTGTCGGTATGGCAACCGCAGGTACACCGCTTGATTGGATCGAAGAAGTTTTCAAGCTTGGCGGTTTGGAATATATGGACGTCGTCTCGATCCACCCTTATCAAAGCCAACGGCCGCCAGACGGTATGGTTCAAGCAGTGCGAAGTACGCAAGAACTAATGCGCAAATATAATAACGGCCAGGAAAAGCCGATTTGGTATACAGAAATTGGCTGGCCTACAAAGGCGAGCATTGGTATACCAGAAAACAATCAAGCTAATTTTGTAGTCCGCACCTATGTACAGGCGCTTGCAGAAGGAGTAGAGAAAGTATTCTGGTATGACCTTATGAATGACGGCATGCAAGAGGATTACTATGAGCATCATTTGGGCATGCTTCGCAACCGGGCAGATGAGTTTGGGGCATTTACTCCAAAGCCGTCTTATGCCTCTTATGCTGCAATGACCCGTGAATTAATTAATGCAGCCTTTGATAGGCAAGAGTACGAAGGGACGGATATTTTTAGTTATAAGTTTGATAAGAATGGCGAGGAGCTGCGGGTCGTTTGGTCTAATGAACCATTGCAAGCGGGCATTGAAACAGATACCCCTATTCAAATTACAGATATGATGGGCAACACGGAAACGTATTCGCCTATATTGGGCAAAGTGTATTTAACGTTGTCGGGAGAACCTCATTATGTGAAAGGCGCTGTCAAAAGCATAGCTAAATCTTCTTTGTTCTCCATTTTAGGTGAATCTGTTGTGGCTGGTGAAGAGGTTGCTTTGTCATTGAAAATGAATAATGAGGGTGCATCTCCGATCAAAGTAAGCTTTGATTTTGAAGGGAATATCTACCCAATTGAAGCTAACGGAGGAGAACAAGCTGTACAGCCGTTGCAGCCTATTATTATTCCTAGTTCCGGCTCTAAAACGATGACTGGTTTTCTGGAGGCAGACGGCAAGCGGGCGGGCAAGCTGCAGCATGTTGTACAGTCGATTCAGCCGTATGAGGTGAAGGTGTATCCGATATTGGATGCATCGGATGCAAACCAGCAATCTATTGCCTTGCAGATTAAAAACTTTTCCAAGCAACAGGAGTTGGTGCTTGCCAAGGCGGATTGGCGCATAGGCAATCAGCAAGGGGTTTATACAGAGCAGACGGTCATTGCGCCGGATAGTACTTCTATTGTACAGATTGCACTGGATGCTCAGGATTTGGAAAAAAGCTATCCGGTTTCTGTTCAAGTCCAATTTGAGCATGCAGCGCCGTTTAGTTATACCGGCAAATTTGATTTTAACCCCGTTTATGAACGGACTTTAAAAATAGACGGCGAATTAGATAAAGCTATCACAGCTGCTGTGCCTAATATTCATCTATCGCAAGGTACAGTACAAATGACAGGCTACACCGGCAAAGCTGATTTGGACGGTCAATTCTGGCTTTCCTATGACCGTGATTACTTTTATCTCTCTGCAAAAATAACGGATGATGTACATGCTTATCAAGCAGAAGGCGCCGATATTTGGAAAAATGACAGTATTCAATTTGCACTGGCTAAAGGGATGCCAGGCTCATCTAATGAGTGGTATGAATACGGGATCTCCGATACAGTAAAAGGTGCGCAAATTTATCGATGGATTGCTCCTTTAGGCAAGGAGAGAGGACTGGTCTCTAATGGCCAAGTAAGCATTAAGCGTGACGAAGCGAATAAACAGACGATCTATGAGCTTGCGCTGCCGTGGTCAGAATTAGCGCCTATTAAATATAATCAACCGGAAGGCTTTCATTTCTCTCTTCTAGTCAATGACAATGACGGAAACGGCAGAAAGGGCTGGATCGAGTGGGCATCTGGTATTGGACTAGAGAAAAAACCTAGCTTATACAGGTCCATGCAATGGATGTTTACACCAGAACCATGGGTAACCCCTAAAGCGAAACCGGGTACATTTACGGTTGCAGCTGATACCGCATTGAGGCAGGCTTTGCAGGCAGAATTTGATGAGAATGCTGTATTGCGGTATGAGATTGTAGATCAGGGAACAAAGGGAATAGCGGTAATCAGCAATAGTGAAACGGGTGAATTTACGTATACGCCAAATGCAGGGGCATTCGGAGAAGATACCTTTACGTTCCGCGTTCATGACGGCTTTGAATATTCGAATACGGCTGCGGTTACTGTAACCATCCAGAAGAAATCAGGTCCTCCGCCTGTCTATCCTGGCAGCAATGAACCGGGAGGCGGACAAGAGGGCAGTGGAAATGGCGAAGGGAATGGAGATGGAGATGGTGACGGTGATGGAAACGGCACAGACCCAGAACCGCAACAGCTTCATCTAAAGGATATAAAGGAGCATTGGGCAAGGGCTGCAATCGAGAAGGCTGTACAGCTTCATATTGTACAGGGCTATGACAATCAAACCTTCCATCCTGATAAAGCTGTAAGTCGGCAGGAGCTGATTGTCATGCTGGACAGAGCATTAAAGCCGGCAGGGGATGGAGAAGCAGCCAGCTTCACCGATCAGGCGAAGATTGGAGCTTGGGCGAAGGACAGCATTGCCAGAGCGGTTCAAGCTGGCTGGCTGACAGGCTATACGGATGGCAGCTTCCGTCCGGGTAATGGCATTTCCCGTGCAGAGATGGCAGTCGTGTTAGCGAAGGCAGCAAAATTGACTGTAGAAGGCCACGCAGATACTAGCTTTGCTGATGATGCAAGCATTCCGGTGTGGGCGAAGGGTTCTATTGCGGCAGCGGTAGAAGAAGGCTTGCTGCAGGGCCGGGGCAATAACCGCTTTGCAGCATCAGGTACGGTTACGCGTGCTGAAGCAGCGATTATAGCAGTAAGGCTGTTAGAGCGTATGGCAGTGGCAGCACAGTAAATACGAACGGTAAACTGAACAGTCCAATAAGCAGACAGCTCTGCTTGTTGGACTGTTTTTTTGCGGACATACAACAGCGGTCGGAAGTCCAAACTTGTTCGCAATGACAAAATTATTTTTACCTATGCAGAGGATTGATCACAAAATGCGTTGGAGATGTCATGGGGAATCTGATTCTGTCCTTCTATACTTAATAGAGGGAGTGATGATGATGAGAGAACAGCAGCAGACGATTGTTTTGAAGAAAGGGGACGATAGTGTTGCAAACGAAAATTGAGCTGCAAGCACCTCGACCGACATCCAAAACCTTCGCAAAAAAAATAAAGGATTACGGCTGGGGCTTGGCTTTTTTACTACCGGCTATAGCTGTTTTTTGTGTGTTTTTATGGACGCCGATTGTGAAAGGGATTTTCTATAGCTTTATGAATGTCGACTTTGTCAAAGGGAACAGCTTTATTGGCTTTGACAATTACCGTGATATCTTTGCCAGCAGTGTGCTTGCTAAGTCTGTGTTGAACACGTTGTACTATATGTTTTTATGTATTTTAATCGGCTTTTGGGTACCGAGTATTGTTTCCATAGCCGTGTCAGAGCTGCGCTGGTTTAAAGGAGCTATGCGCCTAATTGTCTACTTGCCGAATATTGTTCCAGCAGTTGTATTATACGGGATGTGGCAATGGCTCTATGATCCGCTAGGACCTGCTAATCAGATTATGTCATGGTTCGGAAGCCAGCAAATTATGTGGCTGACCGATAAAAGCATGGCAATGATTTCGATTGTTATTGCAGAAACCTGGCAGTCCTTCGGAACAGCAGCGCTTATTTATTTGGCCGGTATTGTAAGTATTCCAAAGGATTTGTACGAAGCAGCGGAGATGGACGGAGCGGGTATTTTGCAGCGGATCCGTTATATTACGATTCCGGGCATTAAGCATTTGTATATTTTGTTATTTATTTTACAGCTAATCGGTACCTCGCAGGGGTTCCTGACTCATATGGCATTAACAGGAGGCGGACCAAACAATACGCCGCTTACGTATATGTATCAAATTATTAACGAGGCCTTTACGAACTTGAATTACGGCAGAGCTTCAGCGATGGGCGTGCTGATGTTTATTGTTCTGGCATCCTTGTCGATCATCATGTTCTCTATTCAGGGAAGGAGCAAGCAGTCATGAAAATAGAAGAACGGAGCATTCTGTCCTCCTTTGATTTTAAGAAAAAAAGTGTTTGGTTCGGCTATTCTATTATGCTGCTTGGACTTGCTGTTCTTGCTGTAACTATGCTGTATCCATTTGGTACTACGATTTTCTCTTCTTTTAAAACAAGAGCGGAAATCTTCACGTTCCCGCCTAGTTTTTTTCCGGAGCAGCTGGCTTGGAGCAATTATAAGGATGGCTTGCAATATGTCAATTTGGCACGGGGTTTTGCAAATACATTTCTGCTATTTGCAGGGAATGCTGTTTTTTCATTAATCATTATTGGGCTGGCTTCCTTCAGCTTGTCGCAAATGAAGCTGCCAATGCGCAAAGGGTTTATCTTATTTTTTATGAGTACATTAATGATTCCGAGTGCAACCTATCTTATTCCTAATTTTCTGAATTTGAAAAGCCTTGGGCTAATTGATTCGTACTGGGCATTTTGGTTGCCGGCAGCAGCGAACGCTTTTAATATTATGCTTTTAAAGAGCTTCTTCGACGGCATTCATAAAGAGCTGTTTGATGCGGCACGGATTGATGGAGCATCGGAGGTACGCTGCTTCTTTCAGATGGCTATTCCTTTATCAATCCCGGTTTTCTCCACGCTGTTGATTTTTGCATTTACATCGACTTGGAATGATTGGTATTGGCCGTCTCTTGTACTTACTACTCAGGAGAAGTATCCGATCGCTTCTATGGTTTATCGTAATATAATTGAATCCAGTATTATTCCATGGAATATTAAATTTAGTGTTTTGACAATCATTATGATTCCGCCGCTTATTTTCTTCTTGATTTTTCAAAAGAACATTATGCATGGTTTGAACTTGTCCGGCATTAAAGGCTAACCCCGGAGAATTGATCATCACAATCTATGAATAGATCATCGCAGGCAAAAGCGGTTGCAGGTATGCTTGATTTGCAACTAAGTTTTCGATAAAGGGAAGGGGAAGAAACAATGAACAAGAGTTTTAAAAGGATTGGCATGCTGGCACTGATCTCCGTCATGATGCTGACAGCAGCTTGTGGCGGCAGTAAAGGGTCTAATGGCAATGGAAACGGCAACCAAGGAAAAGAAACGCACGCAACTGCAAGTCCTTCGCCGAATACGGAAAAAGAAAATGAAGAGATTACTCTTACTGTTCAATTTCCAAAATCGGACAATACGGTAGAAATTCCTGTTTATGAAGACAAGATGAAGCGTTTCGGCGAGAAATACCCGCATGTGAAAATGGTGAAAAACGACTGGTGGTACAAATCAGACGAGATCGGTATTAAAATGGCAGCGCACCAAGCTCCATCTGGCTTCTACGTTCCTGCAACGGAAGGCGGTACGTTGGTTGGGCATGAGTGGGCAGCAGATTTGACACCATTCTTGGCAGGCTATGAATTTGCAGATGCATTTAACGAGAAGCTTACTTCTCAGTTTACTGTAGACGGAAAGCTGTATGCAGTACCTAAAAATGCTTATATTTCTTCTATTATTATTAATAAAAAGCTGTTTGAAGATAAAAATGTTCCTCTTCCATCCTTGGATTGGACTTGGGATGAGTTCTACGAGGCAGCTAAAGCAACAGCTGACCCTGCTAAAGGTATTGCGGGCTTTGCCATTATGGCAAAAGGCAATGAAGGCGGCTGGAACTGGACGAACTTCCTGTATCAAGCAGGCGGCGTATCACAAGAAGTACAGGGAGATAAAGTTGTCTCTGCTTTTAACTCTGAAGCAGGCGTAAAAGCAATGGAATTTATGAAAAAGCTAAGATGGGAAGGCAACGCCTTGCCGCAAAACTGGGCTTTAAACTATGGCGATGTATATAATCTGTTTAAGCAAGGCCGTGCAGCGATTGTACTTGGCGAAAGCGGACAAATTGAGGATGCAGTTAATAATGGCGGTATGAATAAAGACGACCTGCTTATAATGCCTATGCCTTCAATGGAAAAAGGCGGCGCTCATGTTGGGGTGCTCGGCGGCAACTATATGATTGTAAATCCGCAGGAAACTCCAGAAGTACAGCAAGCAGCATTTGATTTTATTACTTTTGATATGTTTAAGGACAGCGAGATCGATGTTTTGAGAACAGTATTGGAAGACCGCAAAGCGAAAAACCAAATTAAAGCATATGGAAGCGCGGCTTACTACTATAAAGCAGATTCTGATTTCGGTAAAAAGTTTGAAGCATTGCTGGATGAATATCCGGACAACGTGTATAAGCTTGATCCGAAAGTAATTGAAGCTATGGTTGGCTTTCCTGAACCTGCTTATAACGGTCAAGAATTTTATGGTGCCATTACAAATGTTATGCAAGAAGTGTTACGAATGAGAAAGCCGATGTAAAAGCATTGCTTGACGAGGCGGCTAAAAACTTTGATAGCGAAGTGCTTTCCAAAGTTACAATCCAAAAATAAGAGTGAACTAGAGGGTGTCGATTAATTGTGGGCAACTAAATGCTTGATCGTAGTAGCATCCCTTTCGATTGCTTGTTGCCCTATCACAATTAATCGACACCCTCAACTAGCCAGCTATCTCTTTTTCAGTACAAACTGCGGAGAGATAGCTTTGTTTTTATAAATAATAAGTGTCTTCATGATTAAGTGGAAGGATGGCAGATTGATGAACGGGAAGAAGCTGCAATTAGAGGCAATAGAATTGAAGGATGCTGAGACGGGATTAGTTTATAAGAGCATAGGGTGTATTGGCAGCAATACTGCTCATTCTTACTTTACCGTTATGTCTTGGCGTGCTGACAGCAGACATATAATAGCGGCAATAGATGTGGATGCTGCAACGATGAAGGGTACAATGCTGGATGTTGATACAACTGGCGATAGCTGCTGGGGTACTTTGCTTCATAAGGAAATGCTTTGTTTCAATGGACTGGCCACAGCGGATGATATGTATTATTACAGTATCGGTGCTGACATTTTTGAGCTGGCTTTGAAGTCAGGAGAGAGAAGATTAGTTGCAAGTCATCCGCAGGGGTGTGCGTTTTTGGAGCCTTTATCGATCACGAATGACAGGAGCTGTCTTGGCGTTTATTGGGAAAATAACGGAGTTTTCACCATCGGGACAGTAGACGTTGCTGATGGAAAGGTGAGAACGGTAATAGAGCCTGGTTTTGCTAAACCTTATTCCGTAGCGAATCATGCGATGATTAACCCCGTTTATAAGGAGCAATTGTTTTTTGCCCATGAAGGCGATACGGAACAAATTTATGACCGAATTTGGTCAGTCCATACGGAGACAGGCCAGGCGGTCAATTTGTATAAGCAGCAATGGCTTCCGGACGGTAGTGCTCACGGCGAATATATCGGGCATGAGATGTGGTCTTATGACGGAAAATGGCTGTATTTTGTCAGATATGCACATAGCCCGCTCGGATCAAGCGGTATATACCGGGTGAAGCATGACGGAAGTAAATCGGAGTATATAAATGGGGACTTTCGCTATTGGCACGCTTGCCCAAGTCCGGACGGCAGGTATATTGTTGCGGATACTTTGCTGGATGAAGGGAAGGGCAGTGAGATCGTGCTTATTGACCTTAAAACAGGGAGCTCATGCAAGCTTTGCAGGGTAAACCGTTGGAACCGCCATCCTGGACATCCGCATCCGTCTTTTAGTCCAGATAGCCGTAAAATCATTTTTACCCATGCGGATGAAAATAACGACTTGCGTATAGGAATAATAGCGCTGGAGTAACACGATGCGGGCTGAGCAATATGATGAGCAGTAATGAATACCTGCACTATAATACAAAGGGTGCCCTTTGACCTGGCGGTCTGGGGGCACCCTTTCTTAAAATATAAGAATTAATAAGTTGTAACAATTTACAGCTTGAAAAATTACTCGTAAACAACTCCAACATAGTACTCCACAACATCACGCAGCACCATAAAGAAGTCGCCGTTAGTCAGCTCCTGCTGGTTGGCAATGCCAGAGATCGTAGCTTCCTTTATCCAGCCCAGCTTCTTCATTTCATCCAATGTCAGCTCAGGGGCTTTAGCGTTGTCGATTGTATTGGCAATCGTTTTTACTGCTTGCTCTAACGTTAACAGCTGCTTGGCGGGCTCGTCGACGTTCGCAATTGCAACGGAAGGGTCGCCACTGAAATAATCGGCATGTGCTTTTTTCACGCGGCTCATGCTGTATACGATGCGCTGCATATTTGATTTGCCATCAAGATCAAATTGCTTGTTGTTATAATCACCGCTTGTAATCAGCATGCTGACTGCCGCTACAAGACTTTTATAAGCTTTATGGTTCATATAATAAGGCGTTTCGAATTTATTATACGTAAGGTCAACGCCTTGCTTTGTCAGTGTCTCACGAAGCTGGGCAACAAGCTCGTTCGAAGCAGAAAGCTCACGGAACGACAGCTTATTATCAACTGACAGCTTGGCTGCAACACCGGCTGCTTGAGCCGTCGCCATGCCCAGTGGGATTACACGCGCACTTCCATGCGGCAGAGAGTCAAAACTGGCGGCTCGTCCGACGACTAGCAGACCATCTACTTTTTGCGGCACTAAGCTGCGGAATGGCACGCCGTATTGTGCTGGAGACATAAGCACATAACCGCTGTCCAGATGACTTGCACTTTGAATGTCTACACTGTAGGAACCGTAAGCTATAGCGTCCGGGTGATCGCGGTTAGCGAGCACATCGCCCATCGTCAAGCGGTATTCGCCTTGAATATGGCGCGATTCGCGTATATATAGCTCGTCAAATGTATAGGCAAGCTCAAGGTCTTTCAGCTCTACGAAGTTTTCCTTCAGCCATGCCACAATTCTAGGCGCTTCTTCACGGCCAATCTCGATCGCTTCTTCGATAGATGCCGGATCTAACGGATCGATTTTAAAAATATGCATGGCGTTGATTAAGATGGTATCATCATTTTGTCTGCCTATATTCAAGCCGCGCATTTTGACGCGTTCCGGATTGCTGGATTCATAATCCTTGGCATCCGGGAAGCCCCAGGCGCTCATCGCGTCTATGCCTGTATCTTTATGGTTTGCGAAGGAATCCCAAATTTTTTGAGTAACTCCTTTGAGTGCAAAAACCATCGTGACAGCCATTTGAGCATCAGGATCTCCGATATCTTCCCGGCCGATTGTGAATGGAGCGCCTGCCGCCGCTGCGATATCGCCATCTTGTGTAGCATCGATGACAGAGCCGGCTGCAACGCTTAGCTGCGTGCCATCCTCTGCAACGATATTCATGCCTTGTACCAGGATGCTTCCGTCGGCCTGCATTTCAGTAATAGGCTCCATCGATTGCACTTTCATAAGCGTGTCAATGTTAGCTTCCTTCTTCACCATACTGTAGAATGCGTTGGCTGCTGTATTTACATCAAAAGAAGTGCCTTCTACTTGATCGTACCATTCCTGGAAAATGCCTTTGTTAAGGAAGATATGCTGCCCTGGTATTGCTGATTTCTTCGGTGAATAGTTAAGATCCAATGTATTCAATCCACCAACGGTCATTAAACCGCCCATAATTTCACGGTTTTTCCCGTCGACTAGAAGCACTTTAAGCCCGTTTCTTGCTGCCGATACAGCAGCGGCAACCCCTTCAGGGTCTGTTCCGGCTACAATGACATCATAACGTTCGGCTGGCGAGCCTACAGATTCAACTGCCATCAATTCCTGGCGCTTATTCGGATTAGTTGTTTCTTTAGCATTTTTGTACCAAAGGACAGCGCCCACAGCTGAAGCTGCAACGAATAAAACAATAATTGTAATAACTAGTTTCTTTTTAGATGAAGACTTTTTATTATCGCCATCTCCGGCAGCCGCTTCTCTTCCCCGATCCTGCAGCGGCATATTGGTTTTCTTCGGCAAGTTGCCGAACAATATCCAGGAAAAAGGCAGGTAACGCGCTGCGAGGCCAACGACAAGCCACGAAGCAACAATCATAAACAGCCAGCTTCCCAAGTAGCTCAAATGAGCAAGAATGGATGTGCTGAAGGACGGCATATATTTATCGTATACATACAAGAAATACATATGGATCAAATAAACGCCAAACGACAGCTGCCCAAAGCGGTAAAGCAGTTTTGTTATGCCAGCTGAGAAATAACGGTATATAAAATGTGCGGCTATAATAAGGAAGAGCGCAGTAAATATGGAATGGAAATTCCATAAAAACTCATACAGCAGTATGGGATAACGTGTGCCATACGCTCGGCTGTTGTGATAAATATGTACATGGGCAAAAGCCAGTACGAGCCAGCAGGCTGTAACAAATAAAATAAATCCGATTCGCTTAAAGCTTATATTTTTGCGAGTGAGCAAAAACCAGCTTTTAATTTTTGGATAGTAAATACCGAGTGCTGCGCCCGCCAAGTAAAAAGAAAAGTAAGATAGGGACCAGCTGCCTTTATTGCTTACGAATATCATTTTATTTTCGATGAGCAGAACGAATATCCATTGAACGGCGAAGCCGAGTGGAATAAGGAAATGGACAAGCCCTTTCCACATTTTTGTAAGCCATAGAAGTACAGGAAACATTAAATAAAATTGAATGCTAATAAATACAAAGTACAGATGCCAATAAGCGGTTCCCGTTCGAAGCTGCTTCCAAAAAAGGGATAATGATTCGGGCGTGAATATGTCCAGATTAGCTCCATTGCGTCTTAATACGAAATAAAATACGGAAAACACAACATACGGAATAATAATATAAAGTAATCTCTTCTTATAGAAGCTTCCGATCAGCCCCGCAGTAAGAGGCCTATTGTAGTAGCTGTAAAATAACACAAAGCTGCTAAGCAAAATAAATGTCGGTGTGCCAAACTTCATAAAAATGTTCGCAAAGTTATAAAAGTAGAAATAAGCTGATTCCTTCATCGTGATTGTAGCTGACGCGCTGGCATGGACAGATATAACGCCAATTATCGCCAATGCGCGAACGATTTGCAGCTCAGGAATAAGCGCTCTCTTGCCAGGCACTGCTTGGGATGGAGTGTTCATAGCTCAACCTTTCCAATCGTAGTAAATATTTAACAACGTCTAAATGGTATCATTACGCCATGGCTGATTGCAACATAAACAGGGCCGTAAAAATGCATTATATGCAATGTTTAATAGTTTTTTAAAAGGTTTAATACATTCTTAAAGTTATTTTATGATTTACAGGTAATCGCAGCAGTAAACAGCGTGAATATGCCAGTATACGGAAATGATTTAGAAAGAAGCATAAAGACAAAAAACAAGCCGACAGGGCTGCTTATGCCCCATCAGCTCAATGTACTGCTTTTAACGGCACCAGTCCAAAGGATGGCGGAGTCGTTTCTTCCTGTTACAGTTCTTTCTCAAATTGCTCAACTAGCTGTCTGGCTTTTTCTTCATCTTTGGCTTTTACGGATACTTTTTTTAAGTTCCCTTCTGTGGAGATTTTGGCTTTCAGTCCATTGCTTTTGAGTATGGCATATAGTCGGTCCATATCGTCTGCTCGCGAGCCGCTGGCTGTGCGAATGGCTATCCATTTGCCTCCAAACAATCCCATAGTCATCACCTCCCTCAAAACAATAGAGAGCTGCCGTAAGAGGACAGCTTTAATGTCAGGCTCTTACAGCCCTGAAAAATTTCATGCGTTTGTCAGACTCAAAAAGTCATTTCCTCTTGTATGTATACAACCGCAATAAAGAATTATGACAGCTTATGCAACAAAAATATTGCTCGTGCATACAAGCCTTAAAATTGGTTATTTGCAGTGCGTGCATATTTCAATTTAAGCTTAGGAATTCTAATGATGTTTGAACAAATTGATTATTCTGTTCACTTGACAAAGCTAACTGTAACGTTTAAGATTACAGTATAAAGCAGGGAGGCCAACTCACAGTGAATAGTGAATTTACGATTGCCGTGCATAGTCTCGTATATTTGGCATATTTGCCCGAGAGAATGGCCAGCAGTGAGATGATTGCAGATAATGTAGGAACGCATTCGGTGCGTGTTCGCAAAATTATGAGCGGTTTGCGGCGAAGCGGACTTGTCGATACGCGTGAAGGCTCCGGCGGAGGTTATCGCTTGACGACAGACCCGGAAGCTGTTACATTGGCTGATATTTACCGTATTATGGCGCAAGGCTCGCTTATTCCTAGCTGGTGCTCTGGAGATCCAGAGATGGATTGTGTAGTGGGCTCCAATATGAATCAAGTGATGTACGGCATTTTTTGCAAAGCGGAGAAGCATTTGGAGACCTATTTTCATGCGATCACATTGCAAGATGTGCTGCAGCAGATTAAGGATTGTGAGTAGCGATTCACAGGAATGGCTTAACAGCAGTGAGACGGGTAATCCCTTCATCATATTTATTGACTAGAGAGGATGATAGTAATGGCAGTAGCACTTACAAAAGATAATTTTAAACAAAGCATCGAAAACGGTGTTTCCCTTGTTGATTTCTGGGCGCCATGGTGCGGACCTTGCAAAATGCAGCTTCCAATCGTTGAGGAGCTTTCTTCTGAGCTGGAAGGCCAGGCGGTAATTGCAAAAATTAACGTTGACGAGGAGCCGGAATTGGCATCCCAATTCGGAGTTATGAGTATCCCGACGCTAATTTTGTTCAAAGACGGCCAGCCTGTTGATAAAATGGTTGGATTGCAAAGCAAGGATTCACTTAAAGCTAAAATTTCCGGCCAAATGTAAATTGAACGCGCGGTAAACGCGCTTTTCCAAAGAATAGCGAAGCCGTTTATCCTTGTGAAATGAAAAGAGCGAAACACAGGTTTTACTTGTGTCTCGCTCTTTTTTTTGCATGTACTGCTAGATATTTTATGAGAAAGTGGAATTTTTTTGCTCCAGGTGCAACATCGCTTGAATAGCTTTCGTTTGAAAATATAGGAAAGTGCAAGGGTGAATATAATGGAAATGCATAGGAGGTTGTGCCAATGAATCAGAAGTGGGGTAAACGATTATCGCTGTCGGTAGCTTTGGCGATGTCACTCAGCGTGTTGCCAACATCAGCATTTGCAGACAATGAAACGGCTCCAAGCAGCTCAAGCTCACCAGCGTTAAGCGATACTGCTGCAGGAGGGGACAATTCAACAGTGATTGATGACAAATCCGTAAAGCTAACCAAAAGCAAGGCAGAGCAGCTTGTCAGACAATATGTAAATATTCCGAAGGATTATACAGTTCAAAGCACAGGCTTATCGTCAGTTTCTTTAGCCGAAGGGAAGCGGCAGTATTGGAATATTGAATTCGTGAAGCGGGTTAACGGGAAGCATATGGGCAGCATCAATGCTTCTATTGACGCCAATTCCGGACAATTGATCGAATTCAATTCGTATGTGAACAATCCTTCAGTTAAGCCTACATACCCGCTAAAGGTTGACCGTGATGCCGCCAAGAAGCTGGCCGATGATTTTATTAAACAAATAGCTGCTGATTACAGCAGCGAGGTGAGATTTAATGAGCAGTATGGCAAGGAAGTTTTGCCGCCGTTAACCGGTCAGGTAAGACATATGCTTCGTTATGATCGAATCGTAAATGGCATAGCCTTTGCGGATAACAATATTTCAATAGAAGTGGATAGTGAAGGGCATGTTCAGCGGTTTAGCTTGAACTGGGATTCGACGGTCAAGTTTCCGAAGATAGGCAACTATTTGAACGAGCAGGAAGCGCGCCAGAAGATCGAACAGGCCGCTAGTCCGATTTTGAAGTATGTGCTTCCTTACGACAATAATGACGGCAAACCTATTCTTATAGAAGACCTTCAAGCTTTTGCTATTGATGCCGTAACCGGGAAGAAAAATACATCTGCTGACAGATACACCTTTTATCAAGGAACGCCATCTACGAGTCCAATAACGGATAAGCCGCTGGCGAGCGCTCCATTGAAAAAGGAAATATCAGAGAAGGATGCTGTTGCGGCGGTAGAAAAGGCGTTCAAGCTGCCTGATGGGGCAGAGCTGCAGCATTCCAGCTATTATGAGCATCAGAACGATCGTGTCAAGCAGACGGTCAAGCAATGGCATCTTAACTGGGCAGTGAAAGAAAAAGATAAGGAAGTAGGCTCATTTTCGGCTTCAGTCGATGCTTCGACCGGCACTGTAGTCAATTATTACGGCTATTATTACAATAGCTCTACTTCGGCAAATACAGGAACCCAGCTTACTCTCGATGAAGCTGTGGCCAAAGCAGAGCAGACGGTTAAGGAGCAGCTTCCGTGGCTGACGCATCAGCTTTATGTTGTTAAGCCTGATCCAAAGCAATTTGAGAAGCAGAAGCCTGAAGATAATTTCACTTACTATATAAACTTCGTTCGCAAGGTGCATGGCGCTATTGTGGAGTACGATAATGTAGGTGTAGCTATTGAAAGCAAAACAGGCAAAGTAACCAGCTTTGATGGATCTATTACGCCAATCGAGTATGCTGCTAAGACCCCAGATTTAATTTCTGGCAAGCAATCATTGGAGCGCTGGTTAGATTATTATAATATTCAGTTGATCTACAGGCTTGTACAGCAATACTGGCTGAATGGCTTGCCAATGCCAATTGAGAAATACAAAGTGATGCTTGCTTCCGGAGTTATACAGGATGACGTAGAAGTAAAGAATGAAGTAGAGCTTGTCTATCAGCTGGTTCCTCGTACGCTGAATGAGAGTGTATGGCTTAATGCGGTTACTGGAGAATGGATTACACGGGATAAAGGTGAGGTCACACAGCTTGATCTGCCGAAAGCGACTGATATTGCCGGCCATTGGGCGGAGCCACAGCTGGAGCTTATGATTTCATACAAGGCGCTTGATGTGAAGGAGGGACTTGTTCAGCCTAACAAGGAAGTAACCCGCGGCGAGCTGATTAAAATGCTTGTCCTGGCGCGCAATCGGGGAGAAGGCGTTTATATGACTGCGCAATCCAGCAAGCTGCTCTCAGGCGGTTCCTTTAATGATGTAGCAGCTGATTCAGCTTACTTCGCTTATGTAGAGAGCGCACTGGAGCAAAATCTGATTGATGTGGGAGACGGCTCCTTCAATCCGGAAGGTACGGTTTCCCGGGAAGATATGGCGGAGCTGATCGTACGGGCGCTAGGCTATAATACACTGGCCCAGCGTGAGAATATTTTCAAGGCAGAATTTAAGGATGCGGACAAAATCGATAAGAAAGGCCAGGTTGCGATCGTGGTCGGCCTTAATATTATGTCCCTGTCCAATGAGAGCTTTAGGCCTGACAAAAAAGTAACGCGTGCTGAAGCAGCGGCAGCCTTCTTCCGCTATTTGCAGCAGCGTGCTGAATTGCAGGAAGCTCCTATCCGCATGTAATTGAAAGAGGCGCTGCTCCGTTTTGGAGTCAGCGCCTTTTTCACCGTAAAACTGTATGTCCTTTTAAATTTTGAAAAGCTTCACTGATGATTGCAATTCCTCCGCCATTTTGGCCAGCATATTCGAGGCAGCTGCGATTTCTTCCATCGATGCATTTTGCTCCTCGGCAGCGGCGGCCACCTCCTGCGTACTGCCGGAGAAATCGCTCGTTATTTCCTGAACGAGATCGATGGAAGCAACCATCTCATTGGAGCCTTCGTGCAGCTGCTTAATTGCAGAAGCAATTTCTTGAATTTGTCCATATACCTGGCTAATGGAATGTGAAATCAACGTAAAGGATTGACCGGCTTCATTGCTCAGCTTAGTGCCTGTATGCACAGCAACGCTGCCTTCCTGCATGCTTGCTACGGCCAGCTGGATATCGGTTTGAATATCATGAATCAGCTCTCTGATTTGTTCAGCTGCTCTGCCGGATTGCTCCGCAAGCTTTCTAACCTCGTTCGCTACTACAGCAAAGCCCCGTCCTTGCTCGCCCGCCCTTGCAGCTTCTATAGCGGCATTGAGGGCAAGTAAATTGGTTTGACTGGAAATATCGGTTATAACGGATATAATGGCGTCAATTTCAGTTGATTTATTGCTTAGCTCGTTAACGGTAACCGAAATTTTGTCGGTTGTCTCTTCAATGTATTTCATTTGCTCAATAGATTGCCGCACAACTTGATTGCCATTTTCCGACGTTTGAACAGTTTCATCTGAAAGCTCGGTTACATGCTTACTAAGCTCTTTGATATGAAGAATACTACTGGACATTTGGCTTACAATTTCCTTGGAGCTAGACGTGTTCAGCACTTGTTGTTCTGCACCGGAAGCGATTGTCTGGGCAGAAACAGTTATTTGATCGGTCGCTTTGCTCGTTTCTTCGGCGCTGGCTGTCAGCTCCTCAGAAGAGGCGGCGACCTGCTCCGACGTAATGGCAACCTTGCCAATCAAGTCACGCAGGTTATTGCTCATCGTCTGAATATGGTTGCCAAGCTGCCCGATCTCATCTTTGCTTTTAAACAGCAGTGGCTCACCTGTCAAATCACCCGCGGATACTAGCTTGACTCGCTCAGTCACCTTTTTGATCGGCTTTGCTATTGTGCCGCTAACATAGACCGCTAAAATAATAACGATGGCTGCAGCAATACTCATGATAATAAACATATTGAATTGAATCTTGTTAGCGCTGGCTAACACATCGTTCATTTTCATGCTATAGAAAAGGTTATACCCTGTTTCTTTAACAGGAGAAAAAGCAATCAGATATTCAATTCCGTCCTCAGTGTTTTCTTCAACACCGACCTTGTTTTCTGTATTTTTCAAAATATCAGCATATTTTTGGCTGAAGTTTACTCCGTCAACTGATTTGCCAATCATGTCCGCATCGGAAATATGCTGAATCTGATTAAGCTTGTCCACTAAAATGATGTATGTGCTTGGATCCACTTCATGGATAAAGTTGCCGATAAAGGCTTCAAAGTTTAGTGAAGCGTAGAGGACGCCGATTGGATTTTTATCGGTATCAGTAATAGGGGAAGCGATGACTATAATCCGGTTGTTTGTTGATTTGGAGATGATGATGTCAGAGTAATAAGATTCGCCCTTCATAGCTGCCTGGAAATAATCACGATCCTCAAGTGTCATGCCAAGCGTGCTTTTGTCGGAGCCGGCTACTATAATTCCGTCCTTGCCTGTTACGCCAACCGATTCGTAAACGTCGGATTGGTCTTTAATTAAGGTTAAGTATGGTGTCATCCATTCTGGATTCATGGACCGCAAAGTATCGGTCATTGCAGACAGTGTAATTTCACTGAAGTGACGATAAAGCCACTGGTCCATTGCTTTCGTTTGGCTTTCTACAATACTTTTGAACGATTCCTTTTGATTTTTGACAAGTTCTTGCGAGCTTTGGCTATAGGTTAAAAAGGATGAAGAAATTAATGGAATCAGAGCTACAACCAAAAACCATAAGGTAAGCTTGCTTCGAATGCTGCGTAATTTGATGCTTTTCATTTTTGTACGTAAATTCATTGATTCAACCCCTCATGTCATTTCATTAGATGTTTTTCTATAACTTTGGCACAAGTAAATGCTGGAAACCCTCCTCAATCAATCGTGCCTCAATAATTGGAAAATAGCCCAATTATTGTTTTCGACAATATCATCAAATATCTTATCGGCAAATAAGTATAAGAATTATAGAATGAAAATTTGTTTTTTACACAATTTATGTATTTGATGTATATTATTTAAAATTTATTTTTGTAAAAGCAATAAGTGGCGCTCTATATTGGTTAGATGAAAAAAAGCAATTTTAGACGCATAGAGGCAATCAGGCCTAATCCAATCGCAGGACTTTAAAAGTGTTGTCTGCTCATGTATAATGACGTGAGTTACTATCGGAATAGGGGTGTCTTGAGAAATGGCATTAAAAGCAGGTATCGTCGGACTACCGAACGTCGGAAAATCCACATTGTTTAACGCAATTACACAGGCAGGAGCTGAATCTGCCAACTATCCATTTTGCACGATTGATCCTAATGTTGGTGTCGTAGAAGTGCCGGACGAGCGTTTGAATAAATTGGTAGAGCTTGTTGTACCGAAAAGCATTGTGCCGACGGCCTTTGAATTTGTTGATATAGCAGGTTTAGTAGCGGGTGCGAGCAAGGGCGAGGGGCTTGGCAATAAGTTTTTGGCGCATATTCGCGAGGTAGATGCGATTGTTCATGTCGTTCGCTGCTTCCAGGATGAAAATATTACACACGTAGCGGGCAAGGTTGATCCGATTAGCGATATTCAAACGATTAATCTGGAGCTTATTCTTGCTGATATTGAGTCTGTTGAGAAAAAAATAGAGCGTTCCCGCAAAAACCTGAAGAGCGGCGATAAAAAAATCGCGCAAGAGGTAGAGGTGCTGGAGCGTGTGAAGGAAGCTTTGTATCAGGACTTGCCTGCACGCAGTGTAGAGCTGTCTGATGATGAAAAACTGCTTGTTCGCGACCTGCATTTGCTGACGATGAAGCCTGTGCTTTATGCAGCTAACGTGAGCGAGGATGAGGTAGCCGATACAGATGGCAATGAGTATGTTCAAATCGTTCGTGAGTTTGCCGCTCAAGAGGGAGCAGAGGTCGTTCCGATCAGCGCGAAGGTTGAATCCGAAATTGCGGAGCTGGACGGCGACGATAAAGCAATGTTCCTGGAAGAGCTTGGCATGGCGGAGTCTGGGCTTAACCGTCTTATTCGCGCAGCCTATAAGCTGCTTGGCCTGTATACTTACTTTACTGCAGGTGTGCAAGAGGTTCGTGCCTGGACAATCGTAAATGGAACAAAGGCGCCGCAGGCGGCCGGCGTTATTCATACCGATTTTGAGCGCGGCTTTATTCGCGCTGAGGTTGTATCATTCGAGGATTTAGCGGCTGCAGGCTCAATGGCGGTTGTGCGCGAGAAGGGACAGCTTCGTCTGGAAGGCAAAGATTACGTCGTTCGCGACGGCGATGTTATGCATTTCCGCTTCAACGTTTAATAACCGAATAAAATACTGCTGCATATGATAAACAGCATACGATTAAATGGCCAGTCATACAAAATGACTGGCTTTTTAAAATGTAAAAAGTGTAATTTTCTATAAACTGTTCTTATCATTCATCGGTAAACGCGCCTTTTCAAAGGAGTGAAGCCGTTTATCCTTGAATTTAAGAAGTGTAAGTTTTTCCTTACGCCTGTTCTTTTATTTCCGTGTAACCGTGCTTCCTTAGCCATGACGCCAAAAACGTTTAAACGAGCAGGTAGATTATCTTGACTATACGGTCATAATTATATGTAAGTGACAAGTTAAAACACTTGTCGGAGCCTCCTACTCGTATGTTATAATAAAGAAATATCCTAGAGGAATAGACCGAGGTGAATAATTGTGTTAGACCGTTTGCAAGCACTCGCAGACCGATATGAGAAGCTAAGTGAGCTATTGTGCGACCCGGATGTAGCTTCCGACCCAAAGCGTCTTAGAGACCTGTCCAAGGAGCAGTCGGATTTGCAAGAGGCGTATGAAGCATTTACAGAATATAAACAAGTTTCAGAGCAATTGGAAGATGCTAAGCAGATGCTTGGCGAAAAGCTGGACGATGAAATGCGCGAGATGGTTAAGATGGAAATCGATGAGCTGTCAGAGCGCAAAGAATCGCTAGAAGAGCAAATCCGTATCCTGCTGCTGCCGAAAGATCCTAATGACGATAAAAACGTAATTATGGAAATTCGCGGCGCCGCAGGCGGCGATGAGGCAGCTCTATTCGCTTATGAGCTTTACCGTATGTATACCAAATTCGCTGATGCGCAAGGCTGGCGGGTTGAGCTTATGGACTTTAGCGAAAATGACCTGGGCGGCTTCAAAGAGGTCATCTTCATGGTTAACGGAAAAGGTGCCTACAGCAAGCTTAAATATGAGAGCGGAGCACATCGCGTGCAGCGTATTCCAGTAACAGAATCAGGCGGCCGTATTCATACCTCAACATCAACCGTAGCAGTTATGCCGGAGGTTGAAGAGGTTGAGGTTGAAATCTTGGATAAGGACATTCGGGTGGATACGTTCTGTTCCAGCGGGGCAGGCGGACAGTCCGTTAATACGACCAAATCTGCTGTTCGCGTGCTTCACGTGCCAACAGGCATTATGGCGACATGCCAAGATGGCAAATCGCAAAATGACAATAAGACAAGAGCGCTTCAAGTATTGCGCGCACGTATTTATGACGTACGCCGCCAGGAAGAAGAAGCAAAGTATGCAGGCGAGCGCAAGAGCAAGGTCGGAACAGGCGATCGCAGTGAACGCATACGCACGTATAACTTCCCGCAAAGCCGCGTGACTGATCATCGCATCAACTTGACGCTGCATAAGCTTGATTCCGTAATGAATGGCGACATTAATGAAATTGTTTCCTCGCTGACCATTGCTGAGCAGGCTGAGCTTATGGAAAAGGAATCCATGGGAATTTAATAAAGGCGAATTAAACGCTGAATTGCTGTGAGCTTGCCTTGGCAGGTTTCTAGGCATTCAGCGTTTTGTTTACAGTAAGGAGCAGTATAGCGTAGAGGTACAGCGGTACAGTACCGCAGATTAGTGTGGTGATAAGTGCAGTGATAAGGTGCATCAGGCAGAGTTGCGATAAGTGCAGTGATAAGGTGCAGTATACAGTGCGGCAGTACAATGTGATGGACATAGGATAGTGGCAGGTGCAAGTGATACAGCAGTGCAGTGTACCTATAGTCTCAGAGCCGTAACGGTTGTGAGGAGGGTGTCGATTCATTGTGGGCAACGATTGATAAGCAATAAGAAAGGGGAACGAAGAGTAAGATTGGGAATGGAGAAGCGGCAGCGTCCGCCTTTGTAGGTCAATTTTATCCTTTACAGGGGTTATTTCATCAAAAAAATTGGACTACAACAGCGGTCGGAATCCCAATCTTGATCGCAGTGTCACCCCTTCTATTGCTTGTTGCTACTATCCACAATGAATCGACAGTCTCCCTGCGACCGTTAGGTTTTGAAAGGTGCTGATTTCCTCACAATAGCGCTTGCTACAACCGTTAGAGTTTGGCACAAGCTATAACCATTAGATTCTGGCACAAGCTGATTAGCTAACAATAGTGATCGATTTGTGGAGGCTGTCGATTATGTACCGTTAGGTTTTGGAACGAGCCGGTTTTCGTACGATAGCGTATCAAGATCGAGTACCTTAAAGGCAAAACACTGGATTAAAGGCAAAATACTGGAGTGTGAACACAAAATGAGTGAAGCCATAGAGTGGGGGCAAGGGGAAACGTTGTTTATAGCTGTTCAGACTGCTGCCAGGCTGCTGGAAGCGAGCGGCGTGGAGGAGGCTCGCAGCAATGCCGAGCTGCTGCTGCTGCATGTGCTGCAGCTCGATCGTTCGGCGCTGCTCTTTGCCTGGCATGATCCGTTTCCGCAGGATAAACGGGCGGAATGGGCCGAGCTGCTGCAGCGCAAGGCAGCTGGCGAGCCGATCCAATACATGATCGGCAGCCAGTGGTTTTTCGGACGGGAATTTCATGTTTCCCCGTCCGTACTTATCCCGCGGCCGGAAACGGAGCTGCTTGTAGAGGCGGTTTTGGCCGCCGCAGACGAGCTGTGGCCGCAGGCCGGCGCAGGTGTTGGAAGCGGCGCGGTAGCTGGCGGCACAGGTGCGAGCGTTGGAAGCGGCGCGGTAGCTGGCGACGCAGGTGCGAGCGTTGGAAGCGGCGAGAAGGCTGATGGCATAAGAGCGGGCAGCAATAACTGGGAGCGCGCTAATGAAGCAGCTGGAGCGGATGTGCCGGATGGAGCGAGTGTAGAGGATAAAGCTGCGGGGGAAGCGACAGTGTCGCATGGTGCGGAAGCAAGTGAAATAGGCGGAGCGGGCGTTGATGCGGCCTCCGAAGACAAGCCCGCTCATGCATTATCCGTGCCGATGATAGCCGACATCGGCACAGGCAGCGGCGCTATCGCCGTGACGCTCGCAGCTGAGCGGCACGGCTGGCAGGTATGCGCGTCCGACTTGTCAGAGGACGCGCTCGAGGTCGCCCGCGGCAATGCGGCCAGGCACGGAGCCGGCCGCATTGCCTTCCTGCAGGGCGACCTGCTTGCGCCGCTGCTGGGCGAGCCGGCGCAAAGGCTCGAGCACGCCGGCGTGCCGGTCGACGTGCTCGTATCCAATCCGCCGTATATACCGGCGGCGGATATGGAGGGCTTGCAGCGCGAGGTGCGCGACTTTGAGCCGCATCTCGCGCTGGTTGGCGGTACGGATGGATTGGACCCGTACCGCAGCATGCTGCAAACCTTGGCGCGGCTGGAGGAGCGGCCGCGAATCGTAGCCTTTGAGCTGGGCATTCACCAGCCCCGTGTCGTAGCGGATATGATGAAGCAGCTCGGCTGCTGGGATGATATCCGCATTATTACGGATTACGGCGGAATTGAACGCCATATTATAGCTGTAAGACGTTAAAGCTTGTTACATGAAGCAACCCTCTTATTCGGCAAATAAGAGGGTTGCTAGTGAAAATTAATTTGATAAAAAAGAGTTTGCTAGGTTTATAGATTAGATGATTGGGACATAATGACGGATAGAGACGTTCCGGAACGCAAGCGAATGCACTGACGGGTGCGCGAGAGGAGCTTGTGACAATGTCCCATTCATATACAACTGCATCATATTATCAAAATTATAAAAGAAACCGCCCTTATAGATTTGCTTACCGTTCTTCCTATGGTTTTATCGTTTTTGCTATTATCCTATTAATTATGAGCTGGGAATCCCAACAAATCGATGCTGCAATCACTGGCGGCGCCATACCTGAGGAAGCCATTCGTCTTCGTATTTTGGCAAATTCGGATAAGCCTGAGGATCAGCTTGTGAAGCGGGTAGTCAGAGATGAAATTGTAAACGCGATGAATAGCTGGGCGAAAGGCCTGGATTCTATAGATCAAGCAAGAGAAACGATTGCGAAAAACATTGCTGAATTGGAGCAAATCGTTAAGCGGACGCTTGAAAGCAGAGGTTATGACTATGGCTTCAAGGTCGAGCTGGGACAAGTAGAGTTTCCTGCTAAAATGTATGGCAATGTGATCTATCCTGCAGGGCAGTACGAAGCCCTTCGCATTTCATTAGGCGAAGCTGAAGGACAAAACTGGTGGTGTGTATTGTTTCCGCCGCTATGCTTCGTGGATTCAGCATCAGGCGAAGCATCTGTAAAGACAGCCAGCGCAGAGGCAGACGGAAAGTTGCAGGCAGGAGCAGGTCAAGCAGTGGTCAAAACGGATAGTAACGCGGATAGCGCTGAACCGGAAGTGAAGTTTTTCTTATGGGAAATATTGCAATCATTCATTAATTGGATCAAATCATTGTTTTAGAACCTGAATCTGCATAACTCTCCCCCTTATTCGTTCAACCCCCTCGCCCTCCAAGGCTGAGGGGGTTGCTGTTCATTGAGCTGTACTAACTACGGATGAATGTTGGATATGATATAATTAAGGTATATATATTTATACTAATTTCAAGGATAGAAGGATAGAGATGACACGAACGAAGGTTTGGACTGCAGATCCCTCTAATTGCCAGGAGGATAATTTGGCAGAAGCCGCTTTGCTGCTGCAGCAGGGAGCAGTAGTAGCCTTTCCTACAGAAACGGTGTACGGACTTGGCGCGGATGCGCGCAACAGTGCTGCAGTAGCACGTATTTTTGAGGCGAAAGGAAGACCGTCAGATAATCCGCTGATCGTTCATATCGCCAGTCAGACACAGCTGGAGGAGCTGGTATTGCCATATTCACAGCTTGTTCAGAAGCTGATGGATGCGTTCTGGCCTGGTCCGCTTACTATTGTGCTGCCTGTAAGGTCAAATCGTCTATCGCCGCTAGTAACCGCACAGCTGCCTACCGTTGGAGTGCGTATTCCGGATCACCCGGTAGCGCTGTCGCTGCTGCGCAAGGCTGATTGTCCGGTTGCGGCTCCAAGCGCTAATCGCTCTGGAAAGCCGAGTCCTACAGCTGCCGAGCATGTCATTAGCGATTTGACTGGACGAATTGATGGTGTTGTGGATGGCGGAGTGACTGGCGTTGGGCTGGAATCAACTGTCATTGAGGTGGCAGAGGATGATACCGTAACGATTTTGCGGCCTGGCGGAGTGACGGAGGAGGAGCTGCGGGCAGCAGCAGGGGATGCCCGTATCAAAAGTGCATTAACGGTGATTGATGAAGCAGCTGCGCCGCGCTCTCCGGGCATGAAATATACGCATTATGCACCTGACGGCCAGCTTCAGCTGGTACAAGGAGAGCAGTCTAGTGTAATGGCTTATATGCAAAGTGAAGTTGACGCTGCAAGAAAGCGGGGAGAGAAAACTGCTTTACTAGTATTCGAAGAGAATACAGGTTTAGTCCACGCAGATTGTATGGCCAGCCTTGGCAGCCGTGAGCAGCTGCAGGAAGGTGCGCACCGGCTGTATGCAGCCCTGCGTTATTTCGATCAAGAGGGAATTGAACGGATCTGGTCAGAATGCTGTAGCAGGCAAGGCATCGGGGAGGCGCTTATGAATCGTTTGCTTAAGGCCGCCGGCAACAATGTTTTTCATGTTTAAAGGGCCTGTCTTTACACTGGAAAAGTGTTGTAATCTTCAAACTGCCTGTTGACGTAAAAAGCTGTTATCAAAATCATTAAGTATGTTTGTCCCATTGTCCGCATAAGTTGGAGTAAGTCTTGCGGATATGGGGGAGATTATTTTGATAGAAGCAATTGGCGCCGGGCAAGTGATTACGCTTATTATTATTGCGCTGGCTCTAGGATTTGATGCTTTCTCATTAGGTCTGGGCATCGGGATGAGAGGCATTCGGTTGTGGCATATCGCCAGGCTAGGCTTTTTAATCGGGCTTTTCCATTTTTTAATGCCGGTATTCGGCATGATGATGGGACGTTGGGTCAATCAATTGCTTGGTGATGTTGCAGTGACGCTGGCAGGCTGTTTATTTATTCTGCTAGGGGTGCATATGATTTACAGCTCCTTCAAAAGCGAGAGCAAATCAATATTTAATCATTACAGCTTCTGGGGTATGATTGTAATAGCCTTTAGCGTAAGTGTGGATGCATTTTCGGTTGGCGTCACATTAGGCATGTTTTCAGCTGATTTTTGGCTTACAATATTATTGATAGGCATGCTGGGAGGAGTTATGTCAGTGCTTGGATTGCTGCTTGGGCGCAAGGTAAGCGGGAAGCTCGGCGAGTATGGCGAAGCTTGCGGAGGAGCAATATTGCTAGGTTTTGGCATCCTGTTTATGCTATAGCTTATAGATAGGGAGGCAGCAAAATGATGAAAAGGATTTTATTAGTATGCACAGGCAATACATGCCGTTCGCCTATGGCTGAAGCTATGCTTAGACGAATGGCAGCATATAGAAGAATTACGCTGGCGGTTCGCTCTGCAGGTGTTTCTACAATGGATGGAATGCCGATTTCGGTTCCTGCTCTGGAATCGCTGCGCAAGCGCGAAATTGAACATACAGGCACATCAAGAGCATTAACGCTAGAGGTGGTCGATTGGGCAGATCTTATTCTGACGATGACCTCCAGTCATAAGAGGAGCCTGCTGCAATGGTTTCCGCAGGCGGTGGACAAGACCTATACGCTGAAGGAGTTTGCGTATCAGGATGAGCAGCTGCTGGAAGATATAGCAGAGCTGGAGAAATTATATGGCGAGATGCAAATTCAGCAGGCGCTCGGCGGACAATTGACTGACCAGGATCGCAAAAGGCTGCTGGAGCTGGAGAAGCGCATACCGAGCTTTGATATTGCCGATCCGTTTGGCGGCTCGCAGACTATTTATGATGAGTGCTCGTTTGAGATTGAGGAAGCACTGGAGAAACTGCTGGACAAGCTGAAGAAATAATCAGCTTTAATGCATGCAATAACAGTCTATGAATATACGGTTATTATTCAACTGTATTGAAAATATGCCTTGTTTTTTATTTGAAACAGATTTTATGTGAGAGAGACGACTGTTAAAATCCGATAAATGGATGGAGGGCGTCTCTTTTTTTATATTATTTTTTTGTTAAAGATGAAGAATAAGAAGGAGTTTGCTTGCTTTTCTCGAACTACAAACAATGTCGATTAAATGGAACTTTTTATTCTTCAAATAATACATCAAATTGATTTATTATGTATGAAAAAGCAATCGCATTTAATCGATGTTTCCTATCCGAATAAGAAGGAAGGTGGATAACAGCGGCAGCTTGCAATTCATATTAATCACAATATGAAGGGAGTAATTATAATCTATGTTTATGACAAGTTGGAAACGTAAAATTTCAATGCTTCTTGCAACAAGCCTGCTAGCTGGTTCGATTGTTGTATCCGGCCAACCAGCGGCCGCCATCGGTACCGAGCCTCCCCATTTATTAATTACAGAGATAGTCCCGGATTCGGCGGATGTCGGCGTCGAAGACGGCTATGAGTTTGTTGAAATTTATAATAACTCAAACAAGCCGGTCAATATTAAAGACTATATGATTATTTATCGTTATCCCGATACAACAGCTAATGACCGCTATTGGAGGCCATTTTCATCTTCGACGGTAATACCGTCAAAAGGTGTGCTTGTGCTATGGACGATGACGGAAGCCAACCGCAATTTAACAGTTGCAAACTTCAATACTAATTATGGTACTTCACTGGTCGAAAATAGTACCCTTGTGCGTATGCCAGGCGGCATGCATGATGTGCGGGATCGTGTAATGGTGCTGGCCACCAATACCGGTTTGGAAATTGCGACTGCGCGCTATAACCAGGGAGCTATTGTAACAAGCCCGAATAAAGGTTTGCAGTATGGAACGCCAGATCCGGGAAGCAAAGCGATGAAGCTGCTTACTCCACAAGCTGTTACAGCAACTCCGGGAGTGGTGAGCGCCAATCAGGTGCCTGCCCAGCCTAATACGGTTGCCGCGGACAGTATAGCTCCAGTGGCGGTGGATTTAACTCCGGCCTCTGTTCCAGACCTAATGAAGCCGATAGAACTGACCTTGCAGGCTACCGATGACAAGATGGTGGCAACTGCAGCACTTAAATATAAGGCAGCTTCAGACACAGCATACAAAACCGCTTATATGATCAAAGGCAGCGATGATGTATATAAGCACGCGCTCAGCTATGAGGAGTGGTACGGCAGTCCGACGCTTACCTATTATTTCGAAGTGTCGGACGGCACGAATACGGTAACAACAAGCGTGAAAACGATCTCTTTAACAGGAAGCGCAGCGGCCTTGAATTTAAATGTTAAAAATTACGATACGCTGTCAGGAAGCAAGGTTATTTTTGCAGATGGCGGTTCGCCGGATAATTTAACGCTAACCATTGATGGCACAGGCGGCAACAAGGCACTGACGGGAAAAGCAACCTTGAAGTTTGATGTTCAAGGCGTCGATGCTGGTCAAAACGTTGTTACGATGGGAAGTAAGACGTTAGGCACCTTTAAGCATAAAACAAACTATGAGACGGTTTCCGTTGCGATGAATGCCGATGAGTTTGTTTTGGGAAGCGCAAATACGATAGCGATCCGGGCAGGCTCCGTGAATAGGCCTTATTTTGAAGATAATCCTGAAACCGGTCTGGATGATTTCAGCGTACGCAACATCCGCCTCGTTTTGGCAAATGGGCTGGAACTGCGAGCTGCTGGCTATACGAACACGACTACAGTTTGGAATATGGGTGATGATGGTGAGTTTCTTCCCGTTATTTACTTAAACTTTACGATTCCGAGCAATCAATGGGTACAGGATCTGCCAATTGAGAAAACGCTTACAGAAATGCCGAAGCTCGTTTTCGAGGCCAAAAGCATTGATGCCGGCCAAAATGTGATAGCAGTAGGCAATGAAGTCGTGCAGCTTATACCGAAAGGCACAACCTCGTATGCTACTGTAACCGTTCCGATGAGCCCAAGATTTTTTAAATACGGTCAAGCTAACCCTATCGCTTTCCGGGCTGGCTCTGTGAACCGTCCTTATTTTGAGAATACGCCAGAGGGCGGACTTGATGACTTCGATATTCGCAATGTACGTTTGGAATTTTCTGATGGCACGGTAGTCAGAGATCCGCAGTATGCGAATCCGACATTGAATTTTGATATGGGCGATGATGGGCGTTTCCTGCCTGTCGTTTATTTCAATTTCTCTATTCCAGAGAGCAAGTGGGAAAAGCGCCCTGTTAAAAAAGCGATTAGCAAGCCTGCTTATTTTGTATTTGAAGCAAATGGCATTGATAAAGGGCAGACCTTTGTAACGATTGGCGAGGAAAAAATAAAGATGATTCCGTGGAATACATCTGGATTTTCAACGATAGTAGTACCTATAAGCCCTGAGTATTTACAATATGGCGAAAAAATACCTATTGCTATTCGGGCAGGCTCGGGAACGAAAACCTATTTTGAGCATGATCCTGCCGAAGCAGTCGATGATTATGATATTCGTAATGTACGTCTTATTCTTTCTGACGGCACAGTAATTAGAGATCCGCTGTATGCTAGCCCGACTGTAGTTCTTGATATGGGTGACAACGGCCGTTTCTTGCCGATTGTATATTTTAACTTTCCAATACCTGAGGCAAAATGGAATGCGATTTCCTACCGGTGGAATACGGCCGGAGTGACTGACGGCCCTCATCAAGTCAAAGTAATGAAAGGAACGTCCCAGTTTACAGCTAATGTAACAACGGATAACAGCGGACCGGTTATTTCAACCAATATAGGAAATAACCAAAATTTCAAAGGTTTGTTTACGATTCAAGCCGAGGCCAGCGACGTTTCCCAGGTAGCGTCTATGGAGGTAACACTTGACGGGGCAGCAATTACAGTTCCATATACGACATCCTCAGGCCTATTAACCCCTGGAGCGCATGTGCTGAACATTGTTGCAAAGGACAAGCTGGGTCTTACGGCAACAAAAAACGTCTCATTCACAACCCCGGTTGAGAATCCGCATCAGCCGGAGCTTATAGCTCCACTGGATGGCTCGACCGATGTAAGCACGAACGCTAACTTGCAGGTGAAGGTAACGGATCCGTCGGGTGATGCGATGGAAGTGAAATTCTATCGCGGACAGCTCATTGATGCGAGCAGTGACGCTATGACGATTTACACAAATTCAGCAGATCGCGAGCCGCCGCTTACGATTGCAGCTCCAGGGGAAACCCAGCTTGGGACAGCAGATAAGTTCAAAATGTCAGCATCGGATAATACTTATATGACAACAGATTCAACGACAGCGTTCCCTTATCATCGCTTTGAGGTGGAAGTCGGCAGCCAGATTGGCACCGGTGATACCATTGAGCTGAATTGGGAAGGCCATTCGCTGGCTGGCCGCAAGGTAACGATGTATGCCTGGAGTAATACAGCTAATAAGTGGGAAGCATTAACTTCGCATATCGCTCAAAATACGAGTGATTTTGCGCTGGCTGCTTCGATAGATGCGGGCAACTATGTCAATAGCGGAAAAATTCAAGTCATGGTGCAGGATTTAATCCCTGCGCGCAGCCAGTATGATTATACTTTTGTCGTTATGCCGGACACGCAGCTTTATACAGAAATATATCCGTCTCATTTCCAGGACCAGGTCGAATGGATTCGTGATAATAAGACGGCCATGAACATTCAATATGTCGCGCATGTTGGGGACATCGTTAACACAACACCGAATTTGGATCAATGGAACAGAGCTGACCAATATATGCAGGTGCTGGAGGATGCGAATATTCCATACGGCGTTGCGGCGGGCAATCATGATGTTCATGATGGCGGCGTAACAGGCGAGCCGCCTGACTATACGCTGTTCAATCAGTTCTTTGGCGAAAATCGCTTTAAGGACAAGCCATATTACGGCGGATCTTATTTGGATAACCGGGGTCATTATGATCTGATTTCCGCAAGCGGCAACGATTATATTTTTGTTTATGTAGGCTGGGGACTTGATCAAGGCACAATCGACTGGACCAATGAGGTGCTTCAGCAATATCCTGAACGCAAAGGCGTCATCGTTACGCATGAATACTTGAATGCGCAAGCAGCGCGCTCAGCCACAGGAAACAAGCTGTATAATGAGGTAGTCGTGCCGAACTCCAATGTCGAGCTGGTTATTAGCGGACATTTTACTGGCAGTGCAGTCCGTAGCGATGCAATCGATGACAATAAGGATGGCATTGCAGATCGTACCGTGCATCAAATGCTTGCAGATTACCAAGGTGTCGGTGAAGGAGGCTCGGGTTATTTGAAGCTTCTCCATTTCGATACGCAAACGAATCGGGTATATGTGAACACCTATTCTCCCGTGCTTAATGATTATAACTACTACGAGCCTGCGAAGGATGAGTGGACGCTGACTATGAACTTGGCACCGCTTGTAAAGCGGGTAGCTACAGACAAATTCGAGGTGCGCGTATTGACCGATGAGCAAATTGGCAGCACTGTGCAAGCGGCAAGCGGCGCGACAGCTCAAGCAGCTTGGAATGGACTTGCGGCCAATGCGACCTATTATTGGTATGCAGTTGCAGAAGATTTATTTGGAGGCCGCACCGCATCCTCGCTTTGGAAATTCCAAACAGGAGCTGGGGCAGCGCTGTTAGGAGAACAAGAACAAACGATTGATGACAATGCAGAAGGGCAAGCGCCGGACGGTGAGGGCGACGATCAAGCGCCAGTGGAAGAGGAAGTACCTGATCAGGATGCCGGGAAGAACGGCGAAGATGCAGGGCAGATGGGAGAAGAGACCAGTCCGATTGCCTAATCTGCAGAATAGCCTTTTAAAGGATTGATTTTTGTCAAAATATCAGCTATGATGAAATCAAATTAAGACCCCGATGTAACTGGCGACGGAAGTGGGTAACCACGGTGGAGCATTGGGGTATACGGCCGGTCGCCTGGGCAAAGAGCAAGCATGCTTTAGCATGTTTTGCTCTTTTTTCGTTTTTCTGTCGAAAAAAAGGTATACTAGCATCATCAGGACAACCAAGTTTCATGCAACTATTACATCAAATGAATACAAGGAAGGTGCTTATGATGAAAATTATGATTGGAGCCGATCATGGCGGCTACCGTTTGAAAAATGAATTGATTTCTTTTATCGAATCGCTGGGTCACACTGTAGAGGATGTTGGCAGCAACTGCGATCAATCGGTTGACTATCCTGATTACGCACTTCCGGTATGCACAGCAGTTGCAGAAGGGAAAGCAGACCGCGGCATTCTAGTATGCGGCACTGGCATCGGCATGTCGATAGCTGCTAATAAGGTAAAAGGCATCCGCTGCGCGCTTGTGCATGATTTATTTTCAGCTAAAGCGACTCGAGATCATAATAATACGAATGTGCTTGCTATGGGCGAGCGTGTTATCGGGCCTGGACTCGCACAGGAAATTGTTCGGGTATGGCTGGAAACACCATTCTCCGAAGGCGAACGCCACGTAGGACGAATCAATAAAGTAATGAGCATCGAGCAATAGAAGCTCATTAGGAATAAGCAACTTTTCTATCTTTGATTAGCAAAGGAGCTGACAGGATGAGCAGGAATCAGGTTTTTGAACATAGCGAGATGGCTAAGCAGGTTGAAAGCATTATATTGGAGCTGGCCGCAGCTGGCAGTTTGTCCGCAGATCAATTGCTTGTCATAGGAGTAAGTACCAGTGAAGTAATAGGCAAGCATATCGGAACTAGCGGGACTCTGGAAGCAGCAGAGCAAATATATGCTGGTGTGGAAGCGGCGCGTTCGGCAATTGGCTTTTACCCTGTATTTCAATGCTGCGAGCATTTGAACCGCGCGCTGGTGCTGAATAAAGCAGCGGCCATACGATATGGTCTCGAGCAGGTACATGCAGTTCCAATACCAACAGCAGGCGGCTCGATGGCATCATATGCTTACCGTCAGCTGGACGATGCGTGTTTGGTGGAGGAAGTGCGGGCACAGGCGGCAATCGATATTGGCGACACTCTTATTGGTATGCACGTGAAACGGGTAGCTGTTCCTTTCCGTCCATCGATCAAATATATAGGGGAAGCAAGAGTAACTGCTGCTTACGCGAGACCTAAGCTAATCGGCGGTGCTAGGGCAGTATATGCATTGCCAAGCGAATGCTAGGAGAAGTGTAATAGCAAAAAAATATAAGCGATTTTAAAAAGCTGCAATTATGAGGAGGATATTCAAATGGAAAATTTGCGTAAACAGGATCCAGAGGTTTTAAAAGCAATGGGACTTGAGCTTAAGCGTCAACGTGATAACATCGAGTTGATTGCTTCGGAGAACATTGTAAGTGAAGCGGTAGTAGAAGCGTTAGGTTCAGTGCTTACAAATAAATATGCGGAAGGCTATCCGGGCAAGCGTTTCTACGGCGGTTGTGAGCATGTAGACATCGTTGAGGATTTGGCTAGAGATCGTGCTAAAGAACTATTTGGCGCTGAGCATGCTAACGTTCAGCCTCACTCTGGAGCTCAAGCTAATATGGCTGTGTATTTGGCAGCATTGCAGCCTGGCGACACGGTTCTAGGCATGAACCTGGCACATGGCGGTCACTTGACTCACGGCAGTCCGGTTAATGCTTCCGGCCTGCTTTACAACTTCGTTGCTTACGGCGTGCAAGAGGATACTTCTACCATTGATTACGAAGAAGTCCGCAAATTGGCATTCAAGCATCGCCCGCGTTTGATCGTGGCTGGCGCAAGTGCTTATCCGCGCACAATTGATTTTGAGAAATTGGGACAAATCGCTAACGAAGTTGGCGCATTGTTTATGGTAGATATGGCACATATTGCTGGTTTGGTAGCAGCTGGTCTGCACCCGAACCCAGTACCGCATGCTCATTTTGTTACAACAACGACTCACAAAACGCTTCGCGGTCCTCGCGGCGGTATGATTCTGTGCCGTAAAGCATGGGCAGCGGCAATTGACAAAGCCGTATTCCCAGGCTCACAAGGCGGTCCTTTGATGCATGTTATTGCTGCAAAAGCAGTTGCACTAGGTGAAGCGCTGCAGCCATCCTTCAAGGAGTATGCACAACAAGTCGTTACAAATGCTAAGGTTTTATCTGAAGAGCTGATTAAACAAGGCATTAATATCGTTTCCGGCGGAACAGATAACCATCTTATGCTAATCGATACTAGAAGCTTGAACATTACTGGTAGAGAAGCGGAGCATATTCTTGATGAGGTTGGTATTACTGTCAACAAAAATGCAATTCCTTTTGACCCGACTAGCCCGTTTGTAACTAGCGGTATCCGTCTAGGTACTCCTGCTGCTACTGCGCGCGGCATGAAGGAAGATGCAATGAAGGTTATCGCAGAAATTGTCGTTCTAGTGCTGAACAATCCTAAGGATGAGGCTGTGCTTGAAAAAGCTCGCGGCATGGTGCGCGGCTTGACAGAGCAATATCCGATCTATCCAGAATTGACATACTAATCCTATTTATTAAAGCCTTCGAGACTTATCGCCGCAGCAATCGCTGTGGCAGTAAGACTCGAAGGCTTTTTTGCTATTTAGGAAATTATGCATCAGTTAAAATTGTAAATAAGTATGCCGAGCTCGAATTGATCCTAATGATGCGGACACTGATGGCCGTTAGCGCTCATTTTTCGCCAACTTCCACTTTCTAGCGGACAGAAATGTCCGTTAGCGGGAAAAAAGCTAGAGAATTCGACGAAATGTTCTTCTAATGGTCATAAGTGTCCGCATACCACAACAAAAAGACTGCTTTTTGGTTCTAACGGTCATTAATGACCGCACCGCAAATAGAAGATAGGCGGCTAAATAGATGGATCATTTTAGCCCTCAAGATCCATGTACGCTACTTTCGCGGCAACGGCAAGTCTTGGAACCTTTTGTACGTATATCCCTGCTTGTACGGCTGTCTGTTTTCCACCAATTGTATATTTTAAACGGTTGTATATATTTGGATCATTGACGCCCCAATTAATAGAGGGGTATAGTGTTCTTCGTAATTAAAGAAAATGTTGCATATTGTAGAGTTTTGTCGAAATACTAACAACTGTATCCATTTCCCAGCGTACGGTAAGGTGTTGCAGATCGGCGTTCAACCACATGCGCTTTATTTGGAAAATGGAGCAAAGTTCAAGGTAAACTTCATACTGATCTCAGCAGAATACATAAAAAAATGAGGAGTATGATTTTTATTTTGTTTTTTCTTGCGGCATCGTATGCCATAAATAAACAATAAAGGGAAAAATGGGGGTATTGAAGTGAAAAGAAAGTCACTCACTACAGCAATTTCAATGCTGCTGGTCATTGCTTTGCTTGCCAGTGGATGCGTATCCAAGCCTGGTACGAATGGGGGTAATGAAGGAGAAGCGCCTACAGGCTCGAACGGTGCCTCAAAAAATGAGTTTCGTATGAATCTATCGACTGAGCCGCCGACGATGGATCCGGCACAAGCGCAGGACCAAGTATCCGCAACAGTTATTAATGGCGTATATGAAGGTCTTACTCGTATAAATGAGAAGGGCGAAGTGCTTCCTGCTGTCGCCAAGGAATGGAAGATGTCGGAAGACGGCAAAACCTATACTTTTACGATTCGTGATGATGCAAAATGGAGCAATGGGGATGCGGTAACAGCACAGGATTTTGAATATTCTTGGAAACGTGTGCTCGATCCTGATCTGAAGCCCGAGCCTTCTGCTTATGCATACTTGCTGTACTATATTCAAGGCGCTGAAGCCTATAACACAGGCAAGGGAAGCGCAGACGATGTAGCGGTTAAAGCACTGGATGAGCATACGCTGGAAGTTAAGATTAATGCGCCTACACCTTACTTTGCTAGTATTATGGCTTTCCAAACTTATTTTCCTGTCCATCAATCGGTGAAGGACAACCCGGCATTTGCTGCTGAAGCTTCAACGATGATTACAAACGGTCCATTCAAGCTTTCGGAATGGAAGAAGAATACGTCAATGACATTGATCCCGAATGAGAACTACTACGAGAAGGATCAAATCAAGCTAAGCAAGGTATACTTCACAATGGTTAACGATTCAGGCTCTGAGCTGAGCATGTATCAGACAGACAAGCTTGATTATGCAGGCATGCCGACTGGCTTGCTGCCGCTTGATCAGCTAAGTACTTTAAAAGAAAGCAATCCTAATGAATTCAATATAAAAGGTACAGCAAGCTTGTACTATTTCCTGTTGAATACTACTGAGAAGCCGTTTGATAATGTGAAAGTCCGCAAAGCGCTTTCCATGGCGATTTCACGTAAGGATATAACTGAAAAAGTAACACAAGGCGGACAGTTGCCTGCCTTTGGATTAGTTCCTCCAGGTATTTTGGGTCAGAAGGAAGAATTCAGAAGCGAAGTTTCTGACGATTATTTTAAAGAAGATTACGAAGAGGCGAAAAAGCTGCTTGCTGAGGGCTTGGCTGAATCGAATATGACAGAGATGCCTGAATTCAGCATTATCTACAACACGAATGATTTGCATCAGAAGGTTGCAGAAGCCATCGCTGAGATGTGGCGTGTAAATCTTGGCATCAAGGCTAATATCGGCAATCAGGAATGGGGCGTTTTCCTTAAAAACCGCAACGCGCTTAATTACGAAGTAGCCCGCGGCGGCTGGGGAGCAGATTATAATGACCCTATCTCGTTTATCGACTTGTTTACAACACAAAGCGGCAATAACAATACAGGCTACGCCAAGAAAGAGTACGACGCTTTAGTCGACCAAGCTTATGGCACTGATGATCAGGCGATTCGTATGAAGGCAATGGCCGATGCTGAAAAAATGCTAATGGATGACAGACCGATTATTCCTTTGTATTACTACAGTACGGTATATATGATGAAGCCAGGCTTCAAGGATATTTTCATTGATTTCAAAGGCGATATCAATTACGTACGCGGCTCCTATCAAGCACCGTAATAAGGTTATAGAACGGGATATAAGCTGCTTATATCCCGTTCTTCTCTTGAATCAGCTCATAAGAAAGGAGCGCTGTGCATGGCTCGTTATTTAACAAAAAAAGTGGTTTATATGCTCGTTTCGCTGTTCTGTTTGTCTACAGCGACTTTTTTTCTGATGAAAGCCATTCCCGGCAATCCTTTTCAGTCAGAGAAAAACATTCCAAAGGCGATTCAAGAGCAATTGAATGCAAAATATGGCTTTGATTTGCCTCTGTGGAAGCAATATTTGAATTATATGAATAATTTGGCTCATCTTGATTTTGGCATGTCTATGAAGCAGCAGTATACAACTGTAGCAAGCGTAATCAAAAACGGTTTCTTTTACTCGATGCAGCTTGGCGTTTTTGCAATTATTTTAGCTGTTGCAGCAGGCTTGCTGCTGGGATTTATTTCAGCGCTGAATCATCGCAAGTTTCTTGATGGCTTTACCATATTTGTTGCTGTGCTAGGCGTTTCTATTCCCAACTTTGTTGTAGCTACCGGGCTGCAATATTTATTTGGCGTAAAGTGGCGTCTATTCAATGTAACTGGACTAAATGAGCCGATGGATTTCGTGTTGCCGGTATTGGCCCTTTCTTTCCTGCCGGCAGCATTCATTGCGCGCTTGACGCGCTCAAGCATGCTGGAGGTGCTGTCTGCCGACTATATTAAGACGGCTAAAGCGAAAGGGATCAAAGGGCGGGTTATACTGACGCGCCACGCCTTGCGCAATGCGATTTTACCGGTTGTAACTTATGTAGGGCCAATGACAGCCAATATCATTACGGGCTCCGTTATTATCGAGCAAATATTTGGTATCGGCGGTTTGGGCAAAGATTTTGTAAACAGTATAACGAATCGGGACTATACCTTGATTATGGGATTAACCTTGTTTTATGCGGTTATATTGATGGTTGCACGTTTGGCGACAGATATAGCGTATGGCTTTGTTGATCCTCGCATGAAGCTGATGAATAAGGGGGGAGGCTGACGATGGCTGACAAGCAATTAACACCGGACGATTTTATTAAGCTTGAATCAAGCGAAAAAAAATCAGAGATTGTCGTTCGCGAAAGCGTATCCGCCTGGAAGGATGCTTGGCTGCGCCTTTCCTCCAGCAAGCTGTCGATGATCAGCTTGGCTATTCTTATCATTATTAGCTTATTTGCGATATTTGGCCAAATGATGACTCCGCATGATTATCAGACCAATAATCTAAGCATGACCAATCAGCCGCCCTCCTCGGAGTACTGGTTCGGTACAGATTCACTTGGCAGAGATATGTTTGCGCGAACATGGATGGGAGCGGGCATTTCCTTGCAGGTCGGCCTTTATGCAGCGCTGATTGATCTCGTTGTTGGCGTCATTATCGGCGGAATCATGGGCTACTATGGCGGCAAGGTTGACGAGGTGCTCAATCGTATTTGCGAAATTCTATATTCCATTCCCAATATGCTCGTCGTTATTTTGCTTATTGTAGTTTTAAAGCCTAGCATGTTTACCATTGTATTAGCTCTTGCTATAACTGGCTGGATCAGCATGGCCTGGATTGTGCGCGGACAGGTTATGCAGCTGAAAAACCAGGAATATGTACTGGCGGCCAGAGCGCTGGGCGCAAGTCCTTCGCGCATTATGTTTAAGCATTTGATTCCTAACGCGATAGGTCCGATTATTGTCACCATTACGATGACTGTGCCGTCGGCTATATTTGCTGAAGCTTTTTTAAGCTTCCTTGGCCTAGGTGTGCAATCGCCTGCCGCTTCGCTTGGAACCCTTATTAATGATGCGCTAAAAGCGATGACAAATTATCCTTGGCGCATGCTGTTTCCTACAGTACTCATTTCTTTAACGATGCTTTGTTTTAATATTTTTGGGGATGGATTGCGTGATGCTCTTGATCCTCGAATGAAAAAATAGGAGGTGGGAGCAATGACAGATAATCTGCTTGAAGTAGATGATTTGCGTGTTGAGTTTCAGGTGCGCGGCGGAGTCGTGCAGGCAGTGCGCGGAGTGAGCTTTGAGGTGGGCAAAGGCGAGGCTGTAGCTATTGTAGGCGAGTCTGGCTGCGGCAAAAGCGTAACCGCTCAATCGATCATGAAGCTCATTCCTTCACCGCCAGCATCGATGAGAGGCTCGATTCGCTTTAAAGGCCAGGAGCTTGTTACGAAAACAAATAAAGAAATGGAAGCGATCCGCGGCAAGGAAATCGGTATGATTTTCCAAGATCCAATGACATCGCTGAATCCGACGATGACTATTGGCAAACAAATAACGGAGGGGCTGATGAAGCATCAGAAGCTATCTCCAGCCAAGGCGCGCGAGCGGTCGCTGGAAATGCTGAAGCTGGTCGGTATACCGAATCCGGCAGTGCGTCTGCAGCAGTACCCGCATCAATTTTCAGGCGGCATGCGTCAGCGGGCGATGATTGCAATCGCGCTTGCTTGCAATCCGGCGCTGCTTATTGCCGATGAGCCGACCACCGCTCTTGACGTTACTATTCAGGCGCAAATTATGCAGGTCATGAAGGACCTCCAGGAGAAGCTGGGCACTTCTATTGTTTTAATTACGCATGATCTTGGTGTTGTTGCCGATGTATGTGATCGCGTAATTGTTATGTATGCAGGCAAAGTTGTAGAGACGGGCACGAAATGGCAGATCTTCAAAAATCCGCAGCATCCATATACAAGAGGCTTGCTGCGCTCCATGCCGCGACTTGATGGCAGCAAGGATGAGCCGCTTATTCCGATATATGGCACGCCTCCGGATTTAATTAAGCCGCCGGTTGGCTGCAGCTTTTGCGCTCGCTGCGATGAGGCTATGCGGGTATGTGTCAATAATGATCCGGCTCTGTTGCCTGTTGATGGCAATAATGAACATACTGCAGCCTGCTGGCTGTCGCATCCTTATGCCAAATCAAATGAGGAGGTGTCCGTATGAGTCAGCCCTTCATTCAAATACAAGAGCTAACCAAGTTTTTCAATCTTGGCGGCGGCAATATTTTAAAAGCGGTCAATTCCATTGATTTATCGATACAGCGCGGCGAAACGGTCGGCGTTGTTGGAGAATCCGGCTGCGGCAAATCAACAGCCGGCAGGACGATTATGCGTTTGTATGAGCCTACAAGCGGGACTGTTAAGTTTGATGGCAAAGATATTTACAAGCTAAAGGGCGCTGAGCTTAAAGCGCTGCGACGCAATATGCAAATGATTTTCCAGGACCCGTACGCTTCACTTAATCCGCGTATGACGATTTTGGAAATAATCGGAGAAGCGCTTGATATTCACAATTTGGCTGGCAGTCGTACCGAGCGCAAGAAAAAGGTAGAAGGCCTGCTTGATTTGGTAGGTTTGAATGCAGAGCATGTAACGCGCTATCCGCATGAATTTTCAGGCGGTCAAAGACAGCGTATCGGAATTGCCAGAGCGCTCGCTGTAGATCCTGCCTTTATCGTAGCCGACGAGCCGATTTCGGCGCTGGACGTATCGATCCAAGCTCAGGTTGTTAATTTGATGCAGCAGCTTCAGCGCAAGATGGGCTTGACCTACTTGTTTATTGCGCATGACCTTTCCATGGTCAAATATATTAGTGACAGAGTCGCTGTTATGTATTTGGGCAAAATTGTAGAGCTGTCGGAAAGCTCGGAGCTGTATGATCATCCGCTTCATCCATATACGCGGGCGTTGATGTCGGCTATACCGATACCAGACCCTGAGGTTGAGCAGCAGCGTGATAGAATTGTATTGAGCGGAGACTTGCCAAGTCCCGTCAATCCGCCCTCGGGCTGTCAATTTCATACTCGCTGTCCGATTGCTACAGATAAATGCAAGCATGATGAGCCGAGGCTGCTTGAAGTGCGCAAAGGCCATTATGCAGCCTGTCACTACGCTTAATTAACGAAATGAAAGGTCTTGTCGGACCGTTCACCATATAATCAGGGAAGACGCTGGCATTGTCCGGCGTCTTTTTTTGTGAATTGATGAACAGACTGTGTATAACTTGTTGATAAAAGGTTGTTTATTGTGTGTAAAATATAGATATTCATGTGGATTTACTGTGAATAACTTGTGGATGATGTGGATAACTCGAGGCGTAGGCTGTCTATCAGGTGAACATCGCATTAAAAAACCAGAAAATAACGCAATTTCGCAGTTGCAAAATCAATTATAATAAAGATATGCCCTTGACGCATGGAATAAAATTACAAATGGAGGCGTTTGCATGAAGCCTAATATACTATTTATTACTGTTGATCAAATGCGTTTTGACTGTCTTCACTATTTGAAGCATCCCGTTATTCAAACTCCAAACTTAGATAATTTGGCTCGCAACGGGGTGTTGTTTAAACATGCTTATACAGCTACGCCATCCTGTGTGCCGGCAAGAGCCTCAATTATTACAGGGATGAGTCCGAAAAATCATGGGCGTGTAGGTTATCAGGATAGGGTGCCATGGAAATATGAGCATACGATGCCGGGGGAATTCGCAATGGCAGGGTATCATACGCAGTGTATTGGAAAAATGCATGTGTACCCGACAAGGAATTTATGCGGCTTTCACAATATCGAGCTTCATGACGGTTATATGCACTACAATCGCAATCGTGCAGCTGCTTCCGCGCTTGAATGGTGGGATTATACGGACGATTATTTGCCTTGGCTGCGGGAAAGAGCCGGCTATGACCAGGATATTATGGATCATGGCTTGGACTGCAATGCTTCGGTTGTCGCCCGGCCATGGCATTTGGAGGAGAAATATCATCCGACCAACTGGGCGGTTACAAAATCGATTGATTTTTTAAGAAGAAGAGATCCGAGCAAGCCTTTCTTCCTGTGGACCTCCTTCGTTCGTCCACATTCGCCGCTTGATCCGCCGCAAGCTTTTTTTGATTTATATAAAAATATGGATTTGCCAGAGCCGCCGATAGGCGATTGGGCAGATACGGAGGACCGCGCAAGAGACGGCTTAAATCCGACTACTGGCAAAGGAATTGTCCATGATCGCATGCGCAAGGATGCCTTGGCGGCGTATTATGCCTTGATTACCCATATCGATAATCAAATAGGCAGACTCCTTAATGCGTTGTACGAGTTTGGAGTAAGCGACAATACGATTATTTTATTCACATCAGATCACGGTGATTTAATGGGCGATCATTATCTTTTCCAGAAGCGCCTTGCCTACGAGGGCAGTGCGAAGATTCCGCTCATATTGAGCGATCCGTCTGGGCTGCTTGACCTTGGACAGGGGCAGCAAGTAGATCAGGTTGTCGAGCTTCGAGATATTATGCCGACGCTGCTTGACGCTGCAGGAATTGCTATTCCGCAAAGCGTGGATGGGTCAAGCCTTATTCCGCTGGCCCAAGGGCAGCCCCAGCCGCAATGGCGCTCCTATATTCACGGGGAGCATGCGCACGGAGAGCTTTCCTATCAATTTGCAACGGATGGGAAGCGCAAGTACATTTGGTATTCGCAGACAGGCGAGGAGCAATATTTTAATCTGGAGCAGGACCCTCAGGAATTATATAATCTTGTGAACGACGCCGTCTGCAGAGACGAAGTATCGCTTTGGCGCAAACGTGTCATCGATGAATTGGTTGGCAGGGAGGAAGGCTATACGGATGGCGAGCAGCTCATTACCGGCCGCCCTGTGCAAAATGTGTTGAGCCATATTCTATGAAGCGAAAAGCGGGAACGGGCATTTTTCGTAAATTCATCGTTTCATCCAGCAGCATCCAGCATAAAATATTAATTTCCTTTATAGGTATAACCGTGCTGTCACTTTTATTTTTTGGTTATATTTCTCTTTATTTGTCCAAAAAAAATATGGAGGAACAGATCAGCTTGTCCAAAATGCGCAATCTGGCGGTTGTAACGGAGAAGCTTGATATAATGATCGATAATATCGTATCACTGTCCAATATTTATTTTGGCAGCTCCGAGCTCAGAACGCTGCTTATGTCACCTACGGCTAGCGGCTCGTATGAGCAGAAGCTGAAAAAGGAATTTGTATACCGCATGATCGTCAACTACAAATACGCTTTTACTTGGCTGGATTATCACGTCTCTATTTTTGGTTTTAACGGGTTGGAAATGCACTCGATCTATGAAGGCCAGGTAGGCTTGTCCAAGCTTGCCAGTCAGCCCTGGTATAAGGAAGTGGAGCAGCAGGACGGAGCCGTTTATTTGATGCGCAATACTTCACCGGAGCTGGCTTCTGCAATTGGCGAGGAGCATAGTATTGCGGTTGCGCGAATGCTAAAGGACTATGAGAGCGGCAAAAATATCGGACTATTGATTATTAGCGTAAAGGAATCCTTTATCTATAATCAGATCAAAAGCTCAATAGAGGATTATGAAGCAATTATGCTGACGGATGCAGCAGGAAATATTTTAACTGCTAGCAACAAGAGTTTATTAGGTGCAAATATAGCGGACCGCTCGTACTATCCGGATGAAAATGACGAGCAGCAGCACTTTGAATCGACGCAGATTGATGGCCGCAAGCAGCTGGCGAATTATTATCATATGTCGAAAACGGATTGGAACTTGATCCTCTTTTCACCGTATGACAAATTGTTTGAAAAAATCAATCAGGTTCAAAGGAACAATTGGTTTATCTTTATTATCATTATTTGTTTGGGGCTGTTCCTTTCATATATTATTTCAAGGCGGCTGTCTGTCCCGATACGATCGCTCTACGTAGATATGAACAAGGTGGAAAAAGGAGACTTGTCGATCCGCTCCGACATTGTTTCTAAGGATGAGATCGGGTTTCTGGCCTTCCGTTTTAATCATATGGTGAGCCGGATAGAGCAGCTGCACAAGGAATTGTTCAATCAGCAGGAGCAAAAAAGACGTGCGGAGCTAGAGGCCTTAAAGTCTCAGATCAATACGCATTTTCTGTTCAACACTTTAGCCTCGATCCGTTATATGGTCGTGACCGGCGACAGCCAACAGGCTGATTCTGTTATTGTTTCCTTGGTTAAGCTATTGCGCAAAACACTTTCCCAAAAAAGCGAGTTTGTTTATATTCAAGAGGAAATGGATCATTTGCGGCATTACTTGACGATTCAACGGGCAAGACTTAAGGATTCGTTCGAGGTGAAGTGGGAGCTGGAGGAAGAAATTTTGCATTATCGGGCCTTGAATATGCTTTTGCAGCCCGTTGTAGAAAACGCGCTGTTCCATGGCATAGAGCCTTTGAAGGAAACAGGAAAGATATGGATTAAGGGCTATAAGGAAAATGACCGCATTGTCATTGAAATTATTGATAACGGGATCGGCTTTAATCATAGGGGCGAAGATCGTAATCCCAACCATGGTACAGGCACAGGGCTTCAAAATATTCGCCATCGCCTCGATATGCATTTTGGCCATGAAGGCGAATTGTATTTAGAGCGGATTGAGGATAAATATACAAAGGCAACGATAAACTTCCCTGCATTTCGCAGTGAAAAGGAGCTGAAGCCGCGATGAAGGTTGTATTGGTGGATGATGAACTTCAGATGCTTAATTGGCTTCAGCTTATGCTTGAGAAAACGGAGTTTCCGGCAGAGCTGAAAGGCACCTTTGCCAATGGCAGAGAAGCCTATGAATATTGCATGGAGCATCCGGTTGACTTAGTAATTACAGATATCCGAATGCCTTTAATGGATGGGCTGCAGCTGATTCAGCAATTGAAGAGCAATAAACCCCACGTCCGCTTTCTGATTTTGAGCGCCTATGAGGAATTTCATTATGCCTCGGAAGGCATGAGGCTGGGAGCGAGCAACTATTTGTTAAAGGCTGAAATTACGGTAGACGAGCTGAACGAAGCGCTGAAGCGTATCAGCAATGATATAAGCAATGAACAGCGAATAGGCGATGAGCTGAAAAATATGCGCAAGGCGATTAATGAAAACCAGCAGGCGCTGCGCAACGTATATTTGAAGGAGCTAATTCGAGGCGAAGAAAAGGCGATAGTGAATTTTTTGCATAAAAAAGAATTTCTTCAACTAAAGCTCGAAATGAAATATCCTGTCGTGCTGGCTGTTGGCTTTGAGGCTGCGGAATTCGAACAAAAGGCTGCGCAATTTAAAAGCCGCGAGCTGCTGGAACTGGCAGTAGTCAACGTTGTAGAGGAAACGCTGGAGGCTGAGCTCGGAATAGGCAACTCATGTCCGATGGATACCGGATTGTTTGCTGTGACGATCAATATTCCGAATACGGGCAGCAAATCGATTCGTGAGCGCATGCTTCATTTTGCTAATCGCATCTCTGTCAACCTATGGAGCTATTTAAAGCTGCATGCCGCTATCGGCATTAGTGAAATATACGGGAATATTACTGAATTGAATCAGCGCTGGAAGGAAGCAGGGCAAGCACTAGGACAAAATTTGTTTTACGGCAGGCAAGTAATCGTCTGTTATCAGGATATTATTTTTGATATTCAAAGCAGAACGCATGAGGAGAAGGGCCGCACACTTTATGAGAAGGCTGCCCAACTGCTGGAAATCGACTATTATGATGAGTTTCAAGAAGAATTGTTTCGTCTGGTAAGGGCGATTGAAGAGAAAAAGCATTTGCTCGCAACTGATGTGAAGTCGGTGTTTTTAGAAATTGCATACATGATGAGACGAAAGCTTCAGTCTTTATCTGCTGCGCCTGTAGAAAATGTCCGATTTGTAGGTATTGATCAGGCGGCCACCTTTCAGGATTGCAAAGCCTGGCTGCTTGACCAGGTAAACGACTTTATGAGCGTTGTCAATAAGAACAAGAGAAGTCCGGCTATTACCGAGGTTTGCCAATACGTTGAACAGAACTATATGGGCAATGTGTCGCTGCAGGAGGCTGCTTCGATTGTTCATTTGAACAAAACCTATTTGTCCGGATTGTTCAAAAAGGAGATGGGTGTCAATTTCAATGATTACTTGACCCAAATCCGCTTGGACAAGGCTAGAGAGCTTATCGTGACCAATCAGTGCAATATCGGGGAGCTAGCTGAAAAGGTAGGCTATACAAATTCCAGCCATTTTACGAAAGTTTTCAAAAAAACGATGGGCATGTCGCCATTGGAGTTTAAAAAAAATAAAAAATGAGTAGTATGCAGCGATTATTGCGCATAATTGAGAAATTTTTCAAAATGCAATGACCGAAGACGCCAAGGCCTTCCTTGGCGTCTTCGCTATTAAAATGTTACCTGACCGGGAGAGAAGTTTCTCTTTTTTGGAAAAAACATAATATTTGAACAAAAGATCAGAATAAAAGAAAAAAAGCATTTTCCATATTTTTTATAATAGATTTTGAAATACAAAATAGTGAGAAAGGAGCGTTAATTATGAACAGAAAAATGTTTAGAAAGGCGGTTGTTTGGCTAATCAGCTCAATCCTGGCGTTTGGTGCGGCAGGTCAGGCTTTCGCGTTTGAGGAGGGCGGCGGTGAGGAAGATAATGCTGCGGTACATAGTGGAAGCGCTTACTATGTGGATTGTTCATTTTCTGGTCAGGGTGATGGAAGCCAGCAAACGCCATTTTCAAGCTTAAGTGAAATTAATGCTGTGCAGCTGCAGCCAGGGGAGGCGATATTGTTTAAGCGCGGAACGACCTGCTTGGGACAATTTACCCCATCGGGCTCAGGAACAGAGAACGAGCCGATTATTATCAGCGCATACGGTACAGGGACAGCAAAGCCAATCATCAATGCAAATGGGCAAACGAATGCAGTTTTGCTTAAAAATATGGCATATGTCCAAATGAGCGAGCTTGAGCTTACGGCGCCGGGCGACAACCGTACGCCGCGTCGCGGCGTTTATGTGCTAGGCGAGAATGCCGGCGATTTGTACGGCGTTGTACTTCAGAATCTTACGGTGCATGATGTAAGAGGCCAGATGCCTTCGACTACAGGGGGTGGAGCTGCCTCAAGCTCAGGGAAGTTCGGCAACGCATCTGGCGGTATTATTATTGAATCCCAAGGAACGTCCGTTCCTACGGCGTTTCATGATATTCAGATTTTAGATAATGAAGTGTATTCTGTTGATCGTCAAGGAATCTATTTCTGGTCAAACTGGTGCAAAAGGCCGGAATTGAGCCGTTGGGGCACGGATTGCTCCGCACAATGGTACCCCAATACGAATGTCTATGTTAGCGGCAACCAGCTTTCCGACATCGGAGGTGACGGCATCGTCCCGAAGATGACGGTTGGCGGACTCGTAGAACATAATACGCTCGATGGCTTTAATGTACGTTCCAAATCCTATAATGCCGGCATGTGGACAGCGAACTCGGATGATATTACATTCCAGTTCAATCGAGTATCAGGCGGGATAAGCACGCTCGACGGCATGGCCTTTGATATTGATCATGCAACCAACAATATAATCTTCCAGTACAACCTCTCTCATAATAACGAAGGCGGATTTTTCCTCTTCTGCCCCGACAGCTCCGCGAACACTAAAAACTTTATCATCCGCTATAACGTTTCGGTCAATGATCGGGCACAGCTATTTATGCAAGGCTGCGGCGGTAAAATCGTAAACGGCAAAATTTACAACAATACGATGTATATCGGTGACGGTTTATCTCCAAAAGTGTATGCCCAAAATGGAGCAGCGATTCAAAATACTCAATTTTTTAATAATATCGTCTATAAAGAAGGACGCGGAAATGTAGGCTGGGATTTAAACTCAACGGCGCTTAGCATGGATCACAATTTGTTTTACAATATTTCTTCCATACCGGGCTGGGCAACGAACTCGATAACAGCCGATCCGCTGTTGATGAACCCCGGTCATTTGGATACAAGGGGGTATCGTCTTGGTGTAGGCTCTCTAGCAATCGGGACAGGTGTTCTTATTGGGGACAATGGCGGTCGCGATTATTATGGAAATGCAGTGTCAGCTATTGATGCGCCTAATATAGGTGCTTATGAGGGAGATGGCGTGCTCGCAACTCCAGAGGAAGGGTGCATGCCTAGTTTAAAGCTTGATTATGACCCTAATGATACAGGTAATGGAAAGGCTCGTGTAACAGCCACAGTAAGCAATCCGTGTGTCAGCAGCTATAACGGTCTCACTTTATTCGTATCTGTGCCATCAGAAATTGAGGCTGTTCCATCTGCGCAAGCGATTAGCACGCTGCTGCCGAATGAAACGAAGACAATTACATTGGATATAATTAATAAAACGAATAAACCGTTTGGCGTATATCCGCTGGAGGTTACTGTTTCTAATGCAGAAAATGAGGTGCTTATTCGTTCGCAAGTTTATATTCAATTGATTACAAGCAATTGGGATATCGTGTCAATTGAGAATTTTGAAGACACTGCAGCAGGATCGGCGCCAAATGGCTGGATTGTAAGCGGCAACACACCGCCATCGGTAGTGACGGATGGCGACAACAAGGTGCTCAAGCTGTCCAAGTCCAGTACAGTCAACCGAAGCATATGGTCATTCTCCCAGCAATCTGATGCAGTTAAGCTATCCGCTAAGTTTAAAGCGGCGCAGAAGACGATGCCGTTAGGCATTCATTATCTTGACACAGCGGGCAATGAAGTATTGAAATTAAGCCTTAACGATCTGGGAACGGTCAGTTATACAAATAATGGCAGCTTTGTTAATACGCCAGTACCCTATGAAAGCAATCAATGGCAGCAGCTGGAGGCGATTGTAGACTTCGATTCATCCAGCTATATTGTGCTTTTAGATGGTATGCAAGTTGGCATAGGTCAACTTGGGCCAAGTAAAAACCCGATTAGTCAACTGCGGCTGCAAGTGCCTACCAATGGAACAAATGGCTCATACTTGGTAGACGAAGCAGCCATATCCGTTCCAGGAGTGCAGGAGGCAAGCCGGCTGCAGGCTGTGCTTGCCGGTCCTTCCGCGGTTAAGTCCGGGAGCAATTTTGTGCTTCAGTACGGCATTGAGCAGGTGCAGTCGTTGCTGACCGCGCAAGATCTGCTCGTACATTATGATTCCAATCTGTTGGAGTATGCGGGTGCGGACATTTTAATACCCGGCTTGCAAGTGGTGAGCGAGAAATCTGAACCATCGGGCGTGCTGCGTATAATTGCGGTAAGCGAGGGGCTGGCCAATGCCATTAGCAGCGACCAGCCCAATATGCTAGAGCTGTCCTTCCGGGCTAAGCCTGTCGAGACAGCGGAAACGGCTCAAATCCAAATTGCAAGTGCCGTTTTCGGAGATGCGCAGGGCGCGGAATATGAGGCAGAGACGGTTTCGTATGAAATTACAGTGGATACAGAGACAGATACAGGCATGATTGGTGATGTAAATGGCGATGATAAAATCAGCATTGGCGATCTTGCACTGATTGCCGCCAACTATGGCAAGAACAGCAACAGCCCAGATTGGCAGTCCATCAAAGCAGCCGATATTAATCGTGATGGGAAAATTGATTTGGCGGATATGGTTATTGTTGCGCAATCTTTGACGGAATAGGGTTTAGGAATAGCGAGAGCAGCGCCGCTTGTAAGTCTTGCAGCGGCGCTGCTTTTTTAATATGTAGGAAGGTATAAGTTTTCATCTTATACCTGTTCCTGTATTTCATCGGTAAACGCGCCTCCTTCGTTCAAGCGAAGGATGGCGGAGCCTGTTTATCCTTGTAGAATACTTGTCTTTAGTGGTTTTGATCAGAATAATAGAACAAAATATCAGAATAAAAGAAAAAAAAGCCCGTTAGGGTTTGATTATAATCTACTTAGAAACGAAGTGAAAAAAAGAGAGGATGAACGTAATGAAGGGGTTTAGAAAAAGCTTTATCTCCGCGGCGCTGGCTTCTATGGTTGCTCTGACAGCTGCTTGCGGCAGCGGCGGCGGAGGTTCTGTAGGAGAAAATAAACCGCAGGCTACCAAAGCAGCCAATTATAATGGGAATAAACAAATAGAAATTACTTTTGCCAATTGGATTTCGGTAGAGGATGCGACCAAGGCTGCCTATGAGAAAATGGTTGCTGATTTCGAAGCGGCAAATCCGGATATTAAAGTAAAATCCTTAGGCATCCCTTTTAACCAGTTTAAAGATCAAGTGCTTATCAGTTCCTCGGGAGGCAATCCTCCTGATGTAATGATGGCTAATCAGAATTTCTCCGCTGCATTCGTAGGTGCTGATATTGCAGCTCCTCTGGATGGCATGCTCGACGCAGATTTGCTAAACGATATAGTAGATGGCAGCAAGCAAGGCGTAACCTATGATGGCAAAATAATGGCTTATCCATGGGCGCCGCATCCGAACGCATTGTTCTGGAATAAGAGTCTGTTCAAATCGGCAGGCTTAGATCCGGAAACTCCGCCGGCGACATGGGATGAACTGATTACTATGGCCAAGAAGATTGCTGAGCTGAAGAAAAATGAAAGCGGCAATCCGGTGTATGGCTTGGGAATTAATACTGCGTCCCACTCCTATAGTGGAAATATGCTGTTTCGTGATGTTTTGACTTACGGCGGCCAGTTTATAGACGACCAGAATAAAGTTGTATTTGACCAAGGCGACGCTTTGAAAAATGCGCTTGCGAATATTCAAGAGCTGGTTCAAGCAGGCGTAGCGCCTAAGGGTGTTGAGATTAAGGATCTAAGAGGCATGTTTATTGCTGGTACGCTAGGCTTCCATATTGACAGCGATGTAGGCCGTCAAATTTTCCGTGATACGAGCGGCAAGGGCGAGGCTTTCGATGCGGAGTGGGGTGTAACGGTTGTTCCTCCTGGAGCGACAGGCAGAAGCGAGACAGTGTTCTCCGAGCATCAGCTGCTTATTGCCAAAGGAAGCAAGAAGCAAGAGGCAGCTGCCAAATTTATTGAATTCCTTGTATCAAAGGAAGCGATGACTACTTATCACAATATGAACGGCGTAATGTCTGCAAGAAAGTCGATTGCTGCACTGCCAGAGATGAATGATGATGATTATGCAACGATTTTCAATAAGCAAATGGAAACAGCAAGCCCGTTCCCTGCTAAAAACCCGGTATTTGACAATGCCATGAAAACCGCATCGGATATGATTATTCTCGTTACGGAAGGCGGACAAACACCAGAGAGCGCGATTGGGCAGGTTATGCCGAAAATTAAAGAATTGTACGCAGAATAATATGATTCAATTGAAATGAAGGGAGTCCGAATTCTGAAGGCTGGATTTCGGGCTTCACTTTTTAAAAGGCAAAAGGAGCGGATTCAAATGCCACAGCTTTCTAAGATAAAAGCTAAAAATTTCGGATTTTTAGTATTCCTGATGCTCCCTGCCATTGTATTGCTGGCGATTACGATAGTCGGACCGCTAATTAATGCGATAGGGATTAGTTTTCAGGATTACTCACTGCTCAAGCGTGAGCATTCGTGGAATGATTTTGCGAATTATACCAGTATATTAACTTCTCCAGATTTTTACCATTCCTTCAGAATTACGCTTCTGTATGTTTTTATTGCCGTCAGTGCGGATCTGCTGCTAGGGCTGGTGATGGCGTTGTTGTTAAATCAGAATATTAAATTTAAATCCTTTTTTCGAAGCCTTGTTATGATTCCGTGGGCAATTCCAACGATTGTGACCGCACTTATTTTTATGTGGATCTATCAGCCGGATTTCGGAATTTTGAACTATATGCTTACTTCTCTTGGCGTTATAAGCAAAAACATCACTTGGCTCGGAAGCTTCGACTTTGCTTTATGGGCAATTATTGTGGTAGCGGTATTTAGGCAAACACCGCTTGTCGGCGTCATGCTTCTGGCCGGTATGCAAAATATATCAAGAAGCTTATACGAAGCAGCGAAAATTGACGGAGCTGGTCCTTTCCGCATTTTGACGAGTATTACTATACCGTTGCTTAAGCCAGTAATTACAAGTGTTACTTTAATGATGATCGTGCAAAATTTTCAAATGTTCACGCTGTTTTATACACTCACGGGCGGCGGTCCTGCCAATGCAACGAAATCGCTCGCTATTTTAACCTACGAAATTTCATTTGAGCGCTATGACCTGGGCAAAGGCTCTGCCATAGGGGTTATTTGGCTGATTATATTGTTCAGCTTTTCTATGATTTTTACAAAATTAATGAATAGGGATACGAGCAGGTAAGGAGGGAACTCATTGACATCGACTAATAAATTACTGCACAAGGGAATTGTCTATACCGGATTATCGCTTATGATCATACTGCTGATGTTTCCTGTTTACTGGATATTAAATACTTCCCTCCAAAGCAACGCCAATCTGATGCAAATGCCGCCGAAATGGCTTCCGATAAATATTGATCTTTCAAGCTACAAAGCCGTGCTGTCGAACAGTCAGTTTCTGACGTATTATTCCAACACGCTGGTTGTTGCAGTAGGAGCGACGCTTCTTTGTATTATCGTTGCCGTATTATCGGGATTTGCGCTGTCTCGCTATAAATTTAGGGGAAGCGGCGTCGTTATGCTAATCTTTTTGTCGACGCAAATGTTTCCTGCGGTTACGCTTGTCATCGGCATGTACGCTCAGTTCCGGGAAATGCAGCTGCTTAATACGCTGTTTGTCTTGGTGCTGGCAGCTTCAACGACCGCTCTTCCATTTAGCGTGATGCTGATGAAAACATTTTTCGATGGCATATCCAAGGAACTGGATGAGGCTGCACAAATAGATGGCGCTTCGAAATTCCGCACTCTATTTGGCATTATCGTTCCTTTGTCTCTGCCAGGGATTGTAGCCATTGCTATTTATACCTTCTTGATTGCGTGGGATGATTTCTTGTTCGGCTTGACGCTTGTAAGCGATCTGGATAAGCGTACGATCAGCCCAGGGTTGTCTTTATCCTATCTTGGGGAGTTTACCTATGATTGGGCAGGCGCCTCTGCAGCAGCCATTGTAGCGACGCTGCCGCTGTTGATTTTGTTTATGTTTCTGCAGCGCTTTATGGTGGAAGGATTAACTGCGGGCGGTGTAAAAGAATAGCGCGACTCGGCAGTCTCATGATGCATTCGTGGGGCTGCTTTATTTTCGTGGCCTAGCATTGCCGCTGAAGATCACTTCGTACACGTTCCTTTACACAGTTGTGTTGCAGTTTTAATTCGCATGACCACTGCTGCCACATCCTCACTTTGTCGTATCCTCACTTCCGCCGCCACATACAGCTGCATACCAACAGGTTGTAGACAAACTATATGAAATTTCATACAGAATCGTCCAGCGCATCCTCAAAATGGCTAATTGTATATGAAATTTCATACACATTACGCTGGAATACCTCGAAAACCACGATTGTATATGAAAAACCATACAGAATCGGTTGGTGCCACCAACTTCGCTAGATGGTCGGTCGTTCCGTTATTACGTCCAGAATGGTAGTTTTGAGACGGCAATGTGACAGACGTTCCGTTATTGCTCCATAAATCGCAGAAATTGCCCCATTTGGAGCTGTATAACGGAATGTGTGACCATATCCATTTAGTGTGAGCAACATATTTGGTAAGCATAAGAAAAAGGGTAACGGAGAGTAAGATTGGGACTGGAGAAGCGGTATTGTCCGCCTTAGTAGGCAAATTTTAACCATTGCAGTTTTATAGGTGCCGATTAGGTACCAAATAGGTACCAAATAGGTGCCAAATAGGTGCCAAATAGGCGCTAAATAGGTGCAGAAAAATTAGCATACAATAGCGGTCGTAAGCCCAAATTTGATCGCGGAGCCACCTCTTCTATGGCTTGTTGCATCATCCACAATGAATGGATAGTCTTGCCAGCTTCGTTATAAAAATAGCACGTTCCGGCTTGCACAAACTTGGAGCTGTACACTGTTCTTTTTTGGCAGCATCAGCGTCCATTGACATTCGGGGTCAACTGGCATATCATATTTATATACTTATAGGGGTATAGGTAACTGGCCATGTGGTATGAGTGGTCGTGTCGTATGGGTATTCAACCGTGTGGTATAAGTAGCCGTGTCGTATGAGCAGTCATGTGTCGTCGGTCGTTCGTCGATACTAACCAACAACCTCTGTAAATTTCGATAATTTGATCAAATGGTGCATAACACTATTCATATAAGGAGTGAATGTTGCGAATGGAGAAGCAAGAAAAAACAACGATTGTATTGTTCAGCGGTGAGCTGGACAAAGCGATTGCCGCTTTTATTATCGCAAACGGGGCAGCGGCATATGAGCAAGAGGTTACTATTTTCTTTACGTTCTGGGGACTGAACACACTGAGAAAGTCAGAGTCTGTCGCAGTTAAAAAAGGGTTGCTAGAAAAAGCCTTCGGCTGGATGATGCCAAAAGGCGCGAATAAGCTGGGATTGTCGAAAATGAATTTTGCCGGCGCGGGCCCGAAAATGATCAAGCATGTTATGAAGAAGCATAATGTGCTTACTTTGCCTCAGCTGATCGAGCTGGCAAAAGAGCAGGGAGTACGCCTTGTTGCATGCACGATGACGATGGATTTGCTCGGGCTGCAGAAGGAAGAGCTGCTGGATGATATCGAGTATGGCGGAGTCGGCGCATATTTGGGCGACGCATCGCAAGGCAATGTTAATCTTTTTATTTAACGGTCACATTAATAGGGTGCAGGACTCCGTCAATTGCGAATGAAGCTTGGCCCGTTTCTTCAGAAACGACCAGAACAATAGCGTCCGATTGTTCCGTTAGCCCGATTGCCGCACGATGTCTCGTCCCTAATTTTCTGTCTGTTACGTTAATACTGGATAGTGGAAGAACATTGGCAGCAGACACAACGGTTTCGGAGCGGATTAAAACTGCCCCGTCATGCAGCGGATTGCCCGGGTAAAATATGGACTCCAGCAAGGCATGGGATATCGTGCCGCCAATAGGAATATTGGATTGGAGCATAGAGTCGAGCATATCTTTACGCTCCACAACGATTAGCGCGCCATGCTTGCGTTTGGACAGATTTGAAATGCATATGGTCAAATCCTCGTATTTGGTCGTATAAGGTGTTAAGTAGCATTTTAAATAATAGGATGCCGCGGTAGTAATAATATCTACCATAACGTTTTTCATACCTTCAAACTGCTGGACAAGGCATATGTTTTCATTGCTTAACAATTCTATATTGTGCTTCGCCAAAGAAGACAGCTCTAGCAGCTGTTTTTCTAAATGATCTTTTAACGAAGATGTATTGCAATTATTATTATCCATATGGCGTCTCCTTATTGGGAAATGAACTGATTATTAATTTGCCCATAATGGTTTCATAAATTCGTGCCTTTGTCTTTCGCTGCCAAATTGTTTAGCTTCTTGTAGTCTTCACGTTTGTTATATAATATGGACAAAGAATAAATGGCGATTGCAGAGGGGCGGGAGCATTAATGAGCTATGAGTATTCCAATGAACTTAAAGCAAGGCTGAAGCGTATTGAAGGCCAGGTTAGAGGCGTCTTGCGGCTGATGGAAGAAGGAAAATCGTGCAAGGATGTAGTCAGTCAGCTGTCTGCCGTACGCAATGCATCCGATAAGGCAATTGCGCAGATCGTAGCAGAAAATTTGCAGCAATGTATATTGGAGGAGCAAAGCGCTGGCGGAGATACCAATAAAGTAGTGCAGGAAGCGATTCAATTGCTTGTAAAAAGTCGTTAAGAAGCCGTTAAAAAGTTATTAAAAAGCGAATAAATGTTTATGAAATGCCTGTATTTTTGAAAATATAGGACGTATAAGTTTTACCTATAAATCAATTTTTTAATTAACTTTGCCTATTAAGAAATTGATTTCAACCTGTTCCTATATTTCATCGGTAAACGCGCCTCCTTCGTTAAAGCGAAGGACGGCGGAGCCGTTTATCCGTGCAGGCATTTTTTTTGTTTATTAAGGTGCAACGCATGTCTATGAGTGCTATAATGTATAGGATTGTGACCATACAAGAATGACTAACAAAAGATACTTATGTAGGAGGAATTACGCTCCATGGGCAAATTGGTTATTTGCGACCATCCGTTAATTCAGCACAAGTTGACGTTTATTCGCAACAAAGATACGAATACAAAAGATTTCCGTGAGCTGGTTGATGAGGTTGCAACTTTAATGGCATACGAATTAACGAGGGAGATACCGCTCGATACAATTAAGGTTCAGACACCTGTTGCTGAAACAGAATCCAAAATTGTATCAGGACGTATGCTTGGCTTAGTTCCAATTCTACGCGCCGGACTTGGAATGGTAGACGGTATTCTTAAGCTGATCCCTTCTGCAAAGGTAGGGCATATTGGCCTTGCGCGAGATCATGAGACATTAAAGCCAGTTGAATATTATATTAATTTACCTACAGATGCTTCTAATCGCTTGCTGATCGTGATCGATCCTATGCTAGCGACAGGAGGATCTGCTATTGCTGCGATCAATTCTCTCAAAAATCGCGACTGCGACCAAATCAAGCTGATGTGTCTGATTGCTGCACCGGAAGGTGTTGCTGCTGTACAAGCTGCCCATCCTGACGTGGATATTTATATTGCGGCTATGGATGAGAGGCTGGATGAAAAAGGTTATATTATTCCGGGGCTTGGCGATGCCGGAGACCGTATGTTTGGAACGAATTAGTGGAAAAATAGGCAATATATAGCTAGGAGTGAAGATGATGTCTAAACTTAAAGTAATGACGATCTTCGGTACGCGTCCCGAAGCAATCAAAATGGCGCCGCTAGTGCTCGAGCTGCAGCGCCGAGATGATGAAATTGAATCTATTGTTTGCGTAACGGCGCAGCACAGGCAAATTCTTGATCAAGTGCTGGACTTTTTTGAGATTACGCCTGACTATGATCTGGATGTCATGAAGCAAAGGCAGACATTAACGGAAACGACAGTACGTGTGCTCGAAGGCCTTGATCCCGTACTGGAAGAAGCTAAGCCTGACATTGTCCTGGTGCATGGCGATACACAGACAACGTTTCTGGCAAGCTATGCAGCCTTTTTGAAAAAAATCCAGGTTGGTCACGTAGAAGCAGGCTTAAGAACCTGGAATAAACTTTCCCCTTATCCAGAGGAAATGAATCGTCAGCTGGCAGGCGTATTGTCTGATGTTCATTTTGCCCCGACCAACTGGTCGGCGGGCAATCTGCTGAAGGAAAATAAATCCGAGCAGCAGATTTACATTACAGGCAATACGGCAGCAGATGTATTCCAGTATACGGTTGACGAATCCTTTATGCATCCTATATTGGATTGGGCCAAGGGCAAACGGATGATTCTGATGACCGCTCATCGCAGAGAATCGCTTGGTGAGCCGCATCGCAACATATTCCGCGCTGTAAAGCGCATTGCGGACGAGCACGAGGATGTTGTTTTCGTATATGCCGTTCATCCAAACCCTGCAGTAAGGGAGCCGGCAGAAGAAATTCTTGGCAGCCATCCGCGCATCAGGCTGATAGAGCCACTTGATGTATTTGAATTCCATAACTTTTATCCGCATACCTACTTTATTATGACGGATTCCGGCGGCTTGCAAGAGGAAGCGCCATCTTTTGGCGTTCCGACATTAGTTATGCGCGATACGACAGAGCGTCCGGAAGGTATTGAAGCAGGAACGCTTGAGCTGATCGGAACCGATGAAGAAAATGTGTATAATCGCGCAACTGCACTTTTGACAGATGCTGCCTTGTACAGCCGTATGAGCCAGGCAGCCAATCCATATGGTGATGGCAAGGCTTCAGAGCGCATAGTAGAGGCATTGCTGCATCATTTTGGAAGACGAGCGGACCGTCCGGATCCGTTCACACAACGTTCATAGTTTCAAGTAACTGTGAATTATTCGCAGCCAACGCACAGCATACAGTGCTACTGTACGGTTTTACTGCGATTCGGAGCCTTGTCTATCAAGCATTTTGTACATTTTCCACAGCAAATGTTTGCAGTTATTTCAATTGACAAACCTTGCGCCGCTTCGATAAAATATATGAGGATTGGCAGGGGTACAAGCTATGAAAGATGGAAAAAAACAAGACCATCCATGGAAAGCTGCCGCTTTGGTAAGCGCACTCGGAATTGATATCGTTTTTTGTATCTTTTTAGGCTATTGGATAGGATCAATGGCTGGTAAACAGTGGTCGATAATTGGCTTGCTCATTGGCCTTGCCGTAGGACTTATCTCCGCCATTTTGATTGTGAAGAAGGTTGTGGAGGATTCCAATGGATAAAATGATGAAGTCGGCGCTGCGAATTATGGTTTATCTGATGTCGGCTTGTCTCATTTTGTGGGCGATTATACCCGAATGGAAACCAATTATGCTAGGACTAATGGTTGGCCTTGCAGCAAGCTCCTTCAATGCGATTATGATGAAACGCAGAGTAGGATTGATAACAGAAGCAGCCACGACAGAAGGCTCGAAGCGCAGAGGGCTCGGATTCGGCAATCGCATTGCGACTGTATTGCTGGTAGCAATGATTGCCTATCGTTATCCGGAAACTCTTAATATGCCTGCAGCCCTTAGTGGCAGCATGGTTATGCCGTTTGTTTTGTTAGCGGTAGCTATAGTACACACTATGAAAGAGAACAGCAACGGAAAGGGGTGAAATTGATTTATGCATGATTTTCCTAAAGTGGAATGGCTTGGATTAACTTTTGATATTGCGGCGATTATTCCCATTCTCGTTTCCGTTGTCATTACGCTAGTAGTAGCGAGGCTGTGTGTTCGCAATTTGTCAGTCGAAAACCCTTCCAAGATGCAGAACTTTTTGGAGTGGGCAGTAGACTTTATGCATTCAACGATTGCGAGTTCTATGCCTGTACACAAGGTTCGGCCATACCTGGCTCTTGGAATGACGTTGATTATGTTCATCTTCATCTCTAACCTGCTAGGATTGCCTCTGCTTATCAACACGACAGTTACAGAACCGATTGCATGGCTAGGCATTACTCAAGAATATTTGAGCAGTCATGATAATGCAGTGCATCTTGCTTGGTGGAAGTCGCCTACAGCAGACTTGTCGGTCACTACTGGACTTGCGCTTATTGTCTTCGTGCTTGTTCACTTCCTAGGTATGAGATTGAACAGAAGAGATTACTTGAAGCATTACTTTAAGCCGTACCCGATCTTCTTCCCTGTTAACTTGATTGAAACAATTGCAAAGCCGGTTACGCTTGCTCTGCGTTTGTTCGCTAACATTTATGCGGGTGAAGTATTGATTGCAACAATCCTAATGCTAGGTTGGACAGGGATTCCATTCCTTGTTGCATGGCAGGGCTTCAGTATCTTTATCGGTGCAATTCAGGCTTTCCTATTTACAGTACTAACAATGGTTTATATCTCGCAAGCTACGCTTAGCGACGAAGAGCATTAATACAGTGCTTGAACTTCAATTCAGCGCATGCCGCTGGAGGAAGATAACTTAAATAGATTTAACAAATAAAAATGATCTTTCGAGGAGGATTTTTCAAATGGAAGTATTGGCAGCAGCTATTGCAGTAGGTTTGGGCGCGATCGGCGCAGGTATTGGTAACGGTATGATCGTAAGTAAAACAGTTGAAGGTATCGCTCGTCAGCCAGAGCAAAAATCTGCTCTACAAACTACTATGTTTATCGGTGCTGGTATCGTTGAGGTTGTTCCAATCATCGGCGTTGTTATCGGCTTCTTGGCGTTCTTTAGATAATAGTGTGCTTACCGGCGGGGAAGGCCTAGCCCTCTTCGCCTTTCTTATGATTGAAAATTACAGGAGCCGTCGTGTTGTTTCCGGCCCTGTTTGCGAAAGTCAGATAAATAGGAATACGTCATGTATCTAGGCAATAAGTCGTATTCATTGCAAGTTTTGCCTGTCTAAGGGCAGGAAACAGTTTCAATTTAGCCGTTATTAATGGATAGGAAAGGAGTGGCAGCTATGAATTTTGAACCAACATCAACAATTATAGCGATCATTGCATTCTTGTTTTTGTATTGGGCATTGAATAAATGGGCGTTTGGTCCTTTGTTCGGCGTAATGGAAAAACGCAGACAGCTGGTGCTCGAGCAGATGAATTCGGCGGATACTAGCCGTCAGCAAGCCGAGCAAGCAATGGCTGAGCAAAAAGAAGCGCTTCAACAGGCTCGTAAGGAAGCTTATGAAATTATTGAGCAAGCACGAGCAACAAGCTCGAAGCAAGCGGAAGATATTGTACAATCTGCGAAAGCAGAAGCTACTCGTCTGAAAGACGATGCTCTTAAAGATATTGAAAGCGAAAAGAACAATGCGATTGCTGCCCTTCGCAGTGAAGTTGGCGGGATTTCTGTTCAAATCGCTTCCAAAATTATTGAGAAGCAAGTGGATGAAAAGTCTCAAGAGCAAATTGTTAATCAGTACCTGAAAGAGGTAGGGAGCAAATGAGCCGGGATGCAGTCGTAGCGAAGCGCTACGCTAAAGCATTGTTCGAGCTCGCTTCAAATGGTGGCAATGTTTCTGAAATCGAGGCTGGTCTGAAGCTGGTAGTCGATACATTAAATCAAAATGAGGATGCTGTCAAAGTATTGTCTTCGCCAAACGTTGCTTTGGAGAAGAAGGCGGAGCTTGTAGAAAGCACTTTTGGCGCGCAGGTCCCTGCGCTTGTGCTTAATACGCTGCAGCTTATTATTGCACGCGGCCGCCAGTCGCTAATTGCGGATACTTATGAGGCATTTGTTAAAATTGCAGGAGAAGCATTAGGTCAGGCTCATGCAGTTGTATATTCCGCCAAGCCGCTGACGGACGAAGAGCTGGCGGGTCTGTCCGCACAATTCGGACAAATTGAAGGCAAAACTATTATCGCAACGCAGGTTGCCGCTCCTGAGCTGCTAGGCGGCGTACAGGTACGTATCGGAGATCGGCTGTACGACGGAAGCTTGTCCGGCAAGCTAGAGCGTTTGCAAAAGTCTTTAAAAATCTAAGGCAAGGTAGATAGGGGTGAACGAATTGAGTATCAGACCTGATGAAATCAGCACGCTGATTAAGCAGCAGATCGAACAATATAAATCCGAAATTGAAGTAGTTGAGGTCGGCACTGTTATTAATGTCGGTGACGGAATCGCTCGTGTCCACGGGCTTGAAAATGCGATGCAGGGAGAATTGCTCGAATTCGCTAATGGTGTTGTGGGCATGGCACTCAATCTTGAGGAAAGCAACGTGGGCGTTGTTATTCTTGGTCCTTACACAGATATTCGTGAAGGCGATCAAGTTAAGCGCACAGGCCGTATCATGGAGGTTCCTGTTGGTGAGGAATTGCTAGGCCGCGTTGTTAACCCGCTTGGCCAACCGCTTGATGGAAAAGGACCAATTAACACGAAGCATACTCGTCCAATTGAATCTCCTGCTCCAGGCGTAATTGCACGTAAATCGGTTCATGAGCCAATGCAAACAGGTATTAAAGCCATTGACTCGATGGTACCAATCGGCCGCGGACAACGTGAGCTTATTATCGGTGACCGTCAAACAGGTAAAACTACAATTGCGATTGACGCAATTATCAACCAAAAAGGCACAGGCGTAAAATGTATCTATGTAGCTGTTGGACAAAAGCAATCCACTGTAGCTAACGTAGTTGAAACATTGCGCCGTCACGGTGCTCTTGACTACACAATCGTTGTAACTGCAGGTGCATCAGAGCCGGCTCCGTTGCTGTTCTTGGCGCCTTATGCAGGCTGCTCGATGGGAGAGTACTTCATGTACAAGGGCGAACACGTTCTTGTTATCTATGATGACCTTTCCAAACAAGCTGCAGCATACCGCGAGCTTTCGCTATTGCTGCGCCGTCCACCGGGCCGCGAGGCTTATCCAGGGGACGTATTCTACTTGCACTCCCGCTTGCTAGAGCGTGCAGCTAAGCTTAATGACGAGCTTGGCGGCGGATCGCTAACGGCATTGCCATTTATCGAGACACAAGCATCTGACGTTTCGGCATACATTCCTACCAACGTTATTTCCATCACTGACGGACAGATTTTCCTAGAGTCAGACTTGTTCTACTCCGGCCAACGTCCAGCGGTTAACGTAGGTATTTCTGTTTCCCGCGTTGGTGGTGCTGCACAAATTAAAGCGATGAAAAAAGTTGCCGGTACGCTTCGTCTTGACCTTGCGGCATATCGCGAGCTTCAAGCGTTCTCCCAGTTTGGTTCTGATTTGGACAAGTCTACACTTGCTCGTCTGAACCGCGGTGAGCGTACAATGGAAATTCTTAAGCAGGGCGTTAACATGCCGATGCCAGTTGAGAAGCAAGTTATTTCAATCTTCGCAGCTGTTAAAGGCCATCTTGATGATATTCCAGTTCAAGACATCCTTCGCTTTGAGAAAGAATTCCATGATTTCTTGGATACTAGTCATCCAGAAATCGGTCAATCAATCCGCGATACTAAGGAATTGGTTGCAGACAACGAGAAAGCACTTGTTGATGCAATTAACAAGTTTAAGAAAAGCTTTGCTGTATCGGCTTAACAATAGATGGGATATAAGTTCACCTGCCCTGGCTGCATAGCCGGGTGCAGGTCCCTTACCAGGCCTGGATCGTGATCTAGGCAACAAAGGCGGGTGAAACCAAATGGCAAAAGGCATGCGTGATATTAAGCGCGAAATTAAGAGTAAACAAAATACGAAGCAAATCACGAAAGCGATGGAAATGGTTGCAGCATCCAAGCTGCGCAAATCGCAAGAGGCTGCACAAGCAGCTCGTCCGTACGCAGAAAAGCTGAAGGAAGTGGTAGCGAGCATTGCTGCTGGCACCAAGGACGTTAAGCATCCGATGCTGGAGAAGCGTCAGATTAAGCGTACAGGCTATCTTGTCATTACATCTGATCGTGGTTTGGCGGGAGGCTACAATGCCAACATTCTTCGTAAAGTAACTCAAACGATTCGTGAGAAGCATGCATCTGCTGATGAATATGTACTATTCGTTATCGGACGCAAAGGCCGTGAATATTTCCGTCGCCGCAATATGCCGATCGTTGAGGAGGTTACTGGCCTTCCTGATGCTCCGGTATTCGGCGATATTAAAAATATTGCACACGCAGCGGTTAAAAACTTCTCTGAAGGCGCTTATGACGAGCTTTATGTGTTCTACAATAAATTCGTTAACGCATTGACACAAATTCCGACTGATATGCGCTTGCTTCCACTTGATGAAATAAGCGAGGGAACTACGGTTTCCACCTACGAGTATGAGCCGTCACCGGAGGGCGTGCTTGAAGTGCTTCTGCCTAAATATGCTGAAACCTTAATTTACAGCGCTTTGCTGGATGGCAAAGCAAGTGAATTTGGGGCACGTATGACAGCGATGGGAAGCGCAACGAAAAATGCTACGAAGATGATTAACCAATTGACTCTGACGTACAACCGTGCACGTCAGGCTGCAATTACGCAAGAAATTTCTGAGATTGTTGCGGGAGCTAACGCGCAATCATAAGGCATATAAGAAGGAACCAGGAGGGAAAACAATGAAAAAAGGACGCGTTGTATCCGTCATGGGTCCGGTCGTCGACATCGAGTTCGAACGCGGCAACCTGCCGGAAATTTTGAACGCAGTCAAAATCGAGCAGAAAGCAAAAGCAGGCGGAGTTGACATTAAGCTTACGCTTGAAGTTGCTGTTCACCTCGGTGACAACTTGGTTCGTGCTGTTGCAATGAGCACGACTGATGGACTCGTTCGTGGCATGGAAGTTACAGACACCGGCGCACCTATTACAATTCCAGTCGGAGCTCCAACGCTTGGCCGTGTATTTAACGTACTTGGCGAGCCAATTGACGAAGCTGGCGACGTTACATCTGAGCAAAATCTTCCAATTCACCGCAGTGCTCCAGCATTTGAAGACTTGTCTACACAAGCTGAAATTTTGGAGACAGGCATTAAAGTTATCGACCTTCTTGCGCCATACGCAAAAGGCGGTAAAATCGGTCTGTTCGGTGGTGCAGGTGTAGGTAAAACAGTTACTATCCAGGAGCTTATCAATAACATTGCCCAAGAGCATGGCGGTATTTCCGTTTTCGCGGGCGTTGGTGAGCGTACTCGTGAAGGTAACGACTTGTACCATGAGATGAAGGACTCTGGCGTACTAAGCAAAACAGCTATGGTATTCGGACAAATGAATGAGCCTCCAGGCGCACGTCAGCGTGTTGCTTTGACAGGACTTACAATGGCTGAATATTTCCGTGATGAAGAGGGTAAAGACGTTCTACTATTTGTAGATAACATTTTCCGCTTCACGCAAGCAGGTTCTGAAGTATCCGCCCTACTTGGCCGTATGCCATCTGCGGTTGGTTATCAGCCAACACTTGCAACTGAAATGGGTCAGCTGCAAGAGCGTATTACTTCCACTAAAAAAGGTTCGGTTACATCGATTCAAGCGATTTATGTTCCTGCCGATGACTATACGGATCCAGCTCCAGCGACAACGTTTGCTCACCTTGACGCAACGACTAACCTTGAGCGTAAGATTTCTGAGATGGGTATTTTCCCTGCGGTTGACCCGCTTGCATCCTCATCCCGTATTCTTAGCCCGGATGTAGTAGGCGAGGAGCATTACAACGTAGCTCAAGGCGTTAAGAAAATTCTTCAGCGCTACAAAGAGCTTCAAGATATTATCGCAATCCTTGGTATGGATGAGCTTAGCGAGGAAGACAAGCTAACGGTTAGCCGTGCGCGTAAAATCCAGCTATTCCTATCCCAGCCGTTCCACGTAGCTGAGCCGTTTACAGGTCTGAAAGGTAAATACGTACCTGTTCAAGAATCTGTACGCAGCTTTAAAGAAATTCTCGACGGCAAGCATGACGACCTTCCGGAAGAAGCATTCCGTTATGTAGGTGCGATTGAAGAGGCCGTGGAGAAAGCCAATACGCTTTAATAGCGAAGGGCAGGAGGAATCAACATGAACACCTTTTTGGTAGAAATTGTAACTCCTGAGCGTAAAGTATACGGAGAACAAGCGACTATGGTTAGTGTAACAGGCTCAGAAGGTGAACTAGGCATTATGTCTAATCACATTCCATTTGTAACACCCCTTCGTATTGCTCCAGTTACGATTAAACGTGATGGAAGTGTGGATACAGTAGCTGTTCATGGCGGCTTTATCGAGGTTCGCAAAGATAAAGTAGTTATTCTTGCTGAAAGTGCTGAACTTTCAGTGGATATCAATACTGAGCGTGCAGAAGCTGCAAAGCAGCGTGCAGAACAGAGACTTTCTGTAGCACGCCGTGACGAGATCGATTTCCGTCGCGCTGAGCTCGCGCTGCAACGTGCTATGAACCGTCTAAAAGTAAAGAAACACTAAGTTTATAATATAGTCTAGGAAAGAGAAACGACCAGTTCCCTTTAGGGGGACGGGTCGTTTTTTTTAATGATAAGAATTTATAAGTTTTTCTATAAACTTGTTCTTATCATTCATCGGTAAACGCGCCTTTCCAAAGACGGCGGAGACGTTTATCTTCGTTCTATTTGCTATTTAAATTGAGTCTGCGTTCACTATGTTAAGAGTCAGTACATAAAATTGCCATCAATAAGCAATGCTAAGAGAGTATTCTTGTACAGAAGGGAGCATTGTTCATGGGCAGCAAACTACAATCTGGGCGTAAAACGCTTCGCAGAAAAAAGCAAATGCCGCTTATTGCAAAGCATGAGCAAGAGCAGGAGCAAGAGTATGCAGGTGTTCCTTTATTCGATTCTATTACTAAAAACCAAGAAAAAATAAAACAGGATTTGGGCGACAGCCGTGACGTATCGATACGGAAGCTTATATTAAATGACGCTGCACAGAACGAGTTCCTTATCGTTTATATCGACGGCATAGTAAGCGATGAAAGTATAAATAAATTTATCGTCGAGCCGTTGCAAATTTACGCTAATGAGGATAATAGTGAAAAAATTACGCCAGATTTGCTGCGAAACCGCTTGGTTGCGATTAGCTCAGTCGAGCTAATCAGCGATTGGGGTATTTTTTATCGTTATTTATTTTTATGCGGCTGCATGGTCTTTATTAACGGCTTTGACACTGCTTTATTCGCAAAGGTACCCGGAGGCGAAGGTAGAGGCATAGAAGAGCCTAAAACTGAAATGACGATTCGAGGCCCGAAGGAAGGCTTTACGGAATCCCTTTATACGAATATGGCTCTAATAAGAAAAAAATTGCGCAGCCCAAAGCTTTGGTCTGAGATGTGGACAATCGGCAAGCTGAGCCAAACGCCTGTCAGCATGGTTTATATCAAAGGACTTGCAGATGAAAAAGTGATGCAAACATTGCGAGAACGGCTGGAAGCAATTGATATAGACGGCGTGCTGGAAACAAACTATATAGAAGAATTAATTACGGATCAGAAGTGGACCTTGTTTCCTACGATTATTAACAATGAGCGGCCGGATGTAATTGCAGGGATGCTGCTAGAGGGAAGAATTATCATTATGGTCGATGGTTCTCCATTTGCCTTAATTATGCCAGTTTCACTAAATTCCTTCTTCCAAGCAGCGGAAGATTATTACCAGCGCTTTGATATCGCCACATTTTTACGTTTGCTGCGCTTTATTTCTTTTTTTCTTGCTTTGCTGATGCCATCCATTTATGTAGCCATTGTCAGCTATCATCAAGAAATGATTCCAACCCCTTTGCTGCTCAAGCTGGCTGCCCAGCGCGAAGGTGTTCCGTTTCCTGCATACCTGGAAGCATTTTTAATGGAGTTCGTATTTGAAATATTGCGCGAGGCTGTACTACGCATGCCGATAGCCGCAGGCAATACGGTATCCATAGTGGGCGGTTTGGTTATCGGACAATCCATTGTCGAAGCCGGTATTGTATCGCCGGCAGTCGTAATTGTCGTATCTTTCACAGCAATTACAAGCTTTGTTTCTCCGGCTTATAACTTAGGGATTGCGGCTAGATTGCTACGGTTTCTGCTGCTGCTGGCTGCTTCTACACTCGGCTTTTATGGAATTAGTCTCATTCTGCTGCTTCTTCTTCTGCATTTAAGTCATTTGCGTTCGATCGGCATGCCTTACTTGAAGCCATTTGCTCCATTTCTAGCAAGTGACTGGAAGGATTCTATAATTAGAGCCCCGTTATGGAAAATGAAGCTGCGCCCGCAATTGCTTGCAGGAAATAACCGGCAGCGAGAGCAGGTTCAACAGCCGGAGGAGGAGCAGTCTAATGATCAGACGTAAAAGCAGACTGCTTGCGGTCTTCATGATGGGGGCGCTGATCAGCTCTATGCTGACGCTTGCCGGCTGCTGGGATTTGCGGTATTTGGACAAGCTCGGTGTCGTCATGGCGCTTGGAATCGATGAAGATCCGTCTGGGCAGCATCTGCTGCAGGTTACCGCCCAGGTAGTATTAACGCAGAACGCATCGGCTGATACAAAAGTTGTTTCTAGCGGGCCTCCAGTCACCATATTTACAGAAACCGGGGATACTTTATTTGAAGCCATCCGGAAAATGTCGAGCAAAACGTCGAGACGTTTATTTTTCTCTCACACCCAGATGCTTATTATTAGTGAAGGCATTGCAAAGAAAGGCATATATCCGCTGCTGGATCTGATTGAACGCAATCCGGATATACGAGGAGATATATCCGTTGCAATCATTCAAAGCGCCTCAGCCAAAGACCTGCTGGATATGACGATGCAATTAGAGTCAATCCCTGCAAATCAGCTGTATCAATCCATTTTAGTCAATGAGTTTTCCTATGGGAGCAATCATCATGTTACCGTACAGGACATTATTCGTGTAGCGGGTATGGGCAAGGAGCAGGTAGCTGTTCCGGCCATTAGAATCATAGGGAACAATGAGAACAAAAGTAAAGAAGATAATATAACGCCCATTCAGCCAGAGTCCTATCCGACTGTTGCTTCGATGGCTGTGTTCAGAAAGGGGAAGCTGGCAGGTTATTTGACTCCAACAGAATCAAGGGGCTACGGCTGGTTGAAAAATAAAATTGTAAGTACAGTTGTCAAGCTGCAATGCCCGAACGAAAAGAGAAATCTGATGGTTGAAATTCAAAAATCGATATCGGCTGTGAAAAGCAAAATTGATGATAAAGGCATGCCAGTCATTAAAGTAAGGATAGATATAATGGCCAGCATACGAGAAGTAATGTGCTCGTCTCTATCCGTTACAGATGAAGCCGTACTGAAGCAGATAAGCGACCAGACCAGCAAGGCTATAGAAGAGGAGATTGAAGCCACTGTCCGGACCTTGCAAAAACGATTAAAGTCTGACGTGCTTGGTTGGGGAACGCTTATATACAGAGAACGTCCTAGCCTTTGGAAAAAAATTAATCAAGAGTGGCCAAATCTGTTTTCCAATATAGAATATGAAATTGTGTGCAAAACGATTATTAAGGGCGCCGGTGTAAGAGATGATGCCGTATTGGAGTGACTGCTGATGACGAGCTGCATAATCGCAATAGTGCTGACTATTATAATCAGCATCTTCTATATTTCTTTTTTATCCAAGAAGAAGCAGTATAAGGAATTGACTTTCTCTCTGCTGCTTTTAGCAATCGCTACTTATTTGTATGTGGGAATGCGGTTGAAGTTGACGGTGCCCAATCCTATTAGCTGGATAGAAATAGCGATTACGCCGCTCGTTAAACTAATGACTTTTTAGATTGAAGGTGTTACATAATGAGTCAATTAACAGATATAAATAACACAAAAATATCAGCCAGCCAGCTAGCCAAGCTGTTATATTTGTATTCCATTGGAAGTGCTGTGCTTATCGTTCCCACTATGGTCACAATCGTTGCGAAGCAGGATGCGTGGATTACGATGCTGCTTGTTATTCCTTTGCAAATTTTGGTACCCTTGCTTTACATCTATTTATCCGAGCGTTTTCCGAATCTTTCAATTGCCCAGTATTCTGAAAAATTATTAGGCTGGTTTGGCGGCAAGCTGATTACGGCTTTGTTTGTCTTTTATTTTCTTATGCTAAGCTCCTTAGTCTTAAATAATATCTCGGAATTTCTTAATTTGTCTGTACTGCCGATTACGCCTCCTTTGTTTATCAATGTAACGTTTATGCTTGTAGTGCTGTATGGCGTGTTTCTAGGCATAGAAACAATCGCCAGATTAGGTGAGATCATTTATTTTTGGACCATTGCAGTTATTATTGTCGTGGTCCTTGCGTTATACAACCAATTTAATATACATCGTTTTGAGCCGCTATTGTATGAGGGCTGGATACCGATTCTTAGAGGTATGAAAGTCTTGATGGGATTTCCTGTTGCAGAATATGTTTTTATGACTTTATTGCTGCCAATGGTGAAGGAGGAAGACCGGCCTAAGCTAAAAAAGAGTATGGTTTGGTCTGTCATAGCGATTGCTGTAACGGGGATCATCCTTGTGCTGCTTCTGCAAGGGGTGCTTGGCATTTTTGAAACAAGCCGCAGTCAGTTCGCCATATTTGATATGGCCAAAAATATTAATATTGAAGAAATTGTAGTCAGGGTAGAGGTGCTGGTAGCGCTAGTATGGATTGGCTCATCCTTTATGAAGCTGGTCGTATGCGTATATGTGTTATGCTTGTTAACCTCCAAGCTGTTTAAGCTTAGCAATTACAGACCTATTATTTTGCCATATATCGCCGTTATAATACCGCTCTCGATGACGCTTTACCGCAATATTGGACATGCCAAACACTTTTCCCTCAATATATGGGGGCCTTATAGTATTCTGCAAGGAATTGTTATACCGCTTCTCTTGTTTGCAATAGCTGTCATGTTCCATAGAAAGCATCAGTATGATAGTAATGGAGGAGGAGAGAAATTGGCGCAGAAGCTGGAGGAGTGAATGATAATCGAAAGGCAGAGGATAACAGGCATCATAGACGAAGGTGGAAGGTTTTGTTATAATTGTGGGGTAAATTGCATGCGCGGATTCGCTCCGCGGCAAATCATATGACGGAGGCGATTGTATGGACACCTACATGAACAATTACATCGTCGTCGCAGTTTTTATCGTAATGGGAATATTGCTTCCTGTAGTTGCACTTACCGCAGGCCGCTTGCTTAGACCGCATCGTCCTACGCAATCGAAGCAGACTACGTACGAAAGCGGCAATGAGCCGGTAGGCGAAGGCCAGGTTCGATTCAACATCCGTTATTATTTGTTCGCGCTTATGTTTGTCATCTTTGAGGTCGAAACCGTTTTCTTATATCCTTGGGCCGTAGCATATCAGAAGCTCGGTCTTTTTGTGCTGTTCGAAATGATCATTTTTGCAGGGATGCTGTTAATAGGGCTTCTATATGCCTGGAAGAAGAAGGTGCTGAAATGGAATTGAATCTGGAGTCTATTTCATTAGAGGATCGCCGGGAGCTGGAGCGAAATGTTTTTTGGGGAACGCTGGAGCAGCTGAAGGGGTGGGCAAGAAGCAATTCGTTATGGCCGCTAACTTTTGGACTGGCCTGCTGTGCGATTGAAATGATGGGTACAGGAGCTTCACATTACGATCTGGACCGATTCGGCGTTATGTTCCGAACCTCCCCTAGGCAATCCGATGTAATGATTGTATCTGGTACTGTAACGAAAAAGATGGGGCCGCTGCTGCGCCGCTTGTACGATCAGATGCCAGAGCCGAAGTGGGTTATCGCTATGGGCTCTTGCGCAACTGCAGGCGGTCCGTATGTCCATTCCTATGCGGTCATTAAAGGCGTTGATCAGATTGTGCCGGTGGATGTGTATATTCCCGGCTGCCCGCCAAGCCCGGTTGCATTAATATACGGAATAAACAAGCTGCAAGAGAAAATTCGTATAGAGTCGCGGCCGGGGAAGAAGGTGACCGGATAATGAGGGAGCAGGAAGAGCTGAGCAAAGTATCTGATTTATTGTCCGAGGCTTTGCCGGCAGGGGCTGTCAAAGCTGCTTATTTGAATGAGCTGAGCGGTCAGATGCCCACGCTGGAGCTCGCGGCAGACAGCTGGCTGGATGCTGCCAGGCTTCTAAAGCATCATGATGCGCTCGGATATCATTATCTTCGCAATATATCCGGTGTGGATTACGAAGAGCATATGGAGGCTGTCTATCATTTGTTGTCGATGCAGTCTGGACAGACGCTTGCGATTAAAGTGTCCGTATCACGGGAGGAGCCCAGCCTTCCATCTGTATCCGCTGTTTGGTCAGCAGCTAATTGGAACGAAAGGGAAATATATGATTTGCTCGGCATACAATTTAGAGAGCATCCAGATTTGCGCCGAATTATGATGCCTGATGATTGGGTTGGTTATCCGCTTCGCAAAGATTATAAGCCGCTTGATTCGGAGGTGTAGCAGCCTGTGATACGGACGGAAGAGCTGTTGCTTAATGTCGGTCCGCAGCATCCCAGCACACATGGCGTATTTCGAATAATCGTCAAGCTTGACGGAGAGGTCATCACAGAGGCGACGCCTGTTATGGGGTATTTGCATAGAGGGACAGAAAAGATTGCAGAAAGCTTGAATTATACACAAATTATTCCTTATACAGATCGCATGGATTATGTATCAGCCATGACGAATAACTATGTTCTGGTTCATACCGTAGAAACGATGATGGGGCTGGAGATTCCATTGCGCGCTGAATTTATGCGGCTTATCGTAATGGAGCTGCAGCGGGTCGCCAGCCATTTGGTATGGTGGGGCACTTATTTGCTTGATATGGGAGCGATGAGTCCGTTTCTATATGCTTTTCGCGATAGAGAAATGATCATCAATATGTTCAATGAGCTGTGCGGCTCCAGGCTTACTTATAATTACATGAGAGTTGGCGGCGTGAAGTGGGATGCTCCGCCCGGCTGGATTGACAAGGTGCGCGATTTTGTTCCATATATGGAGAAAAAGCTGGACGAATATGACCGGCTTGTTAGCGGCAATGAGGTATTTCTGGCGCGAATTAAAGGAATCGGCCAATATGACGCCGCAACAGCGATTGATTACGGGCTGTCGGGCGCAAACCTAAGATGCACGGGCGTAGATTGGGATTTGCGCAAGGCTGAGCCTTACTGCTTGTATGATCGGTTTGAGTTTGACGTTCCGCTTGGCCGCAATGGAGATTGCTACGACCGTTACCGCATACGGCTCGAAGAAATCAAGCAAAGCCTGCGCATATTGCGGCAGGCATTGGAGCAGTTTCCTGAGGATGGGCCAACGATGGGAAAAGTTCCGCGTGTTATAAGGCCGCCGGAAGGGGAAGCGTATGTGCGCATAGAGTCCCCGCGCGGCGAAATTGGCTGCCATATTGTATCGAAGGGCAAGGCAGAGCCGTACCGCTTGAAGTTCAGAAGGCCGTCCTTTATTAATTTGCAGCTGCTGCCCAAGCTGCTTATTGGCGAGACGATGACTAATCTTATTACGATTCTCGGAGGCATTGATATCGTGGTTGGGGAGGTCGACTGCTAATGGGAGATCTGCTGGACGAAGCGATGACTTGGGGCAATGCAGCTATTATTTTTTTATGGGTTGTCGTATTTCTGTTACTTGTGTTAGGCTTCGTTACATACGCTATTTATTTCGAGAGAAAAGTAATCGGCTGGATGCAGCTGCGTAAGGGGCCGAGCCGGGTAGGACCGCTTGGGCTATTGCAAACGGTCGCTGATATAGCCAAGCTGCTGATGAAGGAGGATGTTATTCCGAGGAAGGCAGATCGGCTGCTTTTTATATTGGCGCCTGCTCTTGCTTATATTCCCGCGTTCTCCGTACTGGCTGTGATTCCCTATACACAAAACCTGTATTTTGCAGATTTGAATGTAGGCTTGCTGTATTATGTAGCGTTGTCGGGAATTACGACACTGTCTATGATTATAGGCGGCTGGGCTTCCAATAATAAATATGCGCTGCTAGGCGGCATGCGGTCCGCCGCTCAAATGATAAGCTATGAAGTGCCGCTTGTCATATCTGTTACAGGCGTCATCATGCTGAGCGGCAGCTTGAATCTGAGAGAAATCGTTGCAGCGCAGGGCGGGGGCTGGTTTTGGAATTGGCATTTGCTGCCCCAGATTATCGGCTTTTGCGTATTTTTTATAGCTGCGCTGTCTGAGCTCAATCGTACGCCATTTGATTTGCCTGAAGCGGAATCGGAGCTTGTAGCAGGCTATCATGTCGAATACAGCGGCTTTCGCTTTGCATTCTTTATGCTCGCCGAGTATGTCTATGTGTACGCGATAGCAGCGCTGACTACGGTGCTTTTCCTTGGAGGCTGGCATGCTCCTGCGCCGTTTTTAACATTTATCCCGCCTATTCTATGGTTTCTTTTGAAGTTTCTCTTTATCGTCTTCTCATTGTTTTGGATACGGGCTACGTTCCCGCGTGTCCGGGTCGATCAATTGATGAGCCTGGCATGGAAGGTGCTGCTGCCGCTTGCGCTGCTAAATGTACTGGTAACGGCTGTTTATATGGAGTTATGGGTGAAATAGGGATAAAGGAGGAGAGACAATGAATGGGTGGATGAAGGGGCTTGGCGTTACGTTCAAATCTATGACCTCATCAAAAGTTACGACGTCCTATCCCGATGTACCTTTTGAAATGCCGGACCGCTTTCGCGGTATTCAGCATTTTATACCCGAGCTGTGCATCGTATGCAATCAGTGTGCGCGCATTTGCCCTACCGATTGCATTACGCTGACAGGCAAGGCTAACCCTGACCCGGAGAAACGGGGCAAAGTTATTGACACATTTGATATTAATTTTGAAATTTGTATTTTATGCGATTTATGCACCGAGGTATGTCCGACTGAAGCTATTGTTATGACGAACCACTTTGAGCTGGCTGCATACAGCCGTGATGAGCTGTACAAGGATGCGCAGTGGCTGTCTGACAACAATACGCTAGTGCGCCAGGATAACAATAATATTGGCGCGCCTAGCAAAGGAGGCGCCAAATAATTGTTTAATATAGCCAATACGGGAGAGCTGTTCGTATTTTTTCTCTTTTCGGTCATGACAATAGGCGGCGCAGTGCTTATGCTCAGCTTAAATAAGGTTGTTCATATGGTGCTTTCCATGTCGGCTGCTTTTATCGGGCTGGCAGGCATATTTATATTGCTGGATGCTGAGTTTGTGGCGTTTGTACAGGTGCTTATTTATGTAGGAGCTATATCCATTCTGATGATATTTGGAATGATGATGACCAATCACAAGCAGGACAGCGAAATACAGCCCAAGGTGCTATACGAGGTATTATGCGCAGTTGGCGCGCTATGCTTGTTTGGCCTATTGTTTTTTGTGATACGCACGACAGAGCTGCCTGAGCCTGCTGTGGCCCATTATGAAGGAGATCAGACCTTCTCCATCGGGCAGCTGATTTATACCGGTTATGTTATTCCGTTCGAGCTGCTGTCTGTTTTGCTTACAGTTGCTTTTATCGGTGCCATTGCAATTGCCAAGAAGGAGGCGGATGAGTAAATGCTATCCTCCTATTTGACGCTTGCTGCCATATTATTTTGTATCGGCTTATATGGTGCCCTGGTACGGCGCAACGCAATAATCGTGTTGCTGTCCATTGAGCTTATGCTGGGCGCGGCTAATCTTAATTTAATCGCCTTTTCCAAGTATGGGGTTGTCCCCTCCTTAACGGGACATATTTATTCCTTGTTCACTATAACAATCGGTGCGGCGGAAGCCGCAGTTGCTATCGCTATCGTAATTGCGCTGTTTCGGGCGCGAGGAACCGTACAGGTTGATGAATTCAATGCGATGAGGAGGTAAAGCGGATGACAGAAACATACTCCCAATCAGCTTGGCTAATTCCGCTGTTTCCACTCGTAGCTTTTCTAGCCTTGATGGCGCTCGGCAAAAATAATAGAGCGGCGGGGGTGCTCGTCGGAACAACGGCATCCTTGCTTTCTTTTCTATTATCCTTGCTAGTGCTAGTTGAGCGCCTTAAGCCAAACGCGACTGAATACAGCTATGATATCAGCTGGCTGTCAGTGGGGCAGTATTCGCTGCGAATCGGTTTTGAAGTAACGAATTTTATAGCTTTGATGCTGGTCATGGTATCTTTGGTAAGTCTGCTGGTACATATATATTCTGCAGCCTATATGAAGCGTGACGAGCGCATAACGGTGTTTTACAGTTATTTGTCGCTATTCGTTTTTGCAATGCTCGGCCTTGTATTGTCTGATAATCTGCTGACACTTTATATTTTCTGGGAAATTGTCGGCGTAAGCTCATTTTTGCTTATTGGCTTTTGGTTTGCCCGACCGGCTGCCAAGGCTGCAGCAAAAAAAGCGTTTATTGTAACTAGAGTTGGCGATGTCGGGCTGCTGCTCGCGATCTTGCTGCTGTTCTGGTATATGCCGGACCACTCGCTCAGCTTTACGATGCTGCAAAGCGTGTTTGAAGGGCAGACGGGCACGATTACGACGAGTGTGGCAACGGCTGCGGCACTATTGATTTTTTTGGGCGCGATCGGCAAATCAGGCCAGTTTCCGCTTCATATTTGGCTGCCGGATGCAATGGAAGGGCCAACGCCGATAAGCGCATTGATTCATGCTGCCACTATGGTTGCGGCAGGCGTCTTTTTAGTAGCAAGAACGTTTGATATATTCGAGGCTTCGGCTATCGCAATGCAGACGGTTGCTTATGTTGGCGGCTTTACGATGCTCTTCGCAGCCGCAGTCGCGCTTGGCCAGAAGGACTTGAAGCGAATTTTGGCTTACTCTACGATTAGCCAGCTTGGACTTATGATGATGGCGCTGGGTCTAGGCGCGCTTACAAGCGGCGTGTTTCATTTGCTCACACATGCCTTTTTCAAGGCATTGTTATTTTTAGGAGCGGGCTGCATTATTCAATATGCCGGCACTGGTAATATTTTTGAGATGGGCGGACTTGGGCGTAAAATGCGGCTGACAGCCTGGACTTTTGCTGCAGGAGCGCTGGCTCTGTCAGGCATTCCGCCATTTTCAGGCTTTTGGTCGAAGGATGCTATTATGGCGGAAGCTTGGCAGAGAGAGCCGCTGTTGTTTTTTGCAGGCGTTATCGCAGCTATGCTAACAGCGCTTTATATGACCCGATTATTTGTAATGGTGTTTATGGGCGAGGAAGCGGCAGGCCTACGGAATGACGATCCGGCCAAGCCTTCAGGTGCAATGACGATTCCTTTGGTTGTGCTGGCTGCTATAACGCTGGCTATTGGTTTTGTTGAGACGCCTTGGAAGGGCTGGTTAGGGGAATGGCTGAGTTTGGGCGATTCAGCAGCTGCTCATGGGGGAGGGGCATTCCCGTATATCGCTTTTCTAAGCTCTATATTAGCAGGGTTGGCAGGGATATATTTAGGCATCAAAATGTATGGCGGCAAAAAAACAGCGCCGACTTCTCCGTTTGGCCGCGTTTTAGAAAACGGGCTGTATATAAATGAATTTTATCAATATGTGATCGTGAAACCGTATCGCGGCGTAGGCAATGCCCTCCTGCTTTTTGATAAAGGCATCATTGGCGGAATTGTGCAGCTGTTTGGCTCTTTCGCTCATGCAGCTGCCAGATGGATTTCAGCCCTGCAAAGAGGGCAGGTTCAGGCTTATGTTCTGACAGGCTTGATCGGCGCAATAATTATTGCTGTAATTATGATCGGAAAGGGGCTGTTGTCGTAATGGAGCTTCAGCAATTTCCGGTATTATCGATTTTGTTGCTACTGCCCTTGCTGGGACTTATCGTTGTGCTTGCTATTCCCAGCCGAAGCACGAAATGGCTGCGCATAGGCGCTGTAGCTGCTGCTATGCTGCCGCTGGCTTTATCGATATGGCTTTATGTGGATTATGATAAAGTACAGGGCCATTTTGATTATAGAGAGCAGGTCGATTGGGTGTCTGTTCCACTCAATACAGAGGTGCTCTCGGAAGTTGGCGAAGCTGAATTTTCATTCCAGTATGCGGTTGGCATCGATGGCATGTCGCTGTCGCTGCTTCTTCTGACAACAATAGTTACCGCGATGGCAGGACTGGCTGCGGTACAGATCAAAAAGCGCCGTAAAGCCTTTTATGCTTGGTTTTTTATATTGGAATTCGCCATGCTTGGTGTGTTTATGGCGCAGGATTTATTTTTATTTTTTATCTTTTTTGAAATTACGTTGGTCGCCGCTTACTTTTTAATTGGCATTTGGGGCTTCTTCAATCGCGAGAAAGCTGCCAACCAGTTTTTAATTTATAACGGCATAGGCTCTGCTGTAATGCTGGTTGCTTTTGTTATTTTAGTGAACACGGCCGGTTTTCGCATAGAGGATGCAAACGGTGTGCTTCACATGGTATACAGCGGCAGCTACAGCACGATTATACAGCAGCTGTCTGATCCGGCAGCCTGGGCAAATATGTCGCCTGTTCAGGCAGGCGGAATCAATCCCTTTTACTTGACCGATGGCATGAAATGGACGATGTTTACGCTGCTGCTTATTGCTTTCGCTATTAAGCTGCCTGTTTTCCCATTCCACACCTGGATGCTGAAGGTGCATAAAGAAGCGCCGCATCCCGTTGTTATGATCCATTCGGCTATTTTGCTCAAAATGGGCGCCTACGGCTTGCTCCGCTATGGCGTATTATTGTTCCCCGAGCAGGCAAAGGCCGGTGCGCTGACACTTGCTATTCTCGGTCTTGTCAATTTGCTGTATGGCGCATGGCTTGCCTTTAGGCAGCAGGATTTCAAGCTGGTTCTAGCCTATTCATCGGTCAGCCATATGGGAATCGTGCTGCTTGGCATCGCTGCTATGAACGAGATTGGCATGCAGGGAGCCATTGTGCAAATGGTATCGCACGGGCTTATTTCCGCCCTGCTGTTTCTCATTGTAGGCACGTTGTATGAGCGTACGGAAACGACGGAGCTGAGCAAGCTGGGTGGGCTCGCGCGCAGCATGCCATTCATGAGCGGCATGCTGCTGGTGGCCGGTCTTGCCTTGGCAGGCATACCGGGCTTGTCGGGCTTTATAGGCGAGCTGCTGGCTTTGCTTGGCGTCATGGAGAGCATGAAGCCGGTAGCTATAATCGGCGCTGCAGGCTTGGTTCTCACGGCTGTCTACGTGATGCGCAGTGTTCTCCGCATCACTTACGGCAAGCAGCCAGAGTGGCTTGCCGCCAAAAAGGATGTGCGGCTCATTGAAGCGCTGACGATGATAATACTGCTTTCATTCATTGTATTGCTTGGCTGCTATCCCTCCGTATTGACGGATAAGCTTGATTTTAGCGCTACAGCTTATATACAGCATCTATTAGCGCTGCGGACAGGAGGGTAAGGAGATGAAAGATGGACAATTGCCAGTACCGCTGAACTGGTCGGATCTCTATTATCTAGCTCCTGAGCTGATCGTCAGCGCCATGTTTATTTTACTAGTCGCAGTTGATTTGCTATTGCCCTCCCGCAGCGGAAGAAGGATGATAGGCTGGTTGGCGTTAGCCGGGCTTGGTTCTGCTATCGGCGTTATCATTTACGACCTTTCAAAGCGCTTTTCAAGCTCTGAAACGGCGCAGTCAATCGAGCTGCTCGGCGCGACCTACCGGGTTGATGATTTCGGCGAGTGGATGAAGCTGATTATTTTACTAGCGGTTATGCTAATCCTTCTATTGGGAATCGGATCGTATCGGCAGGAGCAATATGTTACAGCTAGGGGCGAGTATTTTTATATGCTGCTGCCTGCCGCGCTAGGTGCGATGATGCTGGTCTCGTCCGGCAATCTGATTACCCTTTATGTTGCTCTTGAGCTGCTCGGCATATCGAGCTATGTTTTGATCGGATTGCGCAGGAAGCATGCTCTGGCCGCGGAGGCTGCCTTTAAGTATGTAGTAACAGGCAGCATCGCTTCAGCCTTTATCTTGTTCGGCCTGTCTTATCTATATGGCGTAACGGGATCTGTCGAGCTGCTGGCGATGCAAGAAGCGATGCCAATGGCTCTGCAGCAATACGAGGCGTTCGTGTATACGGGCTTTGCGTTTATGCTTATAGGGATCTTTATTAAGGTTGCTGCCGCTCCGTTCCATGCATGGGCACCGGATGTGTATCAGGGAGCATCGACGCCTGTAGCTGCTTTTCTGTCAGTCGTAGCGAAAGCGGCTGTGCTTGGGTTTGCATTGCGTATATTGTACGCTGTGCTGCTTCGGGCAGGCTATGGGTTATCCTCAACTGCAGAGCAGGATTTATTCAAAATCGTACTTATTATTGCAGCCATTGCGATGCTCGTTGGAACGATCGGCGCGCTGCGACAATGGAATGTGAAACGGCTGTTAGCTTATTCCGGCGTTGCCAATGCAGGTATTCTGCTCGTTCCGATCGGCATCTCCATTTCGCTGGTCCATAGCAATAATTTGAACGAGTTCATATTTTATCTGGTTGCTTACATGCTGATGAATGTGGGCGCATTCGCTGTATTGACTGTAGTGAGCGAAGCGGCAGGCCATAACGAGCTGCGGGGCTTCGCCGGCATGTACTATAGAGCTCCATGGACTGCCGTTGCAATGATTTTAATCATATTATCCCTTGCAGGCTTGCCTGTTTCCGGAGGGTTTTTTGGAAAGCTGTTTATTTTATTAGGAGCAGCCAGTGTGAAAGCTTATTGGCTATTGGCCATTATGGTGCTGAGCAGCGTAATATCTTACTATGTGTATTTTGGCATCATCCGGCAAATGTTTATGCGCAGCGCAGGAGCAACCGAACAGCAAGCTGCTGAAAAACATAGCGGGCGAGAAAGTGTCCAGGCAGATGGCCGTATTCATATTCCAGTCACGACAGGCATCGTTATATGGTTCTGTGCAGCGGGCAGCTTGCTGCTTGGTTTGTTCCCTGGGGCATTGATGGCGATTATTGATCCTATCGTGCAAATATATTTTGATCTTAGAGTAAATATGTAGCGGCATCCCGAAAAAATATAAGCGGCATAATCAATTAAAAGTGCTAAATATCACTTCGCTTGGTTGCGTCTTGTTTTATGATAAAGACATAGAACAGATGAGGGAGCGATTCACATGACTGAAGCTGCAGTAACTTATGGTTTATTGCAATATTGTTACAATTGTCCGGATGCTATGAATTGCTGGAATGAAGAGATTTGCCAGAAATGCTGGGAAGAAACTGGAGCGGTGCTTGCTCCGCCTGCAAATAAGGAAAACAAAATAAAAGAAGGCGCTGTTGATGCAACGACAGCAGAGCAGCTTCGCCGCTATTGGATTGATTAACTTGGCTTTGCATATTTATAGAAGCTGAACGCTTGAGAGGAAATTCTTTCTCATGCGTTCAGCTTTTTTGTTGTCATATGAGTGCTAAACGCTCTAGTTATTCCAGTTAGGTCTTAAGACTCATTGGCGCGAAATATAGGGTGTCTTGTCGGCTAACTATTGGAAAAAAGAAGGTATTTGCCGCTTTTTGAACGAATTATTTTATAGTAGTAAATCTATTAACCTACTAAAAACAAAAGGCAGATTACATCATATGAATAAAGCAAAATATTTTTATTTTCGTTTAATTGCAGAGTGCTGTTTATTTAAGAGCAGAGTGAAAGGAATTAGAGCTGTGCTTCAGCAGCCTGGCGCTTCGCTACGCCGCGTGGTGCTCATGCTCCTCATTTTTGCCATGCTATTTGCCGGGGGCTGGCCTGGGAGTAACGTCACTCAGGCGGCTACACCTTATAATGCGGCCGAGGCAGCAGAAGGAGTTCAAGAAGCACAGCCGCAAAGCTGGCTGCTCAAGTGGGAGGATGCGGCTCAGGCCCGTGCGCTTGATGGCGTTAAGGTGCTGGGCAGGCAGCCGGAGACAGCCGTAGAGGTTATTTGTCCTGCCGATAGCCATGTCCATGTGCCGGATTGGCTGGAGCGCCTGGAGCGAGAGCCAGGCGTCGCTTACGTGCATCCGAATTATCGTGTTCATATTTTGCAAGCAGAGCAGGAGGAAGCTCAGTCAAATACAAGTGACAAGCCAGCACAGCTGGAAGGACAACAAGCTAATGATTTCGAACAAGCTGAGAGCAAGCCTGCGCATCAGAAGACTGCAACAGGCGCCGAGCCTTCGCTTAAGAACGAGGTACAGCTGTCCCAAGCAGCAGCGCTCTCAGCAGTGCAAGCAAATGCAGGAGCATTTTCCGCTAACGATCCTTTTTCGCCCAAGCAAAGTTATTTGTCACAAATTGGGGCACGCAAGGCGTGGGAAACCGCCCGGGAGCAAACGAATATAACTATTGCAATCGTTGATACGGGAGTTGACTTGAATCATCCTGATCTGAAGGCCAATCTGGTCGAGGGGTACAATATTTTATCACCTAAAAAACCGCCTATGGATGATAACGGGCACGGGACAGGTGTAGCAGGAGTACTTGGAGCAGTAGGCAATAATGGCCTTGGAATTTCGGGGATATTGTGGAAAGCAAAGCTAATGCCTATTAAAGCGCTTGATCATCATGGCGACGGGACGGAGCAGGATTTAGGTGAGGGCATATTGCAGGCTGTGCGCAGCGGCGCCAAAATCGTAGTGCTGTCCGTAGGCTTGTATCGTTATTCGCCTTATATGGAGGACATTGTAAAGTATGCAGAGAGCAAGGGGGTTTTGCTCGTAGCCGCTGCGGGCAATGATGGTTTGCTGCTGGGCAGCAAAGTTGCAGTCAAATACCCGGCCGCATATCCAACCGTGTTTGCCGTCGGCGGTGTCAAGCCTGACAATACGGCTGATTCGAGAACAAATAGCGGACCTGAGCTGGATATAGCAGCACCCTGGAATGTATATACGACAGGTCTTGGCGGAGGTTACCGCAAGGATGAAGGAACGTCGCTTGCAGCGCCGCAGGTTGCAGCGGCGGCAGCGCTTGTCTGGGCGCAGCATCCAAAGCTAGAGCCCTATGAGGTGCGTGAACTGCTTCGTCAAACCGCCAGGGATATCGGTCCAGCCGGACATGATGAGTTATCCGGTTATGGACTTTTGCAAATCGACAAGGCTGTAGCAGCAAAATTGAAAAAGGATGCATATGAACCGAATAACAGGAGCACAGAAGCTGCTAGGCTTCCTTTGCAATCCTATCTGGTTGCGGAGCTGACTGCTCCTAGCGATCAGGATTGGTTTTATATTGACGCTCCGGCTGCCGGTGAAATTGTGTTAAAATATGAGTCATTGGCTGCTAAAGAGCAAGGCACTCAGCCTATTCGCATTACTCATGTCGCAGGAGGGAAGGTACAAAGCTCTGAAAATATTAAACTGGCTTCCAAATCGTTAACGATTTCTGTATCTGAAGGAAAGCAATATTTTCAAATCGCTTTTGCAAACCCTAATAATACGGCTAGCATTCCTTACATGCTGACGAATACTTTTTTACCTGCACCTGATCCTTATGAACCGAACGACAAATCTTATGAAGCATATAATTTGCAGCCTAAATCGCAGGTTATTACAGGCAATTTTCATAAAAAAGCAGATCGTGACTGGTTTGCTATCCAATTCACAGAAAACGGCAAGCTGCAGCTTAATTTAAGCACCGATACGGTTCGAATAGATCCGGGGCTTGCGATTCAAAGAGCAGGCGGACAGCTTATGACGTATGATACCGAAGGAGAAGGAGCTGCTGAGAAGTCCCCGGTCATTTCGGTTACGCCGGGCAAGTATTTAATTCGCGTTCATAACGCTATTTCTACAGAAGCAAGCCCAACCTTAGGCACCTATACGCTTGCAATCGAATATACAAAACAGTATAGCGATCCTAATGAGCCCAATGATAAGTCGTATCAAGCGTTGACGATTAAGAGCGGCACTGAATATATTGGCGTATTCGACACGAAGGCTGATGTCGACTGGTTTCAATATCGTCTGACAGAGCCGGGGACGGTCTCGCTGCAGATGTCCGATATCCCTGGAAATGCGATTGTAACTTTGGAGCATTACGATAAAACATTGACAAAATTGCAAACAACGCAATCAAAAAGCGGCGGCAAGCTGCAAACGAGCGAACAAGTAATGCAGCCGGGCGTATATTATGTTAAGCTGGTGTCAAGCCAGGCTTTTGACAGTCAATATTACAGCTTTAAGCTGCAGGTGGAGCCGTTGGTGGCGGGCTTTAGCGATATAAGCAGCCACTGGGCCAGAAAAGAAATTGTCAGCCTGGCAGACAGAGGGATTATTAACGGCGTAGGCAACTATCGCTTTGCTCCTGACCGTTCTATTACACGGGCGGAAGCAGTGGCCATGATTGTCAAAGCCTATAATCCAGTACCGAGGCAATCAGGAAGCCGCAAATTTTTAGATGTCCAATCTACGCATTGGGCCAATGGATATATTGCAAGAGCGGTCCAGCAAGGCTGGATTAATGGCTTCCCTGACGGCAGCTTTAAGCCGGACCGTCCGATCACGCGGGCTGAGATGGCAGTCATTATCGGCAAAGCGGAAGGAATTAAGCCGCTTACGCCATATTCGCGACCCTTCAGTGATGTCGCTGTAACGGATTGGCATGCCTCGATGATTTATGCCATGAGGTCCAGTGGTAAGCTTACAGGCGTTGAAGCTAATGTATTTAAACCGGATAAACGGGCAAGCCGCGCAGAATTTACGGTACTTTTGTATCGGTTTTATGTACAAAAATAGGCTATACGTCGTAGAGACTTATGAAAAAAAAGTTTTTAAAGTATGTTTAGGGTTTATATATGATTAATATATCTGTTATTCATTGCGCTATAATGCATCGTATGGACATATATGGAAAGAAGGAGCAGTTATGAGTGTTGGAGTCGCTGGATTATTTGCAATCGTTGTAACCCTGCTTTGTATTATCCTCGTCTGGGTGTTGTTGCAGGATGTAAAGTGGGATCGACTGTTTCGTTTTCCGCGCGGAGCCAAATCCAGAATGTTCCAAGTTGTAGTCGCCGTCATTATAGGCCATTTGCTAGCACAGTTTTTTTTGCAGTATTGGGATTACACTGTCATGCTAAAAAGCTTGGTGGAATAACTATAGCGAAAGTTGTCAACAATGGAACTACCTAGCTTTTAAAATTTGCTGAAATTAGTCGAATATTTAAAGATCAACTCCGTTTTGGTCGAAAGGCATAATGTGCAAATAAAATGAGCTTGTCGATTAGTGTAACTGAATGCTAAAATGGAATTTAGGTTTAAATTAGGATTATTTAAGTTGATTAGCAATCGAACCTGAGATAAGGTTCTTAGTATGCACGTCCAGCTACATAGAACGGATTCCTGCAATATAATGGAAACAGCTTCTCTGGAACAGGATGGCAGAATAAAATGCTACTCGCGGAGGGAACAGAAAGATGACTAAAATTATCGTCCGCGGAGGTCAGCGACTACAAGGGACAGTCCGCGTCAGCGGAGCAAAAAATGCAGTCTTGCCCATACTAGCTGCCTCATTATTAGCGACGGAAGGTGACAGCGTCATCCATGACGTACCCCTTCTCGACGACGTTATGACGATTCAGAATGTGCTTGAAAGCTTAGGAGCACAAATTTCTTTCAATAATGAAACGATGCGGATTTCCGTGCCAATTATTCATGCCTATGAAGCGCCTTATGAGCTGGTTCGCAAAATGCGGGCATCCTTTCTTGTTATGGGACCGCTGCTTGCCCGAATAGGCAGGGTGCGCATATCATTGCCTGGAGGCTGCGCAATAGGAACGCGTCCTATCGACCAGCATTTGAAGGGCTTTGAGGCGATGGGCGCTGAGATTACACTTGGACAGGGCTTTATCGAAGCCAAAGCGGCTAATCGTCTTAAAGGCGCCAAAATTTACTTGGACGTAGCAAGCGTAGGCGCAACCGAAAATATTATGATGGCGGCTGCTTTGGCAGAGGGCACGACCATTATTGAAAATGCTGCTAAAGAGCCGGAGATTGTCGATCTTGCGAATTATATTAATGCAATGGGCGGCAAGGTTCGCGGCGCTGGAACAGGTATGATCCGCATTGAAGGCGTCGACCGTATGCATGGCGCCAAGCATAATGTCATTCCGGACCGTGTTGAAGCAGGCACTTATATGATTGCTGCTGCCATTACAGGCGGCGATGTATTTGTTGAGGGAGCGATTGCTGATCATCTTACTCCAGTGATTTCAAAGCTGCAGGAGATGGGCGTTGATATCGAAGAAAGCGACAATGGTCTTCGTGTGCGCGCTGGCAGAAAGCTTAAATCGGTAGATGTCAAAACGCTGCCGCATCCAGGCTTCCCTACTGATATGCAGTCGCAAATGATGGCGCTGCTGCTTGCATCTGAAGGAACAAGCGTCGTTACGGAAACTGTGTTTGAAAATCGCTTCATGCATGTTGAAGAATTCAACAAAATGAACGCGCAAATTAAAGTGGAGGGACGTTCAGCCGTTGTAACTGGCGGGGTTCCGCTTATTGGCGCCAAAGTATGCGCTACAGACCTGCGTGCTGGAGCTGCGCTTATTTGTGCCGGGCTGCGTGCTGATGGTGAAACAGAAGTAACTGGCCTGCACCATGTAGATCGCGGTTATGTGGATATTACAGGCAAGCTGGCTGCTCTAGGCGCCGATATTTTCCGCGTGGAAACAGAACCTGTTGCAGAAAGTGCTGAAGCTGCTGCTTCGATTCCAACTGCCGACGTTGTTCAGGCGGCGGAAGAAATGGTCGAGGATAAAGCTGATGCCGTCTATGCCAAGCGGGATAAGGATGTTGCTGTATTGAAGGTACAGCCGTCTTGGGCATAATTTTTAGCCAATGCTATGTAAACACTATAATATTGCAATGGAAACTGCTGTTTCCTGCCTTTAAGGCAGGACCAGCAGTTTTTTTATTTTTAAACGTTTGGTTCATACGCTAAAACTAACTTTTTTGAAACAAGCACTCACGCGCTCAAGCTAACTGTATTTCCTCAGCGTGTTGAAAAAGCTCCGCAGCAGCTTAATAGCCGGGATAACAGACCTAAGCAGTAAGCGGGAAGCCTAAATAACCGAGCAAAAGTCGTAATGCCATCTGTTTAGAATTGTAACGGAACTGAGAGGCTCTATTTAGCAAAAAAAAGGTGTTTTAAAACTGTAACGGAACTGTGGAGCGCTATAGGTGATCTTTTCTCCGCTTAGTAGTGATTTTGAGTAAATAAGGTTTCTCAGTTCCTTTAGATTTTAGAATAAGCTGATTTCCGTACAATAGCGTGCCCAAGGAGACTGTCGATTAATTGGATATAGCAACAAGCAATAGAAAGAGGTGCCACTGCGATCAAGATTGGGATTCCAACCGCTGTTGCAGTCCAATTATTTTGATGAAATAACCCCTGTAAAGGATAAAATCGGCCTACAAAGGCTGCCGCTGCCGCTTCTCCATTCCCATTCTTGCTCTCCGTTCCCCCTTCTCATTGCTTATCCATCGTTGCCCACAATTAATCGACACCCTCCCAAGTTCCGTTAGCGTTTTTCAACGGCCTGATTTCCTGTACTTAGTTTTAAGAAATTTGGCGTTTTTATAATTCACGGTAAATAGCGCACGAGAGTCCATCCGTTGCAGAAGAAATTTAGAGGAGAAGTAAAAATATTTTTAAATCGGTCAACGCAGTTTCTTATGGCGTTTTCTGCGGTTTGCTACAATGACTGTACTTACCAACAGAAGAAGGTGCTTGCGTTGAAAATGGCTAGTGTAGTCGTGCTAATCGACTCTGAATCAAAAAAGAAGCGCCATAAATATGGGCTGAATGTATTCGAGCTTTATATAGAAGAAATACTTGCGCATGCAGGTATTCCGTTCCGCACCATTACAGAAATAAGCGGGCTGGATACATGCGATGCCGATATAGTGATAGCCTCTGTCACGGCAGAGGATGAGGAGACGGCGGGGCGACTTTGGAGCTATGCAGACAGCGGCGGTGTTTTGATCTCATACGGTGGCTTGCAGGCGCTTGCAGAGCGGCTCGGCGTTCATAAACGTACGCCAGCAGAGACAGGCTACGCGCTGCTGCCAGAATACGAGCTTGCGCCAGTTCCGCTTCGTTATTTGCGGGCTGAGGCGTGGCATACCGAACAATGCGCTGCCGCTTATGGCTCGCTGCACCGTATATCACCAGATGCTGTAGAAGTTGGAGCGCTTCTGCAGCAATGGCAAGCTGGCAGCGGTGCCATCCATCGCTGGGCAGTTGATATTCCAACAACCGTAGCCCAGCTGCAGCTAGGAACCAAGCCAGTGCTGGCTGATGGTATTCCTGCACCGGATGGAACGGCTGCAATTAATGAAAATATTTTGAAGGCTGATGACGGTATAGAACTGGACTGGCAATTGGACCGCAAGCATACAGATACTGGCATGCCGTATTTTGCATATCCATATGCCGATTACTGGAGACAGCTGCTAGTATCGCATCTGATCAGATGCGCGTTAGACCGCGGGCTGACGCTTCCTTTCGTCGGACAATGGCCAGAAGGTACAGAGCAAGTAGCACTTATTTCGTTCGATAGCGATTTTAACATAGATGAAACGGCGAAAACGACACTCGATGTGCTGCAAAAGCTGAATGTGCCGTCCACCTGGTGCATGATCGAGCCAGGGTACAGCCCGGCTATTTATACTCGCGTGCTGGAGGAGGGCCATGAGCTTGCTTTACACTACAACGCGTTAGAGAAAGAGGATGGCGTGTGGGGTGCTGACGCCTTCAAGCAGCAGCTGGAATGGGTTCGTGCGGCGACCGGTGTTAATCCGATTGTATCGAATAAAAATCACTATACGAGATACGAAGGCTGGGGAGAGCTGTTTAAATGGTGCGAGGATAACGGCATAGCGGTCGATCAAACAAGAGGGCCTACGAAACGGGGCAATGTAGGATTTCTATTTGGCACTTGTCAGCCTTACTTTCCGATAAGCTGGTTCGATGAGCAAAATCGTTTGTACGATGTGCTTGAAATTGGTTTTGTTACTCAGGATATGAATCATCCGGCCTTGTCAGATACATCGATTGTTGAGCCGCTGCTGGAGCAGATCGCGAAGGTGGGCGGGGTTGCCCATTTCCTATTCCATCAAATTCATATTCATGAGAAGGAGCCTGTGCGCAGAGCGATCGGCGAGCTAGTAGAGAAGGCAAGGGAGCGCGGTTATAGCTTCTGGACGTCTCAGCAGGTGAATGACTGGCAGCGCAAGAGACGAAAAGTTCGCATTACAGGCCTAAATAACAGCGGAGAGGTGCAGCTTGAGTGCAGCTCCGTCAAGCAGCCGGTTATCGTATGGGTACCTGCCTCGGAAAAGCAAGCGGATATGTCCTATTTGTACGGTATCCCATGTGTGCAGCAAGTGTTTATATAAAAGAGCCAGTATTCATTTTAAGCATGTCCAGAAAGGTTTCTGACGCATTTATTTCGTCGGTCAATATGCCTGTCCAAAGGACAGCAAAGTCGTTTATCGTTTTTTACTCAAAAATGGGAGGCGGACAAAATGATTAACACAAATGAAAAATTAGCTATTAATGGCGGCAGCAAAGTAAAAACAACCCCATTCGGAACAGGCAAACGGTTTGGATTCGAAGAAGTAACCGAGCTGGTAGAGGCGTTGAATCAAAATACGCTGTTCTATCACTTTGGAGCAAAGGTGAAGCAGTTTCTGAAAGATTTCAATGAGCTGTATGGCGTGCGCTACAGTGTGGCTACTTCTTCCGGAACGGCATCGATTCATGTTGCATTAGGCGCTGCAGGCATAACGGTAGGCGATGAGGTGATTACAAGCCCGATTACGGATCAAGGGACGCTCGTCGGCATTTTATATCAAAATGCAATTCCAGTGTTTGCTGATCTCGATCCGCACACCTACAATATGGCCCCGGCATCTATTGAAGCAAAAATTACGCCTCGCACGAAAGCGATTGTCGTCGTTCACCTTGCAGGAAATGCTGCGGATATGGATGCGATTATGGCGATTGCGCGCAAGCATAACCTTAAAGTGATCGAGGATTGCGCACAAAGCTATTTGACCCGCTATAAAGGAAGACTTGTCGGAACGATCGGCGATTATGGCTGCTTCAGCACTAACGACTTCAAGCATATATCAACTGGCGACGGCGGCGTAGTAACGGTGAACTCGGGAGAGGAAGCCGATTACCATGTTACACATGCCTTTGCCGACAAAAATTATCAGCGCTTCGGCAGCAGCGTGCAGCGTGATTTGCATGCGCTTGCTCCAAACTATCGCATGACAGAGCTGCAGGGCGCAGTAGGCATTGCCCAATTGAAGAAGCTGGAGCATATTTGCGGACAGCGTCAACGCTATGGAGACCATATTACTTCAGGCATTGAAAACTTGCCGGGAATCCAGGTGCATAAGGTAGAACCGGGCAATGATTGCACGTACTGGTTTTATATGCTCAGGCTCGATATTGAACAATTGACCTGTACGCGCGCCGAGTTTTGCGCAGCGCTGGAAGCCGAAGGAATTCCGAATATGGCAGGCTATATTCCTGACGTTGTATATATGCAGCCTCTATTCCAGAACAGAACAGCATATCCTGGCTCGCATTTTCCGTTCGACCTTACAGGCATTACTTACGGGCGCGGGTTATGTCCAAACGCTGAGAGCATTTTGCAAACGGCTGTGCGTCTTCAAGTAAATGAATTTTTTACAGAGCAGGACATCGAGGATATGATTGCCGGTATTGCAAAGGTTGCTTCCTATTATAAAAAGTAGACGTATATGCGAGCGTTGCAGTGTGAGGGGGGAGTAAACATGGAAGTATCCGACGAGAAGCAAGTGGGACTGCGTTCCCTAATAGAAGGTTTGCAGAGCCAGGAAGAATGGGCTCACAAAAGAGCCGAAATCAAGCAAAGATGGCTGCATGTAATGGGCGGCCTGCCGGAGCGGGAACTTGTTTCTTATGAACGGCTGGCAACTGCGGAGGAGGCTGGCCATACACGCCATCATATTCGTTACAGCACGGCATATGGCGATCAAGTAACTGCCTATATGCTAATCCCTCATACTGCTATGCCGCCAAATGGCTTTCCTGCTATTATAGCGCTGCATCCGACGGCGAATTCAGGCAAGGATGATATTGCGCTCCGAAGTGGAAGAGAAGGCAGAAGGTATGCGTTGGAGCTAGCTGAGCGAGGTTACGCAGTATTGGCGCCGGATACGATTACTGCGGGCGAGCGCAAAGCGAACGGCGAGGAGTTTTTTCATACCGCTTCATTCGACAGGCAGTATCCAACCTGGTCCGCAGTAGGCAAAATGCTTGTCGATCATTTGTACGGCGTCGATTTGCTAAGCAGCCTGGCTGAGGTGGATGCGGACAGAATTGGAGCTATTGGTCACTCGCTTGGCGGCTATAATGCTTATTTCCTGGCTGGAATGGATACAAGAATTAAAGCTGCGGCGGTCAGCTGCGGCTTGTCTACCTTCCAAGGAGATCCAGACCCTAATCGCTGGGGAAAAAGAGACTGGTTTTCGCATCTGCCGCAGCTGACTGAGCTAAGGGGCGAAGGGCTGATCGATTTTGACTTTCACGAAATTGCGGCTTTGGCGGCTCCGGCCCCATTATTTTTTTGGATCGCCCAGCAGGATCAATATATGCCGCACTGGCAGACGATTGGAGAGGCTGCGGAACAGCTGCACCAGCTTTATGATTATCTGGGCGCTGGAAGTCTGTTTCAGTCGTATATCGGCACGTCGGCACATGATTTTCCCGATGAGATGCGCAGCCTGGCATACCGCTTTTTGGACCGCATGCTGGCGCAAGGGGCGCATTAAGTCGTCTTGAATAAAGAGTGCGAGGTGAACGAGCTAAATGAGTAATCCGTTACAACCACAACAAACTGCGCTTGCAGTTAACAAACGCAAACGGTTCAGCAAAACGAAACTGGTTGAAAATTTATATGGCTATTTCTTTATATCTCCCATGCTGATCGGCGTAACCTTATTGACGCTGCTGCCAATCATCATTTCCTTATTTCTCAGCTTTACGGAATGGAACTTCCTGCATGGCTTTAAACGCATAGAATTTGTAGGCTTGCGGAATTTTGAGCGTTTGCTGGCTGATGATCTGTTCTGGAAATCACTGACTAACAATGCGATTCTTATGCTGGTCGTTCCAGCAACTTTAATTATTTCTCTCTTGCTTGCTGTCATTATTAATAAGCATGTTTATTTTAAAGACATGTTCAAAGTTATTTATTTTATGCCATACATCTCCAGTCTTGTTGCTGTCGCTATGGTTTGGCAGGTGCTGTTCCATCCGTCCTATGGGCCGGTCAACAATGTGCTGGCATCGCTGGGCATGGACAGTCCGCCCAAATGGCTGGCTGATGTACATTATGCGCTGCCATCAGTCATGATGATTATGGTGTGGGTTGCGATTGGCTATAACTTAATCATTTACATTGCCGGTTTGCAGGCTATACCTCAAGAATTGTATGAAGCTGCAGAGATTGACGGCGCGAAACAAAGGCAGAAATTTTTCAGCATTACGCTGCCGATGCTTTCGTCCACTACTTTTTTCTTATTGATTACAGGCATTATCGGCACGTTTAAGGTGTTTGATATTATTCAAGTGCTTACGAAGGGCGGGCCTGCAAATTCTACATCGGTTGTCGTGTTCCAGCTTTATGAAACGGCGTTCATTCATCTGAAGATGAGCTACGCCTCGACGATGGCGCTTGTCCTGTTTCTGACGATTTTTATCATTACAATTATTCAATGGTTTAGCCAGCGCAAATGGGTGAACTACTAGGGAGGAGGTCAACTATGGAAACTGGCAAATTGCAAATGAGCAAGCTAGCAGCCACCATACTGCTTTTTGGGTTAGGCTTGATCTTTCTGCTTCCCTTCCTGTGGATGGTATCTACCTCCTTGAAGCCTGAGGCTGATGTGTTCAAGTATCCGATCGAATGGATTCCGACTAACTGGAGGGCAATTGAAAACTACAAAGAGGTATGGCTCGGACAATATCCATTATACTTATACTATTGGAATTCAATTAAAGTGACGCTTGCAACTACGTTCGTTTCTGTACTATTCTCATGTATGGCAGCTTATGCTTTTGCAAAAATTGAGTTTAAAGGAAGCAACATCGCGTTTATGATTGTACTTGCTACGTATATGATACCGAATCAGGCGATTCTTGTGCCGCAATTTATTATATTCCGCGAGCTGCAATTATTTGATACACATCTTGGCCTCGTTGTGCTGAACTGCTTCAGTGTGCTGGGGACGTTCCTGCTGCGGCAATTTTTTATGGGAATCAATAAAGAGTATGTAGAGGCTGCTAAAATAGACGGAGCGGGACATTTCCGCATATTTGCCATTGTCGCTATCCCGCTGGTCAGGCCGGCGATCGCGACGTACGGTATTCTTCGCTTTATATGGACTTGGAATGACTACCAAAACCCGCTTATTTTTCTGCGATCGGAAAATCTGCTGACCTTGCAGGTCGGAATTCGCAAATTTGCTGATGCCTACGGAGAATTTTATTCTCTTATTATGGCCGGCTCTGTAATTGCTATTGTGCCGCTGCTTATTATTTTTATAATCGGACAGAAGCATGTTATCGAGGGTTTGTCGCTCGGCGGAGTAAAAGGCTGAGTAGTCAAAAAAATTCAGAACAAGTCAAATAAGTTGACTTTCATAGGAGCGTTTTCTTGATAGGCTGTATGTAAAGCGGTTACATTCTATTTTAGGGGGAAATACATTGAGTAAGAAAAGATGGATATCTACCGTATGCTTGATTATGGCGATTGTCATGCTGGCAGCCTGCTCCTCCGGCGGAGGCGGCACGCCTAGCCCAAGTGAAAGTCCGAAAGGGCAAGCTTCGACTGGAAATGGAAGTTCAGATGGCAAGCAGGTAAAGATTAAGTTTCATGCCGATGGTATTTCATTCAAGCAAGAGGATCTAGCGCCTATCATCGACAAGTTTCAAGAATTGAACCCTGGCATTTTAGTTGAGTTTGTACCTTTAAATGAAGCAAGCGCTGCTGACAACGTAAAGAAGATCGATTTGCTGGCAGCGTCCAATGAGCAGCTTGATGCGATTCTGCTGCCGGATGCCCGCAGCTATTCGCAGCGTGCAGCTAATGGCTTGCTCGAGCCTCTTGATGAATTAATGAAAGCAGAAGGTCTTGTGTATAACGATGAATACAAGATTGATACAGCGATTGAAGGTAAATATTATGGTTTGCCAGGCTCCTTCAGCCAGTGGTTTGTGATTTTGAACAAAGAGCATTTGGATGAAGCTAAGCTAGAGGTACCAAAAGATTGGACTTGGGATGAATATTTAGCTTATGCGAAGGCTATGACCAAAGGGGATGGCCCGAACAAGCGATATGGGACCTACTTCCATACCTGGATCGATTATTTTGTGTTAGGATTATGGAATCAGCCTACTCAAGGCGATTTGGTGCTGGCTGACCACACCGTTAACGTGGATCATCCCGGCGTTAAGAAATCGCTTGAAATCCGCTATCAAGCGGAGCATGTAGACAAATCGGTAACACCGTATCCGGAAATTATTTCACAAAAACTTTCCTATCGTCCTCTATACTTTAACGGGCAAGCGAGCATGCTGCCGATCGGCTCCTGGATGATCGGAGAAGCAGGCGGTACGAATGAATTTACTGCTAACTTTGAAACCGTTTTCGCTCCAATGCCTAAAAACAGCAAGGAAGATCCTGATGGCTATACCGCTATGAGCTCCAATTTTGTCGGTGTTGTCTCGACTTCCAAGCATAAGGAAGAAACGTATAAATTCCTGCGCTTCTTCACGACTGAAGGACTTCCAATGATGAAAAAGTATTTGTCATCCTGGAAGAAGGAAGATACGGCTGCTGCGATTGACGTTCTCATCCAAGCTTCCAAGGATCCTTCTAAGGTAGATAAAGAGTCGCTGCTGTACACGCTCAATGCTTCAAAGGCAACTACAAGAGATATTCCGGTTGCTTATACGGAAGAAATCAACAAAGCATATATGGAGCAATTCGAGCTTATGCTTTTGGGCGAGCAAAATGTAGAGGAATCATTAGCTAAAGCCAAGGAGCAAATTGAAAAGGTAGTAGCTAATAATAAATAGCAACAGCTCAATAAAATAGAATAGACGATCGAGGCAGGGGAGTGAGCAGATGTGCACTCTCCTTCTGTTATAACTCAACGTTCGCAATGCGATTGCCCATCGAGTTGGCTTGCTTCGCCGCAGAGTAAACCGAGCAATGATGAACTTCTAAGGGTTGCCACAAACGCTATTTGTGCAAAAATGACAGCTCAAATTTTCTAACGGTCGCTATTGCGCTTAATTTCCCAAAAAGCACTGATTTTGCTCAATAAATGGTGCAATAGCGCCCATGACAACCGTTATAATATTAATTTGGTCAAGAACATCGAAATAGCCTCGCTGGCAACCGTTAACGCAATTTTGACAGTTGATTGTAGGATATGTGTTACGAAGCGGCTGCATGCTAGGCATTATTTGTGCCCCTGACTTCATGAGTCTGGGGGTTTTGTTTCCTGTATCATCGGTAGACGTGCCTTTCCAAAAGGACGGCGGAGCCGTTTCGCCTTTAAATCAACAACAAAGAGGTCAAACTTATGAAGCAGAATTCATCGATGCGTCGTGTCTCACTGCGCCAGAAGCTTATCCTATCCTCGATCCTATGTCTTATGCTGCCTGCTGTTATTACCCTTATCGTATCCAGTGCCAATACTAAGAGCGTCATTCAGCGCCAAGCGATTGATAATGCGCTAGGTTCGCTAGAAGTAATTGACCGCTATATTGAAAATATGGTTAATAAAATGCTGTATGTCACTAACTTTGTCCAGTTCGATAGTGAGATTCAATCCATTGTCAGGCAAAAATCAAAAGCCGATATAGACGACAGCAAAGCGCAGTTTGTTGTCGATTATTTTAACACCAAAAAAATTACCGAAAAGCTGAACAATGTTTCTTTCCCTGGAGAAAGAACGCATATTTCAATCGTTTTAAATAACGGAACGACCTACACGAATTATACGAACCTGCTTTATGATGCTGCACAGATCGTGCATGAGCCCTGGTTTAAGCATTTAAATGATATCCATTCTTCTTACAACTACTGGATTGGCACGCATCCTGCCTATTTGGAGGATGACCGCGAGGAAGGCCGTTATTATATTACGATTGCCCAAACGATCAAAAGCTTCTCCTCAAAGCCGGATGGATATTTGATCGTCAGCTTGAGCGAAGAACAAATCAGCCATATATTTCCTAAAAATAAATCCAATCATGAGTTTATGCTGCTGGATTCTAACGGCACGATACTTTCTCATATGGATGCAAGCCAAATTGGACAGCCATTTTCTCACTTTGATGAAATAGATGAGCAATCAAGCTCCAGCATTATTAAGGTAGGCCGTGAAAAATTTCTGTTGCTTGACCGTAAGCTATCGATATCGGACTGGAGATTGGTGAGCATGGTGCCCTACCAGGAGGCGCTGTCGCAGATCAACGCAGTGCAAAGTACGAATGTTATTGTGCAGGCGCTGTTCTTTATTCTGTTTTTGCTCATTCTCGTTACGTTGGTCAGACAATTTACTAAGCCGATCTTTAAGCTGAGCCGTGCCGTATCGAAGGTAGAGTCAGGCAATTTGCAGTATCGCACCCGTATGCAAGCAAGTGATGAGATTGGCCAGTTGGGGCAGTCCTTTGATCAAATGCTCGATAGGATCGAGGAGATGATTCATCAGGTTACGCTGGAGCAGGCAGGCAAACGCAAGGCGGAGCTGGAAATGCTGCAGGCGCAAATCAATCCGCATTTTTTATTTAATGTGCTTAATTCGATCCGGCTGAAGATCAAGCTGGGCGGCGATGATAAAAATGCGGCTTTAATCAGCTCGTTGTCCTCCTTGCTGCGCATGACGATTAACCGTAACAATGAATTCGTTACACTTCATGAGGAAGTAGAAACGGTAGTACATTATTTTAAGCTGATGAATTTCAGAACGAATGATTCGAACGAGATTCATATCGATATATTGCCAGAGACAGCGCTGATCGAAGTGCCGCGTTTCGTTATACAGCCGATTATTGAAAACTCGCTTATACATGGACTTCAGGATCATTCAGGGCTTATTTCAATTACGGCCCATAATGAGAATGGCTGCTTGCATGTTCAAATAAGCGATACAGGCCGCGGCATGAACGGGGAGGAGCTGAGTCAGCTTCTTGACAGGCTGGCTTCGGATAAGCAAGCGGCTGCAAAAAAGGAAGAGGTTCATAAAGGGCTGTCAGGCATAGGCCTCAAAAATGTATTTGAGCGGTTAAAGCTAATATATGGCGAAGATTTTCAATATGTAATTGAAAGCAAACTAGGCTTAGGGACGATAATTACTTTGAAAATACCTTTAAGGCGTGGTGAATAGCATGCTTAACATTATGCTGGTAGATGATGATTTTCCTGTGCTTGAATATTTGCTGCAGGCAGTTCCCTGGTGCTCGCTAGGCATGCAGGTACAGGGCTGCTATGAAAATGGCTTGAAGGCTCTGGCTGCCGCAGAGGAGCAGCTGCCTGATATTTTAATTACCGATATTGGCATGCCGCATATGAACGGGCTTGAGCTGATTCAAAAAATGAAGGAGCTGCAGCCGCGGCTGAAGGTGGCCATATTATCGTGTCATAATGAATTTTCTTATGCGCAGCAGGCAGTGAGGCTGCAGGTAGACGATTATATTTTAAAAGAAACAATAGAAATAGAGTCCGTCGTCGCGCTGCTTCAGAAGCTTGCCGCACAGCTTAAGGAAATGGATAAGGAAAGCGGCCGTATTAATCGGCTGCAGCAAATGAAAAACGAAAGTGCGTATTTGCTGATGGACAAATTTATGAACGCTTTGCTTTATCATCCGCCTCTATTTCCTGAACGGCTTGCCGAGCAGGCTAAAGATAATGGTATCGATTTTTCGAGAACGGCCTATATTCCTGTCGTTTGCATCATAGACCGATACGAGGAGGCTAAGAAACGGTTCGTTTCTGCGGACAACTTTACATTCGCGATAGGTAATGTGATTGAGGAGCTGACACAGGGACCGGAGAAAGTTGCTATATTTCGCCATTCGTCAGGCAAGGTTATATTGCTTTTCCCTGCTGACTATATGAAGCATCGTCATTATGGCGTCTATGAGCGGGAGCAAATGCTTGGCAATATTCAAAGGGCGCTTACTAAGTTTTTGCGGATTCATGTTTCGTTCGTAATTGGAGGCGAAGCAGGCGACGAAATAATGCTCAGAGAAAGCATTTTACAGCTGCTTGCTCATGCAGTGGAGGCGCGTTTCTATTCAAAGCCTGGCGTGCTGATTTGCACTCGTCCTGCACAATATTCCAGTGAGGATCTATATATTCACTATGCAACAGCGCTTAATCAATTTATTCAAATTGCAATCGAGCAAGCTGCGGACCGCGTTGGTGCCGTTATTAGCTGCTGGGCTGATTTTATAGCGGGCAAGCTTTATGAGCCGAAAACGGTTAGAGAATGGTTTTTGAAAATTATGATGGATTTGCAGCTGAAATTTAAATCGCTGCAGCATTTCCGCTCAGATTATACGCTGGAGGTGCTGCATCAGTCTGTGCTGAATGCCGAATCGCTGGACCAGCTGCTGGAAATGGTTGCTTCAGTTCTGAACAGTACTTTTCCGGTTATGGATAAGGTCTATATGCAAAATCAGCGTAAAGAAATTACAGACGCGCAGCTTTATGTGATGCGAGCTATCAGCAGAAGAGTGACACAGGAAGAGGTTGCAGATTATTTGCATCTGAATCCGAGCTATTTCAGCAGGCTCTTTAAAAAGGAGACGGGCGAAACGTTTGTAGAGTTTACAACGAGAACAAAGATGGAAAAGGCCAAGGAGCTTATTGACCAAACGGCAAGCACGGTAGAGGAGCTTGCTGAGAAGCTTGGCTATGATAATAAAAGCTATTTTTTGAAATGCTTCAAAGCGTTCACAGGCTTTACGCCGAGCGAGTATGCCAGAAAACAAAGAAGCAATCAGATTTAGGGCATAGCTGCTTTTTTTTAGATTGCAGTGCTGTCAGGGATGATGTATATTAATTAGTATAATATTTATATTAATTGGAGGGAGTGGGTTGAACGTGCAATTCGAGCAGTTGAAGGTACAGGCATTTGCGACTCGCCAGCAGATGGGCGAAGCGGCAGCAGCGGATGTAGCCAATCATATGAAGCAATTGCTGTCAGAGCAGGACAGCATACGTATGGTATTTGCAGCGGCTCCATCGCAAAATGAATTTTTGCATGCGCTAGTCCATACAGAAGGCATCGATTGGTCGAGAGTGACGGCATTTCATATGGATGAATATATCGGCTTGCCGGCTGATGCTCCGCAGCGCTTCAGTCAATTTTTGCAGGAGCGATTATTCCAGCTGGTGCGTCCGGGACAAGTGCATTTAATTGATTGCAGCAGTACAGTTGACGAGGAGTGCGAGCGTTATAGCAAACTGATTACTGAAGCGCCTATCGATATAATTTGCCTGGGTATTGGCGAGAACGGTCATATCGCGTTTAACGATCCGCCGGTAGCAGATTTTAATGATTCATTTGTTATTAAGCCGGTAGAGCTTGATCTGCCTTGCCGCCAGCAGCAAGTCAATGACGGCTGCTTCCCAGCGGTAGACGCTGTGCCAACGCATGCTTTGACGCTGACGATTCCAACGATGATGGCCGGCAAACGGCTGTTTTGTATGGTGCCGGGTCCAACTAAGCGTGAAGCTGTAACGCGCACCTTGCATGATGAGATATCAACCGCTTGTCCTGCTACTATTTTGCGGATTCATTCTAATTGTACGTTATATGTTGATGCCGACTCTTATGAAGGGGGGCGCAATTGAGATGGCCTGCGCGGCTGATGCTGCTGTGAAGCAGCTTGAAGGAATTGATTATCGAACAGGCGAAGCCATTCAAATCATATGGAATAATGGTATGATAGATGCTGTAAAACCAACCGAAAAACATCGTGCGATGCCTATTATTGCACCAGGCTTTGTCGACTTGCAAATTAACGGATTTTGGGGGATAGATTTCAATACCCCTCCTATTGAAACATCAGCTGTGCACGAGGTTACTAGAAAGCTGTGGGCACAAGGCGTAACGACCTATTATCCGACGGTTATTACGAATGCTCCGCATACGATCGAGGAGATGGTGCGCTCTATCGCAAAAGCTTGCGGGGAAGACGCGCTGACAGCGGCCAGCATTGCAGGCATTCATGTGGAAGGGCCTTTTATATCGCCAGAGGATGGCCCGCGCGGCGCTCATAGCAAGCAGTTTGTCAGACCGCCGGATTTTGCCATGTTCGAGCGCTGGCAGGAAGCGGCTGGAGGCTTGATCAAACTGATAACGCTTTCGCCGGAATGGGATGAGGCGCCTGCGTTTATTCGCGACTGTGTCCGTTCGGGAGTGGCCGTATCTATCGGCCATACTGCTGCTAGTAGCGTTCAGCTGGAGGCGGCAGTCGAAGCGGGCGCCAGCTTGAGCACCCATCTGGGCAATGGCGCTCATCAAATGCTGCCCCGTCACCCTAATTATATTTGGGACCAGCTTGCTAACGAAAAATTGTCTGCAACTGTAATTGCCGACGGTTTTCATCTGCCGACAGCTGTACTCAAGGTGATGCTGAAAGCTAAGGGCAACCAATTGTTTTTAGTGAGCGATGCGGTTTATTTGAGCGGTCTGGAACCAGGAGAGTATGAGACGCATATCGGAGGCAAGGTGGTACTGACCGAGGAAGGCAGGCTGCATCTGGCACAGGATGCGCGCTTGCTCGCCGGCTCGGCTCAGATGCTCGGCCGGGGTGTTGAGCATCTGGTACGTACAGAGACGGCTGACTTGAGGCAGGCATGGGATATGGCATCCATCCTTCCGGCAAGCTTTATGGGTCTTCATGCCAGGCAGGGACTTAGTCCCGGAGCGCCAGCTGATTTGATTGCATTTGATTGGGCAGGCAACGAAAATGCTCCATTGAAGATTAAGGAAGTATACAAGCAAGGGAAGCGAGTATTTGATGCGGGCTTGTAAGCAGCCGATCACTTAATCGAATGCGATAAGCACTTCTTCCCATGCTTGAATCACGTTAGCGGCTGCGCCGATGCAGCTTGCAAGCGGGAATAGCTCGGAACGTGCCAGCTGCAGCTTATCAACCGTGCTGGACACGGAGCGTGCTTTAAGTTGTTTTTCTATGATCGGAAATAGATAGTCAGACACTTCCATCAACGGACCGTCGCAAATAATCAACTTGGGATTCAGCAGATTGGTAACGTAGCTTAACGCTTGTCCGATTTGCTCGCCAACTTGATCCAGCTTCTCGACAACAGGAGAGCTGCCTTGCTTCAGCTCCGCTGCTATCCATTCCATTGCATCAAGCGGTGCTTGATGCGTAGCGGATACGCTATATGGCTTTAAGCGCTTCATAATGGCCGGCAGGCTGATGGACGTTTCCAGGCAGCCGCGATTGCCGCAGCCGCAAAGCTCACCGCCCGGCTCGGTCACAATATGGCCCAGCTCGCCGGCAGCATTGACGTCGCCGCGCAGGATCATATTGTTCATCATAATGCTGCAGCCAACTCCGTTGCCAAAATAGCAGTAGACGAAGTTGGAAACACCTTGTCCGAGGCCATGCCAAGCTTCGCCCAAGGAAGCAAGCTTAACGCTGTTGTCGAGCTGCATCGGCAAACAGATTTTGTCGCTAAGCAGCTTAAGGAAAGGAATGTTGTTCCAGTTCAGATGGCTGGAGCGGATAATGGTGCCTGTCTCTGCATTCATAAGGCCAGGAACGCCGATGCCCATTCCGATGCAGCTGTCAATCGGATATGTGCGGAGCAGCTCGCGGACGCCAGCTTCAATGGCAAGCACGGCATGTTCAGTAGTGCAGGCTTGCAGCGGTACAGAGAAGGAATGAATCGGCTTTGCATGCAAGTCAGTAACTGTCCAATGAATGACAGTCGATGTAAGCTGAATGCCGATCGCCCATTTCTTACTGGCATTAAAATGAATAATAATTGGCTTCCGCCCAGCGGTCTGCGTTTCTTGAGGACCGCGCTCGATTATAAAATCGTGGGCGAGCATTTCGTCCACGATGGAATTAACTGTATTTTTATTAAGCTTCAGCTCATTGGCAACCTCTACGCGAGAAGTGATGCGCTTTTGCTTAATTAACTGATAGACCAGTCTTCTATTGATATCCTTAGCGATGGTAGGACCACGGCCTCTGGACTTGGTCATTGAAGCTCACCTCGTATTTGAACATAGTCACTTTTTCGAAATAGTCTTATTCGAACGGTGATCTTATCATAGCAGGGAGATTACAAATATTGCAACCAAGGATAAACGGCTTCGCCGTTCTTTAAAAAGGCGCGTTGACCGATGAAATAGAGGAACAAGGGTATAAGTTTAAAACTATACTTTCCTAGTATTTCTAGCAAAAAGCAGGAGAGGGGCTATACGATGGAGAAACTGAAATTTGCAATTATTGGCTGCGAACACGGGCATATTTCAATTTTTATGGAGGAAATGCAGCAGCTTGGACATGAGGGCATAGGCATTTACGAGCCGCGCAATCATGAGCTCGCAGCAGCGATGTCGGAGAAATATAATATTCCGATAATTGACGATGCTGAGCAGCTGATTCAGGAAGCCGATATTGTTGGCAGCGCTGCGATCAACAATGAAAAAATTGATATTGTAGAGCGCTGCGAGCGCGCGGGCAAGCCTATTATGATCGACAAGCCTGCTGTGACCAATCGCCGCGATTTTGAACGGCTGAAGGCAGTAATTGAAAGAGGGAAAATTGAAGTCGGCATGCTGCTTACCGAGAGATTCCACCCTGCGATTTACACGCTGAAGCACAAGATCGATCAGGGCTTGCTTGGGGATATTGTCACTATAAGCATGCGCAAGCCTCATTTGCTGAATCCTGACAAGCGCCCGTCTTGGTTTTTTTCAAAAGAGCAATGCGGTGGCATTTTAATCGATTTGCTTATTCATGATTATGATTTGCTGCGCTGGTTTACGGATACAGAAATCGTGAAAACGCAGGGGAATATGACCAAGCGTCTGCTTCCTGAACATCCTGGTTTCTATGACACAGTCAGTGTACAGGTCGTTATGGAGGGCGGAGTTACGGCGCAGCTGTATGCCGATTGGTATACGCCGGGCAAAAGCTGGACTTGGGGAGACGGCCGTATTTGCGTAACAGGCACGGAAGGCTTTGCAGAGCTGCGCCTTGCAGGAGATCCTTTTGTAGAGAAAGAATCACTCTTCCTATGTACGACTAATTCTGAAGAGCCGGCTAAGGTGGAGCTTACAGAAACGTCAGCCTCTATTAGCGGAGATTTTATTAACCGGATAAGAGGAGAGCAATTCCTGTTAAGCAGTGAGGATATTCTTGCTGCGACGCTGGCTACGATTGAAGCAGATGAGCAAATCGAAATTATTAACATAAAGGAAGGTGTACGTATATGAGCGACCAAGCTTTGAAAATTGGCATGATAGGACTGGATACCTCACATGTAACAGCTTTTTCGGATCTTCTGAATAATAAGGACAATACTTACCATGTGCCTGGAGGAAAAGTAATTGTTGCTTATCCGGGCGGTTCGGCTGACTTTGAATTAAGCTACAGCAGAGTGGAGAACTTCACGAAGGAGCTTAAGGAGAAGTATGATGTGCAAATCGTGGACTCGCCAGAGGCAGTGGCAGAGCAAAGTGATGTTGTTTTGCTGGAATCTGTAGACGGCAGAGTGCATCTTGAGTTGTTCAAGCGCATTGTTCAGTATGGCAAGCCGGTATTTATCGATAAGCCAATGGCAGTGAGCTACAGCGATGCGGAGGAAATATTCCGTTTGGCGAACGAGAACAATATCCCGATTATGAGCTGTTCGTCGCTTCGCTATGCAGAGGGTTTGCAAGCGGTTCTTGCCGATGATCAGCATGGCGACATTTTCGGCATCGATTGCTATGGCCCGCTCGCAATGCAGGAAACACAGCCTGGCTTGTTCTGGTATGGCATTCATACCGTAGAAATGCTGTTCCGCGCTTTGGGCACAGGCTGTGTGGAAGTACGCTCTGTCACGAATGAGGACCATGATCTCATTGTCGGTACATGGGCTGACGGACGTATCGGCACCATTCGCGGCAACCGCAAAGCAAATCATCAGTTCGGCGCAGTTGTGCATAGAGATAAAGGCAGCCAGTTTGTGGATGTGTACGCACATGCAAAGCCTTATTATGCCAGCATGCTGGAAAAAATTATGGTTCTTTTCCAAACAGGAAAAGCAGATATCGATCAGGCTGAAACGCTGCAAATTATCCGCTTTATCGAAGCGGCCAACGAGAGCAGAAAGACGGGTCAAACCGTTAAGCTTTAGGTGGACTAGATACATGAAATCCACTTAGAATCGTTTTTTTGAAAAAAAAAAGATGAATCTAGATGCATAAAATGTAGTTAGTTACCACGGGCACTTGTCTACTCTCCCTTGTATACTTATTCAGCAGCCTGAGGTTATTGGGGCTGGGTTGTACAAGGTAGTCGGCATACAGTTCTTTATTGCAGCTATTTTAAAATTATAATGGGGTGACTCGAGTGAGCAAAACGATGAAATGCGGTATTTTGGGTGCAGGTGTTATTTCGAAAATTCATGCGTTAGCGATTCAAGAAGTTTCAAGAGCTGAAATTTATGCAGTTTGCGATACCGATTTGGAAAAGGGCAAGCAGTTTGCCGAGACCTACGGCGCGCCTCATGTATTTACATCCCTGGACGAAATGCTGCAGCTGGAGGAATTAGATATCGTTCATATTTGCTTGCCAAGCGGTATGCATGAGGCAGCTGCGATTGCATGCGCCAATGCTGGGAAGCATATTTTGTGCGAGAAGCCGCTGGATATTAGACTTGAGAAAATCGACAACATTATTGAAGCTGCGGATCGCAATAAGGTGAAGCTGGGCTGTGTATATCAGCGCAGAACGATGCCGGAGGCAATTGCGGCAAGACAGGCGATCCGTGACGGCAAGCTGGGCCGTATGGTGCTGGGCGACGCTTACCTGAAGTATTATCGTAGTCCTGAGTACTATCAGAGTGCCGGCTGGCGCGGAACATGGGAGCATGATGGCGGTGGAGCTCTTATGAACCAAGGCATTCACGGCATTGACCTTGTTCAATGGATGATGGGAGATATCGTGTCTGTATTCGCTCATACTGCTGCATTGGTACGTGATATTGAAGTAGAAGATACTGCAGTAATCGTTTTAAAATATGCCAATGGCGCATTTGGCGTTATTCAAGGAACAACCTCAGTCTATCCTGCTCAAGAAACCAGATTTGAGCTGCATGGTGAGAAGGGCTCTATTATATTTGGCGACGAAGGCATTAAAACGTGGGAAGCGATAGATGGCGAGCTTGAAAAGCCTGCTTCGCAAAGCGATGCCGGCAACCCGGGCGCGGATCCTTCCAAAGTTGCGCATGCAGGCCATATCATTCTGCTGGACGATTTGATCGACTGCATTATAGAGGATAAAGAGCCGCTCGTTAGCGGTGCTGAAGCGCGTAAAGCGGTGGCTGTTATTATGGCGATCTATGAATCCTCGCGTACGGGCAAGGAAGTATTCCTGTAATTATATTTAGTTATTAATGAAGATTTAAAGTTTAGCCTTGCTGCTGCAAGGCTTTTTTATATTAGTAGATCAGCCAACTACTGATTTGTTTTTTTATGTGCTAGCCCAACAGTATGATAGGTATAATCAGAAGCCACTACAAAAGCTACAGCATTTATTCACACAAACTCAACCCAAGCTCTCTTCTCTTGATTTCTAACGAATCGTGAGAGCGTTATTTCGCCTAAAAGCTCCTTTTGAAAATCTAACGAATATATTCGATCTTATTTGCCCCTAACAGTGCCAAAATGAGTGGAAAGTTCACACATAGCGCAACAGATCTACGTTACATTTTTAAAATAGCTGATTTTTGCCAAATAGCGCATCTGTGCTTCGTTACATTTCTAAACCAGCTCATTTTCGCTAAGTAGTAACTTCCCTTTCGATTACTATTGCCCTATCCACAATTAATCAACTTCCTACTGCGCTTCGTTGAATTATGCCAGATCGCGGGCGGTAACAAGAAATAATCGGCTTGATGACGAAGTGTCATTAGAGTACATGCGCGACAACTGATCTGACGCTGTATAGCTATTAAAGCCGATGGCTACAAGGCTTCAGCAACATATGGGCTAATGATTATTGAATTTATCAATTGTAAGCGCTTTAATTGGAGGTGGAAAGCCAATACAAGTGACAAGAAGAAGGAGGAGTGGATAAGATGCAACACAGTAAAGCGGGTCCGCTAACGAGTACTACGTTGTCTGAACATGAAAAATGGCAAAGTTCCAGGACAGCTATGAATGAACATGGTCTAATAAGCAGTATTCCATCTGAGCATACAAAACCGGCAGTCAACAGTCAGTACATGCATAACAATCAACCAGCCTATCATATTCAGTCACAAAGCAAAGAACAGTATATGAAGCATTTTTTCAACTGGAGCAGATTACATAAGTCACGGGTGCGCGTGATCGCGGCATGGTTAGTGGTGGTTGTGCTTTTTGCAGCTATTGTGGCGCCTGTACAAGCTATGCCTATATATGAAGCGTTGGAGAATGAAGCATCTGCAACTGGGGCACTGGAAAAAGTGGCAGCGGGGGCATTAGATGAGGATGCATCCATTGCGGGGACAGTTGAAGGGGTGTCTTTAGAAGGGTCTTTAGAAGGGGGATCGCAAGAAGTATCCGCAGCGGAAGAGCCGAAAGAGGAAGCCTCCACAACAGGTGCACCTGAAGAAGATAACTCTGTAAAAGGCGCGGCAATGCTAGCTGCATTAGAAGCGGAAAATACGGCGTGGGTCTTTCGTGCGTTTGGTTCGAACACGGCCGCTTCCCGTAATCCGGAGCCCGAGCTTCAAGAGGATGGAGCAATCAAGCTTGAGGCGTCTGGAGGAAAAATAGCACAGGGCGACGAAGGCTTATCGTTCTACTTTCAGCAGCTGCCGGCTGAGGAGGACTTTGAGTTAGCAGCAACTGCAAAGGTGGTTCATTTTAATAGTCAAAGCTCGATAAGCACGCCTAATCAAAAGTCGTTCGGCTTCATGCTGCGCAGCGAAGTTGGCGAGCATGGTGATTCCACGAAGCAATCTTCGAATTATGTTGCTGTTGGAGCATTGGACACGGACATGAAGGCTTTTTATCAAAATAATGGTGTGCTTACTAAAGGGATGCCATATAGCCAGGCTAATAAGCCAGGGGCGAATGAGGTTTATCAAATTAGCTTGAAAAAGTCAGGCGAGCTGTATATTGCCTCGATTAACGGGGAGCGTTCGGTATTTACAGCATCAGATATGTGGGGCAGCTCGATTCACGCAGGTTTTTTTGTGGCAAGAGATGCGAGCATTCAATTTTCAGATTATAGCCTTACTATAGATAGCAATAAAGCGGCTTCCCTCGAAGTTAATGCGGAAAATATGAAAAAAACATATTTGGTCGGTGAAGCGCTGCAAACAGAAGGCCTCCAGGTAACGGCCGTTTATGAGGATGGAACGCGTGTAAGTCTTACAGAGGATCAATATGTGGTGACGGGCTTTAATAGCTGCATTGAAGGAACCAACTCGATTCAGATCCATTATGGAGGGCAGAGTGCGTCGCTGGCTTTATCGATTGTCCCGCTTTCTATAACTGAGCTTCAAGTGAAATATTATCCTGCCAAAACGGTTTATTATATCGGTGATTTTTTCGATCCAGATGGACTGGTCATTACTGCTGCTTACAATAATGGTCAAACAGCTGAGCTGGAGAAAGCCGATTACAAGTTACTTATAAATGGTACGGTCGCAGATTCCAGCTATAAATTGCTAGAGGCGGGCAGCTATACGGTATTAGTAGAAGCGAATGATATGCCTGAAATAACGGCATCTTTTGCTATCGAAGTGAAATCTTCATTATTGACAGAGCTGGTGCTGAAGCAAGAACCGGTGAAAAAGCTTTATTACCTAGGGGATGAGCTTGATCTGACAGGCATCATCTTAACTGCACAGTATAATGACGGATCTGAGGTACGCCTCATGAACGGCGAATATACCGTCTCATTTTTAGACAGCTCAACTGCGGGAATGAAAGAAATTACAATCACTTATAAGGACAAGGAGCTTAAGCTTCAAATCGAAGTTAGGGAGAGGAAGCTGCAAGCTATTGCAATTACGCAATACCCGCATACGACGTACTCGGTTGGCGAGCCCTTCTCTAACTCTGGACTATTAGTATCGGAAGTTTACGACAACGGTGACACCGAATTGTTGGACAGCTCCCAATATACAATCGATGCTTCCCAGTTTGATTCCACTCAAGCCGGGACATACGTAATCTCCATCATTCCAGTAAATACCGAACTTGCGACGGTTTCCTTGCCGGTAACGGTACGCGAAGAAGCTGAGCAAGAGTGGGGCACTATTCGATTTGGACAATCGACCTCTACAACTAATAACAAGGTTACTGTACTGGAGGATGGAACAATCCGACTGGAAGCCTTGGGCGGGAGCGCAGGCAAAATAACAGGGGATCATGATGGCATCTCCTTTTACTACACGGAGCTCGATGCTATTGCAGACAACTTTGAATTAAGCGCGGATATTAAAGTTATTGAATATGCCAAGCCAAATCATGACGGACAAGAGTCCTTTGGCCTAATGGCGCGCGATGCTATAGGCGCAGCAGGCAATTCCAGTGTGTTTGCTTCGAATATCGCGGCAGTCGGCGGATTCAGCGGCTCGACAACCAATCCGAACGGCACGCAGCTATTTGCCAGAACAGGGGTAGCTTCTCCGGATGGAGCAGGCAGTGAAGGGATCAAGTCAATTATGCTGCGCAACGAGCGGCCGGCTCCGGGCAACACAGTTCCAGCCCAGCCGTATCGCTTGACGCTGGCTAAAACAAACAGCGGATTTATCGGGCGTATTAATGACGAGCCGGAGCAGCTGCTGTTTGAACCGGATATTTTGAGTGTTCAAAATAATCGGATGTATGTCGGATTCTATGCAGCCCGATTAGCAACGATTGAAGTGAGCAATGTACAGTTAAAAATAAGCGCCGCCGATACGGATGAGCCTCGTCGCCTGCCGCCTCCAGCTGCAATTGAGCCGCAGGTTCAGGTCGTATCCCTGGACAAAACAGCTGACACGAGTTATGAACTGATTGTGAAAGCGAATGTCAATGGTTCCATATCGGTGAAGCAGGGGCAAATATCTATTGCAGATGAAATTGCGGTACAAAAAGATCAAGAGACGAGAATACCTGCTCAGTTGGCGTCAACTGGACATACAAATTTCAGTATTGTATTTTTGCCTGATGATAGCCAATATTTGACGTCTTACAATAAAATAGTCACTAATTTTACGGTGCGAGTAAAAAGCTTTACCGGGGATATCTACGTCTCCCCAGAGGGAATAAGCTCAGAAGCGGGGACGCGTGAACAGCCTATTGATTTGGATACGGCTATTGCATTTGTCCAGGCGGGCCAGCGGATCATTATGCTTGACGGCCGATATGTGCGCAGCAGCAAGCTAGAAATAGCCAAATATAATGACGGCAAGCTGGGCAAGCTGAAGTATCTTGTTGCCGATACGGGTGCTGTTCCTATTTTAGATTTCGATAAAAAATCAGAGGGAGTCGTGCTAAGCGGCAGCTACTGGCATATCAAGGGGCTGGACGTAACCCGTTCAGCTGGAAATACAAAAGGATTTACAATCGGAGGAAGCTATAACATAGTGGAAAGCAGCCGCTTCTATGAAAATGGCGATACAGGGCTGCAAATCAGCCGTACTGACAGTACAGAAAACGACCGCTCAAAGTGGCCGTCCCATAACCTGATCTTAAACAGTACGTCCTTTGACAATCGTGATCCTTCCGACAATAATGCAGACGGCTTTGCCGCCAAATTAACCTCCGGCGTTGGCAATGTGTTTAGGGGCTGCATCGCTCATAACAATATTGACGACGGCTGGGATTTGTATACGAAGGCAGGCACGGGAGCTATAGGGGCTGTATTGATTGAGGACAGCATTGCATACAACAACGGATTTTTAACAAGCGGCGTTACAGGCGCTGGCGATAAGAATGGCTTCAAGCTTGGCGGAGAAGGCATTCATGTGCCGCATAAAATTATTAATAGCATCGCCTTCGGCAATGGCGCATACGGCTTTACAAGCAACAGCAATCCAGGCGTAATTGCTGTCAACAATATTGCTTTTGATAATAAAGGCGGCAACCTGAGCTTTACAACCTACAGCGGCATTGCGACTGACTTTACGATCGACGGCTTTATTTCCTATCAGAACAGCAGTGCAGCCAAGGATAATTACCCGGCTTCCCTGCAAGCTTACAATAATTACTTGTTTGATGGAGAGGTTTCTAAAAATAAGGTGGGGACGATATTGGAGGACCGCCATTTTGCGAGTTTAATACCGAGTCTGCCTTATCAACGGGCTGCAGACGGGTCTATTATTAGAGGTAGCTTCTTGCAATTTATTGCGCCAGGAACTTATCCTGGAGCAGGCGGCAATAGCGGGATTACTTTGCCAGAGAACAAAGTGAACGGTTCTACAATTGAATTGGTCGCCAAGAGCGATAATGGTAGGCTAATTGCCAGCGTCAGTGAACAGCAGCTGAGACAAGCGATTGAAGGAGCGGAATCCCAAGCGGGCACACAGTTTGTAGTGTTTCAGTTGAAGGCAGCTGGGGATGAAAGCGGCTATGAGGTAACATTGCCAGGCTGGGTATTGGCAGGTCAGGAGCAGTCACGCGATATTGTACTGGCATCTGAGCTTGCGACGCTAAGGCTTCCTAGCCGCTTGCTAAACAATACACATTGGCAGCAATCGGATTTGCTTACAATAGCTGTTTCAGCTGACCCTAATAAAAAGATCTGGGAGCTGCGTTTGCTTCATAATGGCGAGCCGATAGACAGCTTCGGCCTGATGGCGCCTTATGAGCTGCACGCCACCTATATGCTGGAAGGGAAAGAGATTGACAATCCGGAGCTACTAGCGATTAAACATGTGGATGAAAATGGTAAAACTACAGCTGTAGCAAGTGGAAGATATGATCCGATTAGTGGTGAGGTTTCGTTTACAGCAGTACGGGTCGGTATATTTAAGCTTATATTTGCTCCCAAAACGTTCGCCGATTTGCAGCAGACGCCATGGGCGAAGCGGGATATAGAGGTGATGGCTTCCAAAGGCATCATTAATGGAATGTCAGAGGAACATTTCGCCCCGGAAGCAGCTATAAAGAGAGCAGATTTTGTTCGATTAATTGTAAGAGCGCTTCAACTAACCGGCGCTGCAGCCGATGCCTTTGCGGATGTTAAGCAGACTGACTATTATTATGAAGATATTGCGATAGCGAAGCAGCTTGGAATAATAGCCGGCAAAGGAAATAATAGCTTTGATCCGCGCGGAGTTATTACGAGAGAAGAGATGTTTGTTATTATGTCGCGCGCGCTGCAGGCTGCAAATCTATTACAGGAAAAAGCAGATGAGACGCTTTTATTGGATAAGTATACGGATTACAGTCTTGTGGCTGGTTATGCGAGTCCTCATATTTCTGCATTAGTACAAATGGGGATCGTTAAAGGTGACGATAAGCGGCAATTAAAGCCGCAAGCATTATCTACAAGAGCGGAAGCTGCCGCTCTAATTTACAGACTCTACAATATAGCATGGCAATAGCATGAAAAGAAGCTCTGCGGCATTGTGCTGCAGGGCTTCTTCTTTTGTATTCGGCTGGCCTATTCGGCTTTCGATGCGATATCGACGATAAGGTAATAAACAATTGAAAGGAATACTGGGCGGTTGTTGCTTTCAATCAATCGATATGGTCACACGTTCCGCTATTTGCCTTAAAAACGCCGTTTTTCTAGTTTCGCGGTCACACATTCCGCTATATAGCTCTAAACGTGTTTTTATCTGCAATTTGTTGATCAATAACGGAACCTCTGTCACTTTGCTTCCTCAAAACTGCGATTTTGGACACAATAACGGAACCACTGACCAGCTAGAGAGAGTGTCGAGCCAATGGGAATAAAACAGCGAGTAATTGAAAAGAATACTGCTGATCCTGTTCGAGCGACCAGCCGCCGTTGCCCACAACGAATCAACACCTTAAATTATCGCAAATAGCGCCAGAGGATATCGATTAATTGTGGGCAACTAATGATTAGCAATGTGATCGTAGTAACATCTCTTTCGATTGCTTGTTGCCCTATCCACAATGAATCGACACCTTCATCAGCCTCGTTACAAATTATAAAATTAATAACTTTTAATAAATAGGCTCAGAGGCCGTTTTCTCATGAAATATAAGAGTTTATTAGAACGGCAAAGCATGGCCCCAGGTTCTATCCTATTATTTTTGCACATAGTATAAACCATAAAGCGATTTAAGAGGAAGCAAGCATCAGGTATTAGTATCTAGTAACAAGAATAAACGACGATCGCTGTCCTTTGGACGAGCACGTTTACTGACGAAAGGGAAAACTAGGCAACGTAATCTTATGTAGGCTGAAAGGGGAAAGCATGAGAGTCGGCGCTAGAAGAACAAACCGTTGGGGAGGCAGAAAGGTTCGGTCTTGGTGGCTGTTGTTCTTAACAGGTTTTATGGGATCAATAGTCCTATTTGCAGCCTATCAACTTAAAAGTGATCCGAGCAAGGAGCTGCTGTCTGCCTCTAAGATGCAGTACAGTCAGCAGAATGAGGAGCAGCAAAGTGAAGCTTATATGTACGAGCTGCAAGATGGCAAGCTGCATCGCGTCAGCATGGAGCGGCCGGAAGCAAGCAATCAGATAATAAAAGAGGAGCGTACTGGCTCAAGTGAGACGACCGGCACTGACAAAGCTAACACCGGCACATCCTGGGGGCAGAAGCCAGCTGCCAGCCAAAAGCCTCAAGCAAGCAGCAGTTCTGAACAAGCAGGCGGCGGTACGGACACTGGTACTAAGCAGGATCAAGAAAATGCTGAAGCAAATCATAGATGGCAAGATAAAACGGATTTGACCATTCAGGTTTATTTGACAAAGGAGAAAAAAGTAGAGTCGGTTCCGCTTGAAACCTATGTGCTAGGCGTGCTAGCAGGCGAAATGCCTATCGATTTTGAAATAGAGGCGCTGAAGGCGCAGGCAATTGCAGCAAGAACGTATGCGATACGAAGGCTGGAGCTGGGAAGAGATGAGCAAATGGAGAAGCTGGGCGCGGACGTGATGGATACAATTCGTCATCAGGTCTATGTTTCCAAAAAGGAGCTTGAACAGCGTTGGGAGGGCGAGACAAAGAAGAGAAATTTGGAGAAGCTGCAGCTGGCGGTCGATCAGACTAGAGGCGAGGTGGTCACTTATAAAGGGGCGGCAATTGAGGCAAGTTTTTTCTCTACGAGCAATGGATATACTGAAAATGCGGAGGACTATTGGGGCAGCAATCTTCCGTATCTGCGCAGTGTAGCCAGTCCATGGGATGAACAGCTGTCACCCAGATTCGAGCAGCAGTTCACTTTTACGAGAGAAGAGCTGTATAAGAGGCTCGGCTTGAAAGGGAAGGAAGCGGGCAAGAAGCTCACGATGAAAGTAATAGAAAAGTCAGAAGGCAAGCGGATAAAAACTATGACTATTAACGGGGTAAAGTTTAGCGGGCGGGAAGTAAGAGAAAAGCTGGAGCTGGCGTCCTCTGAATTTACTTGGAAGATAGGAAAGAAAGAGATCGTATTTTACACACAGGGCTATGGTCATGGAGTCGGAATGAGCCAGTGGGGCGCTAATGGAATGGCTTTGGAAGGAAAGAGCGCCGCTCAAATTATACACTACTATTATAGTGATGTTGAGATAGAACAAGCTTCGAAACTTTCAATTGCGCAAAGCTCTTAAAAAAATAGTTTACCTCACGTATAAACCTGATAGATGTGGCAACAATGGGTAGTGAGGTGATAGAGAATGAATGACCAAAACAAAAATAAGACAAGTCAAAGACCTGAAGAAACTCCCAAAAAAGCAGTGGGAGCAGCGTCTGCCGTCAAATCTAGCAGTGGATGGAAGAGACTATTTGCCAAGCGTTGGGTATCTCCAGCGATCTTCATGGCCGCGGCAGCAATTATTGTAACCTTAATGTGGATCTATCAGGGAACGGACCCATCCGAGAAAACCTCCTTGCCGTCCAATCCAGCTGGTGTTTCGCAAGAAGGCGAACCTTCGAAGACGGTGGAAGGAAACACAGACCCAGATCCGGAGGATATTGCGGTCGGCGGTGAGATGATGGAGTGGCCAGTAGCCAATATAATGGCGCTTCAAGTGGACACACCATTCTACGACACTAACGCAACTGCGGCTGAGAAGGAAGCGGCTCTTATTCAAGTGGACACGACCTTTATGCCGCATATGGGGATTGACCTTGTCGATCCGAATGGACAAAGCTTTGATGTAATGGCAGCTATGTCAGGAAAAGTCACTCATGTGCAGAAGCATCCTACGAATGGATCCATTATTGAAATCAGCCACGGCAATGGCCTGGTAACAGTTTATCAAAGCTTGGATAACGTTCAGGTTGAGCTTGGTACGGAAGTGAAGCAGGGAACAGTTATTGCAAAAGCAGGACGCAATGAGCTGGAAAAAGATCTTGGCGTACATTTGCACTTTGAAGCACGGCTGAACGGAGAAAATATTAATCCGAGCCAGTACATTCAAAAATAATGGTTGAAAACTTTTGCTGCGAGCGGCAGAGCTGCAAGCGGCAAAAAATCCAGCAATAGCAAGGAAAATGAAGGCCTTTGGGCAGAGTGAAGCGACTCTGCCTTTTTGGCATTTTATAAAAATGTTGTACATTCGGGCTTGTCAGGCTTGGACACAACGAATATATACTCGCCCCACTCATATAATGTACCAAACTATCTCGAGTAGGGAGGCGGGAACGTGCATGACTACATCAAGGAACGAACGAATAAAATAGGACGTTGTATCGTGGAGACTAGACAAACGGTACGAACGATCGCCAAGGAATTCGGCGTGTCCAAAAGCACGGTGCATAAGGATTTGACTGAGAGGCTGCCAGAAATCAATCCAGAGCTGGCCGATCAGGTGAAGCACATTCTCGAATACCATAAGTCGATACGTCATTTGAGGGGGGGAGAAGCGACCAAAATTAAGTATAAGAAAACAAATGCAAAAAAGCAGCGGGAGGTCCTAACGGCTAGTAAAAAATAATCAAGGATAAACGATTTCGCCTTCCTTTGGAAAGGCGGGCGCGTTTACCGATGAAATATAGGAACAGGAATAAAGTGAAAACTTATACTTTCCTATATTTTAAAAAATATTATGCAAAATAGGAAAATGCATGCAGGTTTTTTGTCTATTTTGGCGAATATTAATTAGGTTATTACTATTCGTTGGAGGACTTAAGCCTTATGCTAAGCAAGGATATTGGGATTGACCTTGGTACGGCCAATGTTTCTATTCATGTCAGAGGGAAGGGCATAGTTCTGGATGAGCCTTCCGTTGTAGCTATTGAAAGCGATTCGAAGAACGTGCTTGCCGTAGGCAGCGACGCGCATCGCATGGTAGGCAGAACGCCGGGCAATATTGTGGCAATCAGGCCGCTGCGCGACGGAGTTATCGCTGATTTTGAGATTACTGAAATTATGTTAAAAGCATTTATCGATCGTGTCGAAGGCCGCAAATGGCTTAGCAGGCCGCGCATTCTAATTTGCACACCAGCCAATATCACTTCCGTAGAGCAAAAGTCAATTCGCGAGGCTGCTGAAAAAAGCGGGGCTAAGGATGTATTTTTGGAGGATGAGCCAAAGGCTGCCGCGATAGGGGCTGGAATGGATATTTTTCAGCCTAGCGGCAACATGGTTATTGATATTGGAGGCGGTACGACTGATGTCGCAGTTCTTTCCATGGGCGATATCGTGACCGCCTCATCCATCAAGATTGCAGGCGACAAGTTTGACATGGCGATTATGAAATATATTAAAGATAAGTACAAGCTGCTAATCGGCGAAAGAACAAGCGAGGATATTAAGATTAAGATCGGCTCTGTTTATAATGATGGCAGCAATGACGATATGGATATCCGAGGCCGCGATATGGTGACCGGCTTGCCGCTTACCGTTACAATATATACGAATGAAGTGCGCGAAGCGCTTTGGGATCCGGTGATGTCAATCGTTTCGGCAGCCAAGTCTGTATTGGAGCAGACACCGCCGGAATTGTCGGCGGATATTATCGATCGCGGTGTAATTCTTACAGGCGGCGGCGCGCTGCTGGGCGGTCTTGATACATTGCTCGCGGATCAGCTGAAGGTTCCCGTTCTTATAGCGGAGGACCCGATGCATTGTGTGGTGAAGGGTACCGGAATCCTGCTTGATCATCTGGATAAGCTTAAGAAATAGCTTGCGGATGAGCGCTTATTTTTACAGGTAGGACGTCTTAGGGGGACGTGCCGAAGCAGAAATAAGTCTCTGGTCGCATGGACGAGCTATTCAGCAACGCAAGCAGAAATCCGATAATATAGAAAAGATAATGCTTGTTGCAGATAAAAGCTTTGCCAAGATGTTTGCTTTGCAAATACATAGAAGCAAGACGCGCAGGAAAGTGTTTGTGCAAGAGACGCTTAGGAGGTAGACAGCATGCTAAGAGGTTTATACAGCGCCGCATCGGGCCTCATTGCCCAACAGCGCAGGCATGATACAGTAACGAATAATATCGCCAATATTAATACACCTGGCTACAAGCAAGTGGATGCGGTAACGCGCTCTTTTCCAGAAATGCTGCTTTCTGCAACTAGAGAAAATGGCATGCCAAGAACAGAGATTGGACGCTGGAACAGCGGCGTGTTTGCGGAGGAAGGCGTTACTACGCATCGTCAGGGAGATTTGGTTCAGACGAACCGGTTTGCTGACTTTGCTATTATTTCGAATATAGAGGTGGCAGGTCTAACTTTTGATGCTTCAGGAAAAGCTGTGACTGAGGACGGAGAGATAGCTTATCAGCCGCAAGCTTTTTTTACGGTACAAGGACCTAATGACGAGATCCGCTATACGCGTGGAGGCAAATTTTCTGTTTCGGAGGATGGCTTTTTGCTTAGCAGCGACGGCTATCGGGTACTAGGCGCTAACCGGCAGCCTATACAGCTGCCTGCCAATACGACGATCGATCAGCTTACGCTTACCGAAGACAGAAGATTTATTGACCAAGCCGGCAACGATATCGGCGTAGAGATGCTGATTTCCCGCATTGATAATCCGAATGAGCTGATTCGCGAGGGCAATGGCAACTTCCGCTTTGCGGATGAGGAACAAGTGGCGGAAGCGCTCGGAGCAGGCGAGCGTGTAGAGGTGCGCCAGGGTTTTATGGAACGCTCCAACGTTGATGTGTCCCAGGCTGCAATAGATCTGATGGCTGCGATGCGCGCTTATGAAGCGAATCAGAAGGTCGTTCAATTTTATGATCAAAGTTTGCAAAAAGCTGTTAATGAGGTTGGCCGCATCTAATAGGTATTAGAATACAGACCATTCAACCGCTGTAACAGGAGGTAGCAATTTTATGAATAGTTCTATGATTAATGCAATGGTGTCAATGAATGCTATGCAGCGCAAAATTGATGCGATTGCTGATAATGTAGCCAATGTGGATACAATCGGCTACAAGCGCAAGCAGTCTTCCTTTGAAGACTTGCTTACCAATGTCAAGGAGCAGCCGGAAGCTTTTAGACAAGATGGCCGTCTGTCGCCTATGGGCTACAATCAGGGCTGGGGCGCAAGAATGTCCATGCTTGAGATTAATATTAGCCAAGGCTCCATTAAACAGACAGGGCTTTCGACCGATATAGCTATTCAAGGCAATGCGCTGTTCGAGGTTCAAACGGATGATGCAGGAACCCGCGCATTTACTCGCAATGGCGCCTTTCAGTTGACGGTGAGAGCAAACGGTGATACTATTCTCGCAACGGCAGAAGGTTATCCGGTTATAGCTCGTGTACCCGATCAATTCGGAAATATCGTTGAAGGACCTATTGTTATGCCGCAGGGGCATACAATGCGTGTCGATCCAGATGGTACGGTAATTGCGGTGTCGGACACAGGCGCGACTAGAACGCTGGGCAGCATTAAGGTGCTGGAGGTTATGCGTTCAGCGGCATTAACGCCGGTAGCTGATAATTTATTCGTCGTAGCTGACGGTCTCAATCGAGACAGTGTGCTGCAGCAGGTTGTACCTAGCGAGGAGAATCGCATCGCTTTGCTGCAGGGCAGTATTGAGGCATCCAATGTCGAGCTGGCGGATGAAGTGACCGAATTATTGAGTGTTCAGCGGGCCTATCAATTGGCAGCAAGAGCCTTATCGTCCAGTGATACGATGATGGGACTTGCTAACACGATGCGCGCGTAGGAGCAGGATGAAGGTGATACGTATGGCCGATGAACGAATTCAGAGCAAAACCGGGTTCGCGAATCAAACAACTAGCAATAGCTATTCAAGAGGACTAGACCGTGGCACACGCTCAGCCGCAGGGCTAAGTCGTGTACAGACCTATAGCAGCAATCGTCCGAATGCAGCTATTGGCGGGTATGCCATGAGCAGCTCGCAGCGGGATGGCGATGATTCAAAACGCGTGCCGGAGGGCAATATTCGAATACCGGAATCGTCTCGGGCGCAGGCGGAGCTGGGCGAAAGCGCCAGATCCGATAAGGCTTCCGCTGCTGATAAGCAGAGCGGGCAAGACGAACTGGCTGAGGATGAGTATTATGAACGTCCGTTAGGCGTTCGTATTTTGCTGTGGATACTTCGTAAGAGCATTGTGCCGATCATCATGATCATTATGCTGGTAGCAGGCTTGTATATTGGTTATACTGTGTTGGGTGAGCAGCCTAAGGAAGAAGTATTTCAATGGCCTACATGGCGCCATCTGTATGATTTGATATTCGCAGAATCATAAGGGTGCTGTATATATAGCTTGAGCAAGAGATGTTCTGCAATCGACATGGGCGACTTGGCAGGGCATCTCTTGTTTTCATTTTACAATAAGGTAGTTTATAATAGTTTGGGATGATTAAGGTACTTTAGGAATGGGCAGGAGGGAGTGAAGGGATTGAATTTGCCTAATTTTTTAACATCGTTGCGTTTTGTGCTCATACCCATATATATAGGCGTCTTTATGAGCGGCCATATGATACCAGCCTTTCTAATCGTTGCAGCAGCAGGCATTACGGATGTACTGGATGGATATATTGCAAGGCGCAGCGGTCAAATCACGCAGATCGGCATTATGCTCGATCCGCTGGCAGATAAGCTCATGCTCATTACGGTTATCATATCGCTAGTGCTGACCGGCCATATATCGTGGTATGCTGCCGGGGCGATGTTTTTGCGTGATCTTAGCATGATAGGAGCTGGCCTTCGCGCTCACTTCCGCGGCAAGAAAACGGTACCTGCGAACTGGATGGGAAAATTGACGACGGTATTATTGTATATTGCTATTATGTTTATATTCTTCGAAGCTTCATTTGCCCAAACCTTCTTATGGATCGTCATTGCTTTCTCATTTATTACGATGTTTGTGTATATGATTATGTATAAGACACTTAACCGCGTTGCCTCTGATACATAGCGCCATACAGAAAGAAGCTTGACTACAGACACTTCGGGTCAGTAATCAAGCTCCTCTATCTCAACCTCCATAAACTGCAGTTTTATGAAGGATATGTATAGTTTTTCTTTAAATGCTTTATTTTATACTTATGAATATGGAGAGGGGTTTTTTATTTTGCTTAATATAACAGAAATTCAAGAAATCATTCCGCATCGTCCGCCATTTTTGCTTGTAGACCGTATTTTAGAGGTGGAGGCAGGCGTTCGTGCAGTCGGCTTAAAAAATGTAACCATGAATGAGCCTTATTTCGTAGGACATTTTCCAGGATATCCGGTTATGCCCGGAGTTCTTATTGTAGAAGCTTTGGCACAAGTAGGCACTGTTGCTATGCTCCAGGTGGAGGCTAACCGCGGCAAGCTGGGCTTTTTTGCTGGAATTGACGGATTCCGCTTCAGAGGACAGGTAAAGCCGGGCGACACCTTAATTCTTGAGGTTGAGATTACAAGGTTAAAAGGCTCGATTGGCAAGGGCAAGGCTACAGCCAAGGTAGACGATCAGGTCGTTGCTGAAGGCGAGCTTATGTTTGCTCTAAGTGACCCGTCATAATGACGGGCAGCGTTCAGATGTTAGTTCCGAAAAAGTACGGAATAAGAACGATAGAAAGAGGTTTTGACTAATGACAATGAAATCCAGCGAAGAGTGGATGTTAAAATATAATGGTTGGCTTAATGATGCGTTGATTGATGAGCATACAAAAGAAGAGCTCAGAGCAATCGCAGGCGACGAGAAGGAAATTGCGGACCGCTTTTACCGCGATTTGCAATTTGGCACAGGCGGGCTGCGTGGTGTTATAGGCGCTGGCACGAATCGGATGAATGCATATACGGTTGGCAAGGCAACGCAAGGTCTGGCGGAATGGCTGCTGGCTCGTCATGCAACGGATGCTGCAGCACCGCCTTCGGTCGTTATTGCCCATGACTCCAGGCATTTTTCGCCTGAATTTGCGCTGGAAGCGGCATTGGTGTTAGCTGGCAACGGCGTTAAAGCGTATTTGTTTGACAGTTTGCGTTCTACTCCGCAGCTGTCTTATTCCGTGCGCCTGCTGAACGCTTCGGCCGGCATTGTCATTACGGCAAGTCATAATCCTCCTGAATATAACGGCTACAAGGCCTATGGCGCTGACGGCGGACAGCTTATACCTGAGGAAGCTGAACAAGTAATAGAGGCTATTGCGCATGTTACCGGCTTTCATGCTGTAAAGCGTGTGAGCAAGGAGCAGGCGATAGCTGCCGGGCTTCTTGCATATTTGGATGAAAAGGCGGATGAAAGCTATATTGAAACGGTCGCGGCGCAAAGTCTGTGCGGCGATCTGCTGCAGGGCGAGCTTGGCGATGCGTTCAACATCGTTTTTACGCCGCTTCATGGGGCAGGGCATATGGCTGTACGCGAAACGTTGAAAAAAATAGGCTTCCGCCAGGTTCATATTGTATCGGAGCAGCGGGATCCGGATGGCAGCTTCCCTACAGTGAAGTCTCCGAATCCGGAGGAGAAGGATGCTTTTGCGCTTGCGCTCAAGCTGGCTGAAGAGGTTCAAGCCGATATTATTGTTGGAACCGATCCGGATGCCGACCGCATGGGGGCAATTGTAAAAAACAAATCGGGCAGCTTTGAGGTGCTGAGCGGCAATCAATCCGGAGCACTTATGATTTATTATATTTTGGAGCAGCTGCAGCGTCAGAATCGTTTGCCAGGAAATGGCGTAGTTATTAAAACGGTTGTGACGAGCGAGCTGGGTGCCGTTGTGGCACAATCGTTCGGAGCATCGGTTGAAAATACTTTGACCGGCTTTAAATATATCGGGGAAAAAATGACTCGCTATGAGCAAACCAAGGAGCGCTCCTTCTTGTTTGGCTATGAGGAAAGCTACGGCTACTTGACAGGAGACTATGCAAGAGACAAGGATGCCATTGTAGCGACTATGCTTATTTGCGAGGCTGCTGCTTATTACAGCAAGCAGGGCAAAACGCTTGTTGATGTGCTTGAAGAGCTTTACGAACGCTTTGGCTATTATAAGGAAAGCCAGCAATCCCGTACGCTGAAAGGGATGGACGGGGTTGCTCAAATTGCAGCTATTATGGAAGACTGGCGTACAGCTCCGCCTGCGGCGGCAGCCGGCTCCAGCGTTGTTCAAGCGCTGGATTACAGCCAAGGCATTGATGGGCTGCGCAAGGAAAATGTATTGAAATTTATACTTGCAGACGGTTCCTGGTTCTGTCTTCGTCCTTCCGGAACAGAGCCTAAAATTAAAGTTTATTTTGCTGTAAAAGGTCAAACTGCCGCAGAAGCGGATACTCGGATGCAATCGTTGCAGACTGAAGTCATGGCACGAGTCGATCGTTTGAGTTAATCTGCGCTATAAAAGAACGGGGGATGAACGTGCGAGGGAAATGGCATCGATTGAACCAGCTGACGAAGCTGATCTTAGTGGCATTAGTAATATTAGGTGTTGGAGCAGCTATTCCGCTTACTGTGCAGCGCATGGATATGGAAAGCTCGTCCAAGCAGATAGAATATGTATTTGATTACCGGGATTTAATAGAAGTATCAGAGTATCAGTCAAGACCGCAGCAGTTTTTGGAGGAAAATCTTCAGCTGCTAAAGGATGCGGGCATTACAACGATGTCTGTCTACGAGAGCTCGCTAAAGGAGCTTATGCAAGCCGGCAGATTGACGTATTACAACGAGAAGGATGCTGCCTTGCTGCAAGGAAAGTTTCCTGACGAGCGTACTCACTTTACTTATGTTTTATTTACGGGACCGGAAGAGGAGCGTTTGATCGCTCCTATTATTAAGGATGCTTTGGATACATTCCAGGTTTCTTATAGCCCGTGGAGCTTTGAAGGACGCAAAGGCCTTGTTATAGAACAGGCTTCGGCAGATGTTGTGCTGAAGCCGATGGATTACGATCCGATGACGCTGCAAACATTGAAGGAGTTTGGCTTTAATATTTTGCCAAGACCTACAGACCGTATTCCTTATGATTCCGAAAAGGCAGCTGCTCAGTTAAACCGCTTGAAGCAATATGGCGTGAAGAGATTGCTGTTCGACGGCGATAAGGCGACAGGCGCTGCCGACCAGGCTGAATTGAAAAGCTTGGACAGCTTTGGCGAGCTGCTTAATCAGGAAAACATCGGTTTAGTAGCTATTGAGAACTTGAAAAAACCGCAGCAAGGCATAAACAAGCTTGCTTTTATTACAGACTATAATGTAGCCAGATTATATTCGCTGTCGCCAGAGGATAGTGCTGAGATGACGAAGGAAGGCATTGCCGACCGTTTTCTGCTTGCTGCCAAAGACCGCAACATTAGAATGTTCTTCTTGAATACGATGATTAAGCAAAATCCGCAGCGTACTGGCCTTATTCATTCCGCGGACAAGCTTGCCTCCATTATGGGCGGCGAGAATGGCGTAATCGAGCAGCTGACGGAAGCAGGCTTTCCTCCTGGCGAGGCGCAAGCATTCACTTATAGCGTGCCGTCTTGGGACAAGCCGCTCCGTGCAGTAGTTGCGCTGGGTGCGGTTGCGATTATCGCGCTGCTTATAGCTGCGTTTATACCTGCTGTTATTATTCCAGTGTTCGTGTTAGGTTTGATTGGCTCCGCAGGCTTGTTTGTTCTTAACAGCTCCTTGCTGGAGCAGGGACTGGCCTTAGGGGCTGCCGTAGCAGCTCCAACGCTCGGCGTTATTTGGGTGCTTAACCGAATATACGCGAGAACGATCGGGGATCGCAGAATGGTTGGCGGCGAGGTTTGGACGGAATCGCCTTCTGTTTCTGAGTCTGGACAGGAAACGAAATGGATTTTCCCAAATCAGTCGATCAAGCGCCGCTTTGGCCTTGCACTGAACTGGTTTATCGTAGCTACACTTATCTCTTTATCTGCTGTTCCGCTAGTAACCGGACTGCTGAACAATATTACGTACAGCCTTGTGCTTGAGCAATTTAGAGGCGTGAGCGTATTGCATTTTGCTCCAATTATTTTAGTAGCGATTTATGTGTTCTTCTACAGCACGAATAGCTTTGGCGGTGTGATCAAGCGCATTCGCGGTGCGCTTTCACAGCCGATTACGGTGCTTTGGGTTTGTATCGCTGTCGTGCTGGCAGCGGTAGGGTTATATTATTTGTCCCGTACAGGCAACGCCGGCAAGGTATCCGCAATAGAGCTGCTTATCCGCAATTGGCTGGAGTCTTCCTTCGGTGTTAGGCCGCGGTTCAAAGAGTTCATGCTGGGCCATCCGCCAATGCTTTTGGGCTTGTTCCTTGCACTGCGTTATCGTGCGTCCTGGCTGCTCATTATTGCAGGCGTAATCGGACAATTGACAATGGTAAGCACATTTACTCACATTCATACACCATTCTACATTTCAAGCATACGTACGCTGCTTGGACTTGGTACCGGTCTTATCATTGGCTGCTTGTTTATAGCTGTATGGCTGGTATTGGAAGGAGCTTGGCGCAAATGGATGCCCAAAAACGTAATGAAAAAAGTTTCAGCATAGCCATTTCCGGTTATTACGGATATAAAAATAGCGGGGATGAAGCTGTGCTCCGGTCTATTTTGCTGGCGCTGGACGAGCAGGGGAAGAAGCAAGGGGTGCAGATCGTCCCGGTCGTATTGTCTTCCGACCCTGCCTGGACAAGCCAAATGTATGGGGTAGAGGCTGTGCATCGCATGCGCCCGGCAGAGCTGCTTGGCGCGCTGCGCAGCTGTGACGGCTTGATCAGCGGCGGCGGCAGCCTGCTGCAGGATGCTACTAGTTCGAAGACGATTCCTTATTATGCAGCTGTTATTAAGCTTGCCCAGTGGCTGGGCAAGCCGACTTTTATATATGCGCAGGGAATCGGACCTGTCAATCGGGGCTGGCTGAAGCCGATGATCCGCCACGTCATGAAGCGCAGCGCCTATGTATCTGTGCGTGATGCGCAGTCTGCGGAGCTGTTGGCGAGTCTTGGCGTGCGGCCGGAGGGAATCGAGCTTGTGCCCGATCCTGTAATGGGCATGCCGCTGCCAAGCGGAAGCAATCGAGCGGACAACTTGCGGGATAAGCCAGCTGGCAATATTCCTGTTGTCGGTGTATCGCTGCGCGATTGGCGCAGCGATGGCGCGGATATGGACAGAGTGGCAGCTGCATTGATCGAATTGTCACAGCGCCGTGCTGTATGCATTCGGTTTTTGCCCTTTCATTTGCCGCCTGACCGCATTACTTCTGAAAAGGTTATGCAGCAGCTTGAAGGCAAACTGGGCGATGGCTGCAAGATGGAATTAGTCGATGTGAAGGATGATCCGCAGCTCATGCTGCTTGAAGTAAGCCGCTGCGATTTATTATTTGGCATGAGACTTCATGCGTTAATATATGCAGCAAACCAGAGCGTGCCGATGCTGGGCCTGTCGTACGATCCTAAGATCGATCAATTTTTGGCTCGGCTTGGACTGTCCGCTACAGGTACGACTGAGCGGCTCGATGCCGGGCTTTTTGCAGACGAGGCTTGCCGGCTGCTTGATCAGAAAGCGGCGTGGCTGGAGCAGCATCAGGCAGCAATCGATCAATTAAGACATCAATCCCAGCAACCAGCGCAACAAATGATACAGTTTTTGCGTCATAATAGATCGAGGTGATTTCCTCATGACAAAAGAGGTTCCTAGCGTATCGATTTACGGCATTCCCTTCTCCAAGATGGGAATGAATGAGACGGTACAATATTTAACAAAACGTATAGAAGCAGGCGAGCAAACCCATGTCATCACAGCGAATCCGATCATGGTCATGGCGGCGCTTGAGAAGCCTGCGTATAAAACAATGATGAAGAAAGCCGATTTAATCGTTCCTGACGGCGTAGGCGTTGTTTGGGCTGCCAAGAAATGCGGCGAGCCTGTTGCCGAGCGCATTGCGGGCATCGAGCTGCTTAATCTTTTGATGGAGCAAGGAGAGAAGCGCAAGTGGAAAGCTTATTTGCTTGGCACGACGCAAGAAATTATTGATGCGGCAGCTGAGAAGCTGCAGCTGCAATATCCGCAAGTTAAGATTGTAGGCGCTCGCAACGGCTTTTTCGGCGCGGACGAGGACCAGGAGGTCATTGCGCATATTAAGCAGAAGGAGCCGCAGCTGTTGTTCGTAGCGCGCGGCGCTGAAACGCAGGAGCCGTGGATCGTGAAGCATCGCGAGCAGCTGGGCGTTCCGCTTATTATGGGTGTCGGAGGCAGCTTTGATGTTATTTCGGGCAAGCTGAAGCGTGCGCCGATGCTTGTGCAGAAGCTGAAGCTGGAGTGGCTGTTCCGGCTTTTGCAAGAGCCGAAGCGCTTCGGACGTATGCTTGCACTGCCGAAATTTGTAGTGAACGTGCTGAGAGATAAAGAAAAAGTAACAAAACAACCTTAAAATGACGAAAATCTAATCTTAATTCCTTTTAATCTCTAGAAAAAGGGATGGAAATTATAGCTCTTTAGGAGTATAATTCATTCGGAGTCACGGATTTCGTCAGGTCGAAAAAGGAGAGTTGCTCTTATGCCAGTTGGCATTCTTTATTTTATCGGTTTTATAGTTGCACTTCTTATTGCAGTAGTCATGACACCGTTAGTTAAAAAGTTCGCTTTTTTCGTTGGAGCCATAGACAAGCCTAATCACCGGAAGGTACATACGCGGATTATGCCTCGGCTAGGCGGCTTGGCCATCTATATCGGATTTGTAGCAGCATATTTTGCACTATCGCCATTTATTCCAGAAGGTCTATTGCGCCCTAAGGATTTGAATATGATTAACGCGCTGCTGGTGGGCGGCACAATTATTATTCTATTAGGAGCGCTGGACGACCGTTTCGAGCTTTCGGCAAAGGTTAAGCTGCTCGGGCAAATTATTGCAGCATGCGTCGTAGTATTCGGCTTTGATGTTCATATCGATTTGGTTAATGTGCCGTTTGGCCAAACGATGCAGCCAGTTGCAGAGTGGATCGGTATACCGATTACGATTCTATGGATCGTCGGCGTAACTAACGCCATCAACCTGATCGATGGTCTTGACGGCCTTGCAGGCGGAGTATCCGGAATTGCTATTGCCACGATTGCAGTTATGGCCCTGATTATGGGCAATCAGCCTGTTATGCTGCTCAGCACGCTGTTGCTTGGCGGTATTATCGGCTTCCTGGTATTTAACTTCCATCCGGCCAAGATATTTATGGGCGATTCAGGAGCGCTCTTCCTTGGCTTCAGCCTTGCGACACTGTCCATGCTTGGCTTCAAGCAGGTCGCGATCGTATCGTTTGTAACACCGCTTCTTATTATCGGCGTACCGCTTACCGATACATTTTTTGCTATCGTAAGACGCTGGGTGAACAAGAAGCCGATATTCGCTCCAGACAAGGAGCATTTGCATCACCGCTTGCAGGATCTGGGCTTCAGCCACAAGCGCACCGTGCTTATCATTTGGGGCGTGAGCGCTGTGTTCGGCGTCCTGGCCGTTATTCAATCGGCCGTTGTCCAATCTAACGCAGCCAACTGGATCACCTTTGTCGTTATCTGCCTGCTCTTATTCTTCTTGCAGCTGGGCGCTGAGGTTACAGGCATCGTGGACAAAACCCGCAAGCCGCTCATTAATTTGTTTCACCGTATTAAAGTTCGTATAGCGAAGGTGGACACGCCATCGCGCGGCAAGTAATAGCTATTATATTAATTATTCTTATTATAAATAATAATGAATTACTGAAGCTTCTATTTCGAGCCAGCCCGAGAGGGCGGACGGAGTAGAAGCTTTTTTTTATGAAGAAGATTCGCTAACATCTCTAAACATCTGACAAAATAGTGCCGATAACAAAAGTACAGAACTTTTTGGCGGTGAGTGCGTCTATAGAGAATAGAACAGATCATCTGACTAATAGGACGAGGGAGGAGCATTATTTTGAAAAAAGTATTATCGATTATCGTTGCAATCGCCTTATTGATCGGACTGTTTCCGGCAGCAGGTCTTGCGCCGAGTGCGAGTGCAGCTAATGATCCGGGTGAAAATCGAAGATTTAATTTCCCTAATGAGCAGTACACAGCTCAAAGTGCGAGAATTGTATCTACTTCGACCATTCAATTGCAAGGAACTATTCATGATATAGTTGGCAACACGATCAGCTATAACGTAAAACAGGTTACACTCGATGATAAAGAATTAAACAAAACAGAAGAAATTACCACGGGTATTCAAACAACAGGAGATAACCGGATTACTGTATCTGGTCTGATCCTGTTCCCGGGTTTGAATAAAATTACGTTTACCGGTATATCGGGAGCTGCCCGAGTAGAAGAGTCGATTTATATTGAGTACAGAGACAGTCCGATGCTCTATGACTTGAAGGTTAACTTTGAGAACCGTGAGCATGAGCTGTTTGAAGACAGCGTAACGATGCTGTATACAACGCAAACAAATACTGTTAACCAAGGAACAATTGTTATTTCAGGTAAAGCGCCTAATGCTCAGAAGGTTACTGTTATTATTAACGGTAGAAGCTTTGATTTTAATGTGTCGACAGCTTCCTCTGAAAATAGATTCAGTACATCACAATTAACGATTGATCCAGGTATTAACACAATTACCTTTAAAGTTCATAATGGCAGCCAAGTAACTGAAACAACAAGACAAGTTGCTTTTTATAATGGAGCAGTAACGTTTTATGACATGAAGCTGTTCAATACAGCGAATCCGTCCCAAACGACATCTTTAACGCCTAATTTGAACTTTCAAGCTCCAAGTGTAGGTGCTGGGCATATTAGTTTGTCGGGAACAGCCATTGTACCGCTCCCGCTGTACAGATTATTTGATCCCGCAAATCCTGGCGACACGGTTACGCTTAACAAGACAGCACTATCCAGGCTAATATCCCTTCAATTGCAGAAGGGAAGCGGAGCTATCACAAATGTTAGCTTAAGCAGCACAAATATTATTAGCTATACCACAGACAATCCTGATTTTTCTACTGTTACATTTGAAGTCGAGCTCCCGCAGCTTGAATTCGATGCTAATTACAATTTGCGAATAAAAGCGCCTAATAAAACAGTGTATTCATTGTCTAACTTATACAACTTTACTGTTAGGAATAATACAAAGGCTTATATCCATGAAATAAATTACTTATCCGGTTATGATAAATCGATGTCAGAATCGCGTGTAAAAGGCTTGCAAGGACAAAGCATTCCTAGTGGCGGAGTGGACGTTTATTCAATGCCTATGGCTGTAGAAGTGCTTGTTGGCAACCATACATCTTTAAGTAATCTCAACGATATATTCAAACTCAATACCGGTATTAATTTTAGCCAGTTAACCTTTAACGAAGTTGTGTATAGAAAAATTGACAACCAACAGGTACCTTTCCTGCGTGTCTTTATTGAAGTCAGCAAGCTCCCTAAGTCAGGAACGAATTCAATTACGTTTGAGTTCAAAGAGACTGGGAAAGCAACGTTAGATAAGAAAACTATTATAGCGAAGCTTTTATATGGCCCATTTGTCAAGTTTGACAAGATTGTAAATGGTATGACCGAGTCATATGATGCCGTGTTTGATTCAATACCGTCACTTCTTACTAAACTTGGCCAATTTAAAGGACAACTGTTTAACGTAGCCAATGAAGATGACATTTGGTATGAAGATACCACTTCCGGCGGCGTAACCAAGCGTCAAACGGTGTTTATGTATATTAATAATGTAGAAATTCCATTGCAAGTGGCTGCAAATCAGACGGGGACAACGATTAAGACTAAGTTCGAACCGAAACCTGGTACATCCAGTAATCCTGTTCCGGACCTAGGGGCAATAATTAACAAAGCCGGCGAGAATACGTTGAAATTCGTTTATCGAAACAATACAGATTTATATGAAAGTACAATGAAGTTTACAATTGTGCCGAAAAATCTGCCTGTCGTTCCGGCACCGGATACAGAGGGTGTATATCCATATTCAACAAGCGGTCAGCGCAATCCGAGCGACCCTAAGTTTACAAGCAATGGCAGCGTGTATACGACTAAAGAAGCTGAATTCAATGTATTTGGTACGTTTGATTTTATCGATTTAGGAAAAGAGACAGACTTTAACAATCGTTGGCTTCAACTAGCGACTGACCGTAAAAACTACATGGTAGTAATTGATTCGCCAAACTGGAAAACTCCAGTGAAATGGGATCTTAGCAAGGGCTTTATTGCAGTGAGAAATGATGGCACTGAAGTAGGTCGGACCACAGAAAATAATATGGTGGTTCTAGAGAGTGCTTCTACCGTAGATGCGCTAATTGAATTCTACTACAATGTGGACAAGGAATACTTTTACTTCGATATTAAAAAGCAGATGATGCCGATCGATGGCAGTCCACAGGTGTATGTCATCTCCGTGTTCAACAGCGGCGAGGCAGGTCCACGTGCTACTTATCGTATGGAAGTGAACTCTGTTTCCATTCCATATACGATTTTGGCGCCATTGCCTGAGAACAGAATTACAAATATGAACTATGCTGAGGTTATTATTGCTTCTCCAGGCGCTGATTCTATTATGGTTGGCAAAGAACAGGCAGAGAAGATCACCTTTATCAATTATGTAGCTGGTGAGGAGAAATATCAGGAAGCTTTCCGGTACGTATATAAAAATCTAGGCGCGAATAAAGACACGAAAATTCCATTCACAATCACGCGCGGCAAGGATACGATTAAGCAGGAGCTTATTGTGAAGTACGTGCCTACTAATATTCCAGGCGCACAAGCACTGCAGACGATGGCAGCATCTCATAAAGTGTTTAATAATGCTCTTACTTTGACGTTCCCTAAAAACACACAGCTGATCAGACCTAATAGAAAAGATCTGGATTCCATTATTAAGGGCGAAAATCATATTTACAATCAGCATGATATTTTGTTTGCTATTGCTAATCCGGATGACGGTATTATTAACCGCCGACAATTCGAGAACCAAATTCCGAACTACTCAGCAGAGTCGCAGGCGACAGGCAATTTGCATATCGGTTATCGCTTCCAGGATCAGGCACGGCAATATATCAAAGCAAGCCCGTTGTTTTGGATCGACGGCGGTTTAGCGGATGATCCGTCTACAGCTAAGTTGGATCCGATCAAAGCTGGGATGGATCCGTTCCCTTTCTATAATATTGTAGGTATGTATAAGGAGAACTTCGCCAATCGTCTAGACAAATTTGATCGTGAATTAATGCCATCAGCTGCAGGATCGCTGACGCTGGCTTATGATCCGAACATCGTTGTTTCAGGAGCGACTACGGTTACAGTGTTCCGCTTTGATCCGTACAACAGCATGTGGGAAAACATTGGTGGTGTAGTCGATTCCAAAAAGAACACGATCACGGTTCCGTTTACTAAGTTTGGTTACTATGTCGCTGTTAAAATGACCAGAGGATACAATGACATTACAGATCATCCTTACGCACGTGAAGCAATGGAAGCTGCTTTTGCCAAGGGCGTTATGAACGCGATTGATCCAATCGGTGTATTTGGCGGTGATCGCTTCGTAACACGCGGAGAATTCGCTAGAATGATCGTAAGAGCACTGGATATACCGCTCAATTATCAGGGGGATATGCATTTCACATACTATCCGGAGACAATCACCAACGCTTACAACGCTTCGGCCCTGTATGATTACCGCTATATTGAGACCTTAGCAAGAGCAAATATTGTTAATGGTAAGCGTCCTGGCTTCTTTGACGAAGACGTAGAGTTGTCCCGCCAGGAAGCGGCAGTTATTATTGCGCGCGCACTAGAATTGAAGCTGGAGACAAACGCAGCTAAAGCTAAGACCAATCTTGATAAAATCTTTAAGGACAGCGGCAGCTTCGATTATTACTCTATTCCTTCTGTAATAGCCATCGAGAAAAAAGGCTTTATCCAAGGAAAGTATATTGATGCTAGCAACCCTAAGAATGGTTCAGTATTCGAACCAAAAGCACGCTTGCTTCGCAGTGATGCGGCTATCATCATTACAAAAGTAATGTTCGATCTCAAGAAGCTTCCTAAAATTTATAACTAACAAAAAGGTGGTCGGAGGCGGGCAGCCGCTTCTGACCTTTCTTGCATATACTAAGGTTGTAATTATTTGCAAAGTACTCTAGTACAAGGTATGCTTGTACTAGAGTCTTTAAAGTATAGCTAGTCTACCATTACGTGGAAAATGTGATTCTCATATGGAAAATCTTAAGCATCGACGAAACTGGCAGGCTTGGGCTATAATAGAGCCATAACGGAGTAAAGTTTGTCGATATACATAATTAAAATTGAAGAAAATTATTTTGTTTTTCGCGCAACTTTTTCCGTGTTCAAACGTCTTAACATATGTAAGTTGGAACAAGTGAGCTGTTAGGAGTAAGAAAGTAAACTTTTTGTGAAGAAATGGAATGAATTCACAACTTACTCTTTACGGTAGCAGATACCCATTGTATAATGTTGTAGTGATGCAGGTATTTTGCGTCTATTTCTATCTCTAATCTTAAGAGTTTATAAGTGAGCTGGTACATACACTCTTAACTGTTTAAAAACTACTTCCTTTAACGGGATGGTAGTCCTTCTTCTTGTTTACAAGTTTCTACGACATGGCTTACATAGGGTTTAACATGCGTAGACATTATTTATACAAATTCATGCTCTACTCTGGGAAGGGGGTGAATCGGCTATGAGGGAAACGAGCAATTCTATTTTCAAACAAAACTCTCAACAACCGAAGCAATTTAGAGGAGGAGAAAAAAAGGTTATGAAGAAAAGTTTATCCTTATTAGTTGCGATTGCAATGGTATTTTCCATGTTCGCAGCTGTCGCTTCCGCAGCGGAAGAGACAAAACTTACAACTGAACAAAAATATGAAGAGCTTGTGAAAGCAGGTCTTTTCGAAGGTTATCCTGATGGTGAGGCTCACCTTGACAAAGAAATGACTCGCGCACAAGCTTCCAAAATCGTAGCTCTACTAACTGGCTACAGCGAAGGCGTTGAAGTTAAAGACGCTGGTTACACTGACCTAGTAGGTGCTGGTTGGGCAACTGACTACATCAACTACGCTACTCAAGTTGGTATCCTTGAAGGTAAAGGCAATAATAAATTCGATCCAAGTGCACAAGTAACTGTTCAACAATTGGCTACTATCGCTGTTAAGCTTGCTAAGCATGCTGACGTGACTGTACCAGCTGGTGAAGAAGTTGAAGGTAAAGTAGATGCTTGGGCTGCTGACGCAGTTGCATCTGCTATCGCTGCTGGTCTTCTTGCTAAGCAAGACGACTACACAGTTAATGCTAACCGTGGTGTGCTTGTAGAGGTTGTTTACTCTGCAAAAGAAATTCTTGCTCAAGCTGGCGCTCTACAAATCTCTTCTGCAAAAGCTACTGGCGCTAAAGTAATTACTGTTAAATTCAACAAAGCTGTTAAAGAAGAACTTACCTTTGATCTTAAAAGAGATAAAGTGAACGTTAACATTGCTAAAGTTGAATGGAACGAAGCGAAGGATGAAGCAAAACTAACAGCTTCTTTTAACTTCTCAACTGGTAAACACAAAGTTACAGTTAAAGGTGAAGATGTGGAACTTACAGCTGAGACTGATGTGACTGAAGCTAAAGTTTCTAAAATCGAATTCCCTTCTCAAAATGGTATTATTGTTGAAAGCCCTGCAGTTGCTACTGGCAACAAACAAGGTCTTCGCGTTAATGTTAAGTTCTATAACCAATATGGAGAAGATGTAACATCAACTATTAACCTAGGCGATCTTTCGATCACTTCTTCTAAAGGTACAGTGAATTCATTTAATAAAGGTGCATTGGTGCTATCTGATGGTTCCTCACTAGCATCTGCATATGATTATGTTGTAGATCAAAAAGTAGTTGTGACTATTGTTCACAAGCCTTCTACAGCAGTAGGCACTGCTACTCTATCAGTGGTTCAAGCTGCAGCAGTAGCATCCATTGAAATTGGTGATCTAACAACTAAAAATGAAGATTTGCAAGGTAAAGTCATCAATGTTGATCGTTTGAATGACAATGCAAGTGATTATTACATTCCGGTAATTGCGAAAGATCAATACGGCAATGTATTGACTGCAGCTGACCTAGGTTCGCTTACAATTCTTAGCTCCAGTGTTAAAGTATTGGATACTGACACAGCTGTAGCTGATCGCAATGATCAAACAGTTATCAATATCAATGCTAATACTATTGATGCAACTCATGGTATTACAGTTGTAACAATTGTTGCTCCGAATGGTACTAATGCTAATAAATCTTTTGAAGTTGTTGCTAACGCAAAAGTTGATACAATGAATTTCTCTCAACCGGATGCGCAATTAAAGAAATCAGTTAAGACACAAATTCCTTTCACAGCAGCAGATCAATTTGGCAATGCTCTAGTGAATAGTAGTGAATTGGCTCTTGACAATATTAATGCTCCTGCAAATGACAAGTTGACACTTAAAGATGGTACTACTGTTTCTGTAACAGGTGCTACTATCCAATATGATGTGGACTATGTAAACAAAAATGCAGTTAAAATCAGTGTAACTCCAAATGCTGATACAGTAGTTCTAACTACTATTACAGCTAATCATAAAGTTCAAAGCTTGACTTTGAGTGCAGCAGCAGCTCCGGTTGCTACAGCTATTAAAGGTCTAAAAGATGATGTTTACACATTGCTACAACAAGGTCAAGGTATTACTTTGGGTTCTGGCAACCTAGCACTAATTGACCAATATGCAAACAGCATTTCCCTTCCAGCAAACTGGGAAGTTGAAGTAGAGTACGTTAATTCTTCTGCTACAACTCATGCCGTTACAATTCCTGCGGGAACTAACGTAATTGATTCAGCTTCAACTCCTGCAACGGTTGCTTTTTCGACATCCACAGCTGCAAAAGGTACTGAGCAATTTAAGCTTACTCTATTCAACGATACTGGCGCTAAAGTAGATGAGTACGTGCTTTCTTTAGAAGCAGTTGAATTGAAAGCAATCACTACTTTCCAACTTGCTGATATCGGTACAGTTTACACAGGTGGAGATCTTACTACAGCTAATAATGACTTCACTTCTGGTTCTTTCAATCTAGCTGATTACAACCGTGCTATTACACTAGAAGGTCTTAAAGGCAACAAAAAAGTTAAAGTAGACCAAGGTCTAGTTGTTACTGCTGGAATTAGTAACGGTCTATCCGTTAACTCTAGCTACAGCGCAATTGAGGCTCCAGCAGCTAAAGTTAACACTGACGGAGCAGAAAAAGAAGCTACATTAACTGTTGTTGTTGATACTGCTAATGGTGCTCAAAATCTTGTTAAGACTGTTAAGTACAATAGTGCTAAACCTGCTGCTTCTACAATCGTAGTTCGCAAAGGAAGCAGTGACTATACTTCTCCTGTTTTTGTAACAACTAATGGTACTGCTCTAAACGCTAAATCTATTGGTCCAAAAGCAGCAACTGCTGAAGTAAACTTCAGAGTACGTGACCAATATGGTATTGATTTCAACCTAGATCAAAAGTATGCAATTACTGGTAAAGATAGCGCGTTAGGTGCTTCACTTGCTATTGATGCAACTGGTACTATCTCTGGTTTGGTTGAAGCTAGTAACTCCGGTAAATCGTTTGAAGTAACTATTGTAACTTCAAATGGTCTAACTAAAACACTTAAGATTATTATTGGTTAATAACCAATACAAAAAAGACTGTGGGCTACCCCACAGTCTTTTTTTGTTAATATGAAACAAAAGCCTATTCATTAACGTCTAATTAGTAATAGAGTATTAGGAGGAAAAATAATGAGACATAGGTTTGTTAAAGTTGCAGCTATCACATTGACAGTTAGTGCAGTAAGTATGAGCAATATTTTGCCAAATAATAACCAATCTTATGTATACGCAGCATCGCAAAATGAAATTAGTAGTCAAGTTGTCAATATAGGTGGCAAGAGTACTGCGTTTATAAGTGATGCACACATGTTAATGCAAGATCAAGGAAATGTTTTATCTTTTTCAGTTACTTATAGTAATAAAAACGAAAGGGAAATGAATTTAATTGATTATTGGATGAGAGTTAAAAATAAAAATGGTAAAGTATTTAGTGTTAAAATAAGTGAACAAGATAAAAATAAGACTTATGTTGCATCGGATACTTCTGTGACGATTACATATTATGCTTTGGTAGATAAGCAAACTAAAATTAATGATTTTATTTTTGATGTTATTAAATGGGATTTTGATGCTGTAAATTATGAGAGAACCCTAGGTTCAATAAAGTATCCTGCCAAAGGAACAGATAAAGTTCCAGCCACGAGTTCTAAAAATATGATTTACGATGGTACTAACGTTAAAGCATCAGTTAAACAAGCGATTGTCCATAAAGATCAAAATAATTCGTATTTCACAATAAATCTTGTTCTTGATAACACTGGAAACAAACCAGTTAATTTAGGAAAGATGAAATTTTTTATACAAACTGAAAATCAATTAATTTACAATGTGGAAGCCGAAGATTTAAGTAATGTTAGCCTTCAACCGAGAGAAAAGAGAATAATAACTCTGCAATCCATGGTACCAATAGCAAGTACTGCGAAAAGCTTCACTTTAGCTGTCGTTACTGCTGAAGAAACAAGTAGCATTAAAATACCTATTGGTTTGTTCACTTTGCCTATTTCAAACCAAATGCCAAGCATAACCTTCGGGAAAGTTAATCCACTATACTTAAATGGTCAAATTATTAATACATTAGTTAAAGAGGCTCAAATATATCAAGATAAAGGTAAAAAATATGTTTTTGTTGACTTTGATGTACACAATACTGGAAGTGAAAATGTAAAGTTCCCAGATCTAAAGTTTTATATAAAAGATAAAAGCGGAAAGCAGTATTTGATGAATTTTGAAAATGAATCAGCAGAATTACAAATTGGTGAGAAGAAATCGTTGCAATTAAGTGCCGAGATTACTGGTGATTTTGATATGAATAAATCAGAATTAGTCGCACAATTGAAAAACAGTAAAAATGCTTATATTCCTTTTGGCGTTTATCAACTTCCAAAACAAGCAACCATGACTGCAACACCCATTGGAAAAAATAAAGAGCTTATTATAAATAATAGCAAAGTAGACACTAAGGTGAATGAATCGTTCGTAAATAAGGTTGAGAATAATAGTTATCTTTATACTGATTTCACTTTTCAAAATAACAGTCAAGAAACTATAAACTTAAAAGATGTTTCTTTTACTTTACAAACAAAAAATGGAACCAGTTATCCACTAACTTATTCAGGAGAAGGCATTGAACTATTACCTGGTATTAATAATAATGTTCAGTTGACTGGAATGCTACCTAATGATTTGGTATTAAAAGATAGTGAACTAATAATTCGAATTAAGCAAGATAATAATAAAGGGTTTATTGTTGCTAGTTACAAGCTGGATGAAAAAAATAAACAAGGTTCAATTGGCGGTAACTTTACCTATGGAGACTACGAAGTGGCAGTAACTAGCGTAGAGCGAACTTATTTGGAGAAGTCTGATATGTTGGTTGCTGATATACTAATAACTAATAATAGCAATGGAAGTAAGAAAATACCTAGTATTAGTGGTTATTTCTTGGTAAATGGAGTTAAAATTCAACCTAAAAATATGGGAACTTTGCAATTGGATGATGTTGATATTCTTACATCAAAAGCTTCTACGAATTTTGTTGTTTACGCAGATATTCCTTACTCTACAGACATAAAACAAATATCATTCGTTGTCACAGAGAAGAGCGATTCAAAAGATGAAAAAGTTCTACACCAATTTTCTGATACTAAAACAAGTACAATTATAAAACGTGAAAAAAATTATACTTACAGTATCGAAAATATTGGAATGAAATCTGAAATATCTATTGGAAAAACAGCAGTTTATGGTGATGGCAAGAATGATTTCTTTTATGCTGAGATTATTCTTACAAATAAGGAAAGAAGGGCGGTTAATTTAACAGATTTAGGCGGATATATTCAAGCTGATGGTAAAGCAGTTATTCCGATTGATATTAATACTTTCTCAGAGCAAGTATTTCCTGACGGGAGAGTTCTGTTAAGTGCGATGGCTAGAATTCCTAGAAATTATTATAAAGAAGAATTAGATCTATATGTTGGACAGCGGATTCATGAAAAGGATGATACATCTAACAATGCACTAATTAAATCAGTAGCTTATAAATTGAAAAAAGAAGATATCGTACAAAAGCAAAATGAACTTACAGAAATAAACTATTTAAACTATGATTTTAGCATTAATAATTCATTTGCTTCTTTCCATGTGAGAGATAAGTCGACATCAGATTTTGATTTTGATGGTATAGAATTAAGTTTACATTATGATTTAATAGAAAATGGAGCTTACGAAAATGATTTTGAAAAGCATAAACTTATTATTGAACTAGTTGATGCTGATAAACCATATGTTCGTTATTCTAAGGTTCTGTCAATAGATGAATTTAAAGTTGATACAGAGTTTTTGGAGTCAGGTGAAGGTAAAATTAAGAAAATTATTTTTAAAGACGAAAATGCAATTTTTGAAGTTACTCATCATAAATATATGTTAAATATTTATCATGAGTATGATGGTAACAAATTTTTATTAGCAAGCAAAGAAAATGTGTGGTAGTTTTCTCTCTAGCCTACCATCTTCAAATCTAGTATCCTATTGAATAGGATACTAGACAGGAGGAGTTGTAAGAAGTGAATATGAAAGTTTTAAAAGTGACGAGCGCGGCGGTACTTATAGCGGCGGGAGTTGGAGTCGGAATGATAATGGCGAAGCCGTTGGTGGCCAATTCCAATGCGATTACGCCAGGTACGATAGAAGATCCAGTGGTCACGAAGAGCTATGTCGATGAGCAAATCGCTAAACTGGCAGCGGGAGGCTCCTCAGGCGGCAACCAAGGCGGCTCAAATGGCGGCAGTGCGGTTAGTGATGCAATCGAGATCGTAGAGCTTCCGGTTGGCAAGACGTTGATGGCTGATGCAGGTACGGAAGCGGTTGTACGCGTTGGTAAGGCGATTGCGTTCAGCTCGGATACGAATGGCATATCAGATCTAACTGGCGGTGTAGATATAAAGAAGGGCAAAGAAGTGCCGACTAATCATCTAATATGGTTCCCTCGTGAAGGCAGAGGTATTCAAGGTGCAGCTGATGAGAAACGGCCGCTTACGATTATGGTTAAAGGCAGTTATACAATTAAATAATGCATCTTTAGAATATCGATTTAAAGATGTCCAATTTTGATCTATACATGTATAATTTGGTCGGTTTGACAGAAGATTATACGCTTTAGAATGGAGCCATTGACACATACTACAGGCGTAATCCAATATACGTCGGAGGTGTTTGTAAATGGCTCGTTCTAATAAGATTGTTATTCCGGAAGCTCGCGCATCGCTAAATCAAATGAAGTATGAAATCGCTCAGGAATTTGGCTTGATGCCAGCTGAAGCAGCACCAGGCTCAGCGGATACAGAGTTTGCAGGAGAGCTAGGCGCTATTTCGGGCGCACCAAAAGTGCCGCAATGGTCTAGTATGACAACCAGACAGACTGGCTCAATCGGCGGTGAAATGACGCGCAGATTGGTGCAGCAAGCTGAGCAGTTAGGATTTCAGCTGTAAGCAAAATTTAAATTATTTTTAACTTTTGTGTAATACAGCCTGCTCTAATAAGGGATACATGCATATAGATACAAATTTCCGCATTTTTCTAACCGGGAAAGTATGTATTTCATTGACACTAAGCGACATTTTCGTTATCATACTGTTTTAGAAGAGTTGTCTAACAACCTTTTCCTATATGGAAAAGGTTAATTTTTTTTGTAGGATCGTTGGACTTGTCTATTCTCTTTATTTAGGTTGTAGGAGGTTGATACGGATGTCAGTTAAAGGACGCCACTTGTTTACATCGGAATCAGTTACAGAAGGTCATCCCGACAAAATTTGTGACCAAATCTCAGACGCGGTTTTGGATGCATTTCTAGAAGCTGATCCTAATGCTCGCGTAGCTTGTGAAGTATCTGTGGCTACAGGGCTTGTGCTTGTTATTGGCGAGATCAGCAGCCGTGCTGATTTTATTGATATTTCAGCTATTGCTCGCCGCACGATTAAAGAAATTGGCTATACACGCGCAAAATATGGTTTTGATTCCAGCACTTGCGCAGTTTTGACTTCTCTAAACGAGCAATCGGCAGACATCGCTCAAGGTGTTAACGCAGCTCTTGAGTCGCGTGAAGGCAAGGATATGAAGCAAGAGAATGAAGATATCGGGGCAGGCGACCAAGGTTTAATGTTTGGTTTCGCTACAAACGAGACTCCTGAGTTTATGCCGCTTCCAATCGCTCTTTCTCATCGCATTGCTCGCCGTTTGTCTGAAGTGCGTAAAGATGACACGCTTGGCTATTTGCGTCCAGATGGCAAGACACAAGTTACAATTGAGTATGTAGACGGACGTCCCGTTCGTGTCGACACCATTGTAGTTTCCACTCAGCATGCTGAAGAGGTAACTTTGGAGCAAATTCAAAGCGATATTATGGAGCATGTTATTAAGCCAGTTGTTCCTGAAGAATGGCTTGATGCTGAAACGAAATATTTTATTAATCCAACAGGCCGTTTTGTAATCGGCGGACCGCAAGGTGACGCTGGTCTTACAGGCCGCAAAATTATCGTCGACACATACGGCGGCTACGCGCGTCATGGCGGCGGCGCATTCTCCGGCAAGGATCCAACTAAGGTTGACCGTTCGGCGGCTTATGCGGCACGCTACGTGGCTAAAAACATCGTTGCAGCTGGGCTTGCTGATAAATGCGAAATCCAGCTAGCTTATGCTATCGGTGTTGCGAAGCCGGTGTCCATCAATGTGGATACTTACGGAACAGGAAAAGTGACAGATGAGAAGCTAGTCGAGCTAATTACAAATAACTTCGACTTGCGTCCAGCGGGCATTATCAAGTCCTTGGATCTTCGTCGTCCGATCTATGCGAAAACAGCTGCATATGGTCATTTTGGCCGTACTGATATTGATTTGCCATGGGAGCGTTTGGATAAGGTAGAAGTGCTTCAACAGCAAGCTGGCCTTTAATAAAATCAATAAAGCGTCACTTTTAACTTCCTACAGGAAGCTGAAAGTGGCGTTTTTGTATTATACTGAGGGTTCAGATTTGTGAAAAAGTGATATAATAAATAAAAGGAAATGTACCAGTAGGATTGTTTAGTAATCCTCAAGGAGGTGTTTGCATGTTGAATATGGATAAGTTAAGGGAGATTCAAAGGTCTTCTAGGATATTAGCCTTTAGCAAGGCAATTATTTCAGAGCAGCCAGAAACCAGGTCGCGTAATATTGAAAAAAGGACTGCAGTAATTGCACTTGAATCATTTAGAATTTGGAAACAATTTGACCCCTCAAAATTTATCAATATGAAAACAGGTAAGCCTTTGGGGGTGAAGTCAAATGAAGATATCTGGAGAGTTGAAAAATAAATTAGACGAATGCAGGTCTTTAACAGATACTTTGGAACGCAGATTAGCGATTGCCAGTATAATAACTGAAGCATTCAAAGAAAATCAACTCTCTGTTCCGGTTCTTGTTGGCGGCGGAGCAGTTGAAGTGTATACGGGTGGCGAATATGCGACTCATGATACTGATTTTATTGCTGATTTAGACGGCCTGGAATATGCATTAATGGAGAGCCTTGGTTATAAACGAGTTCTTGGTGATAAAAATCTGTATCATAAAGAGTTAGAATCATTAGTGGAATTTCCTAAGGGACCCTTGGCAGGAAATCAAGAACGAATATTTACCTATCAATGTGAATCAACTAATCTTCCGGTTTATATTATTTCCCCTGAAGATCTAATATTAGATAGGATTGAATCATTTTATGCAACAAACGATGGCAAGAGCAAAGAGTGGGCGGAAAGATTATTAACAGGCATGTATGAATATTTGGATTGGTCGTATTTTCATAATGAATCTTATGCAAGAGGCATCGGTGAATTGGCAGAAAAATTGCAAAGGAAATCCAAAGGATATCGCAAAGCATTTTTAAAGATGAATGATTCAATAATTCCGACTAAAAATATGAAGATGTTCTAGAATTGAAAATTCGGATTAGTTGAACAACAAGAAGCGAGCATTCCCTTCATTCAGAGGGATGCTCGCTTTTCGTTTTCTTCTTGGTATTCATTTTCATACTCTAAAAACCGAAATAAAAAGTACGAGTGTATTTTTACGAGGAGTGTGTATTTATGAAATGGAAGAACAAGCTGTCGCTGTTCGTGGCGGTTATGATGGTATTGTCCTTCGTCATGACTGGTTGGGGCGGAAGGCAGGAGACGGCGAGCGCTGCCAGCAGCGGCCCTGTCGTTATGAGTCAATTTCCCGCTAATGGATCGACGAATGTGAGTCGCAAAACATCATCGCCTATGACGATTTTATTTGATGAGCCCGTAAGAATTGGCCAAAGCAATGCGAAAATTACGATACATTTGGATAGCAATAACAGCATTGTAAATACGATTAATGCCAGCAGTGTACGTATATCTTCCGATGGCAAGGAAGTTACTTTTTATCGTACTGTCCAGCTCGATTTAAATACTACATACTACGTGCAAATAGAAGCAGGCGCTTTTCAAAATATAAGCAATGGCAGTCCCTTTATCGGAATTGGCCAGCCTGCACAATGGCGCTTTACAACATCTGACTCCGACGATACAGCAAGACCAGTCATTACGGGTGTCTCACCTGTGCATCAATCTGCGAATGTGCCCGTTATGACCAGCCTCATTGTTGATTTTGACAAAACGGTTTACAGCAACGGCGGTGAAATTGAGCTTGAAGGCGCGGGTGATATCCGCAAAATTTCCATTACTTCAACAGAGGTTATTGGAAGTGGTTCCTCAAGAATTATAATAACGCCAAAGGATGCACTCCGTCCTAATACGCAATATACAGTTAAACTTCCGGCTGCTCTTTTTAGAGATGGTAACGGTAATTTATCGGATTATCGCACATGGAATTTTAAAACGGAAGCATCGCCGGTTAATTTGCAGGCAACAGATGCATTATTTCCAAGCAACAATGCTTTTCAAGTACCAAGCAATACATCCTTTGTAATGAGATTTGATAAAAATGTCGTGGCGCAGCCGAATAAAAATATCGATATTATTCCGGTGAGTACAGGCACTCGTTTGAGTATTCCGGCAAACAGCTCACAGGTTACAATCGTAAATAATGAAGTAACCATCAGACCGAGTAGTAGATTAACGGCAAATGTCAGCTATTACATCGTTGTAGAGCCTGGGGCATTTAGCGAAAGAGGAGCTTCCAGCGATCGCATATTCTCGGGGATTACATCTACGATGGATTGGAGATTCACCACAGCACCTGATGATAATAACCCTCCAACCATCTCGCAAAGAACGCCTACAGGCAGTGGGGCAGGGGTAAATACGCCGCTTGTTATTACTTTTAATGAGCCTGTATTTCCTGGCGATTGGAATGGCAAACTAGAGGTGCGTCAAGTAACTGGCGATAAGCTGTTGCGTGAAATTCCGGCTACCTCATCGCGTATTTCAGGCTGGGGAACGAATACGATTACGGTTAATGTAACAGGGTCAATCTCAGGCGAGGCTTCAGCTCCTTACTTGAACAATACCCAATACTATGTGAAAATTTCCAATACAGCGATTCGAGATGCGGCGGGTAATGCTTTCAGAGGAATTACGAATACGACAGAATGGCGCTTTAGCGTTACAACAGTTACTGAAGGCCCTTATCTGGTTGGCATGACGCCAGAGGATGGTGCTAATCCTGTAGCCGTCGATGAAACCTTTACGGCGATCTTTAACAAGCCTGTTAAAGTATCCTCGATCCCTAGAATTTGGTTTAATCAGAAGGATGGCTCTGTTACCCCGATTTCGGCCTCTGACATTATGGTCGATTCGAAGGACAGCAAAGCAATTACGTTTAAGCCTAGTGTTAATTTAACACCTAACAGAGATTATTATATTACTATCGCGGATGATGCAATATCCGATTTAGTCGACAATTATTTTGTCGGCATCGACAATACGAATCGTTGGACCTTCAAAACGGTCGGAGGAGATACAACTCCGCCAGCTATATCTTCAAGTGAAGCGAGCGGATCGATCATTCGCTTAATTTATAACGAGCCGTTGAATGCCAAAATCAAAACCTCCCCTGCGAGCTATGCTGTAAAGGTAGCTGGCATTGACCGCCAGGTGACGAAGGTTGACACAGCAGGAAACATGGTAACGTTAACGATATCCGGTACAATTGGCAGCAATCATCAAGTGAAGGTGTCTTATACAAGGCCGGCGACCAACCCTGTTCAGGATTTGTCCGGTAATTTCGCTCCGAGCTTTGATAATTTAGAGGTCAAAAATGGCTTGAGCAGCTCTGCACCCGCGTTATCTAGCGGCAGTGCATCCGGTAATACGGTTATCCTTAATTTTAACCAGCCATTGTCGAGTGTTAACAGCTATGCAAGTTCCCAGTTTACCGTTTATGTAAATGGCACGAGCTACGTACCATCATCCCTTTCGGTCAGCGGCAGCTCAGTCATTCTTTACATTAACACTTCAATTGCAAGCGGCAGTACGGTTCGAGTATCCTACACACCGGGCAGCTACCCGCTTACTGGTCAAAATGGTCTTAGAGTGGGTTCCATCAGCAGTTATACTATCTCGCAGTCATCAACAGGAGGTAATTATCAGTATCCTCCAGCATTGCAGTATATTACAGCATCTGGCACGTCAGTCATTCTTAAATATAACAAAACATTAAATCCGAACACGGTACCAACTGCATCGCAATATAGTGTACTGGTCAATAGTGCAGCAAGATCGATTCAATCGGTCAGCATATCAGGCGACTCTGTATATTTGACGCTTACGTCCGGCATTCAAGCGAATCAAACGGTATCAGTGACTTATGTTGGATCAACCAGTTTCGTAAATGATTATTACGGTTATTTCGCCCCTTCCTTCAGCAATATTTTGGCTAACCAAGGCAGCTCGGGCGGAAGCGGTTTGCCTGCTTCTATGCAAAGCGCAATAATTAAAGGTTCTATCGTTACGTTAAGCTTTACTGAACCGCTGCAGTATAACAATTCCTTACCAACGAGCATGTTCATGGTTCGTGTCAATGATTCAGTTAGATTGGTAAATAACGTTAATATCAGCGGCAATTCTATCATATTAACGCTAACCTCGCCGGCTCAAGTAGGGGAGCGAGTCGTGGTCTACTATACTCAGTCGGATAACGGTTTGAAGACAGCGAACGGCGTTTTGGTAAGCAGCTTCAATAATGTCAATGTAGTAAACCAAACGACGTTGATCGACACGCTTACAGGTGATTATGAGGTTGTAGAGACGAATGCGATTTTGCTGAAAACATCAACCGCTACAACAAGCTCTTCGGTATCGCCAGCTGGAACGAGTGCAAGCAAGTATAAAATAAACAATGAAAACTTCATTACAGCGATTACGACTTCACACAATGCGGGAATAAGCAATCCACGAATTGTTTTCCGAGTACCTTCGACCGAGAGGGCAGGGATCGTGTCGATTCCGGTTATTGCATTGGAAATGTCGCAAAAAATAAGCGGCAATGTGACGTGGATAGTCCAACATGGCGATGCTAGTTATGAATTGCCGTTGAAAGGGTTGAATTTCGCAGAGTTGTCGCGCTACAACAATGGAAGCGGCATTTCTAATGAAGTCGTGATTTCGATTGACGAAGGAACATCTACGTTTACTTCTGATCTCACTAGAGCAATAAGCAATTCAAAAGCAACGATGATTGCAGGTCCGGTATACTATGAGGTTGCAGTGATGAATGGAAGCAGCCGCAAGGAGATTACAAGCTTTGGAAGCTATGTGACAAGAACGATAAGCACTTCATCGTCTGTTAACTATAGTCAGACTGCTGCCGTATGGGTAGATCCTGTAACAGGACTGCTTACGTATGTTCCGACTGTTTTCAAGCAGGATGGCAATAGGACCATCGCTGCCTTCAAACGCCAAGGAAACAGCGCCTATGCGCTAGTGCGCAATACAGCTACCTTTACGGATATTGCAAACCACTGGTCTGCTGAAGACGTACTTATGATGTCACGCAAATTTATTGTTGATGGCTACAGTGCAACAAAATTCGAGCCGCAAAAGCAAATAACGCGCGGCGAGTTTGCTACTTATGTTGCCAAGGGCTTAGGACTTGAAGGAGATCGTACAGCAGCCGCCAAGTTTAAGGATGTCAATGCCAATACGGTAATGGGCGCTTATATCGGCGCAGCTGCCAAAGCAGGCATCGTTAACGGCAAGACGACGACAACCTTCAAACCGAATGATCCGATCAAGCGCGAGGAAATGGCGGCCATGATGATGCGGGCTGCTAAGGTGGCAGGCATAACAGATAAGCTTCCACAATCTGTAGATACGTATTTGTCTGTCTATTCCGACCGCAGTAAAATCAGTGCCTATGCCAAAACAGATATGGCCAATGCGATTTATTTGGGCATTATTAACGGCAAAACAAAAACGACGCTTAGCCCGCAGACGAATGCGACTCGTGCAGAAGGCACAGTCATGATCCGCCGTTTGCTGGAAAAAGCAGAATTTTTAACTCCATAAAAGAGCATGATGACGAAGACATCCTATCGTTAAAAATTTTTAATGATTGCTAACGCAAATTGCGAAAAGTCGTTAGGTATAGTATGAAAGCTATATTTGGCGGCTTTTTTGCAAGCTTCTCAGCACCTATATCATAGTAAAAAGGTAGCTAAAATATGAAACTGCCAAAATTTTGCTAGCTTGTTTGCTATAAAACGGAACTTTTCTACTACTTATGTAGTCTATAATAGAAGATAAGTAGAGATAGGAGAGTTGCAGAAGCTATGCAAAAAGAGTTTCACTTGGTAGGCCGTCGGATTGCCAGAACTGGAAAAAGAGTTATCGTTATTACTTTAGGGGCATTATTATTAACCCAGACTGCAGGAGAATTATTGCCGAGGCAATGGAATGTTTTAAGCATAGAGCAAGCGGCGGCAGCCAGCTCATTAAAGCAGGTGCAGCAGTCGATAATTACGTCAGGTGCCAAACGGATAGACTATACGTTTACGATAAAAAGAGGCAGCGCCAATGTTCAAACAGCTGTTCATGTGATCGAAGTAGATTTATCCAACCCCAACGTTGCATTAAATGCAATGAGTGGAAAAGGGAACAGCATCGCACAAAAAAATAACATAATGAATATGGTCAAAGAAAATAAGGCAGTGGCCGGTATTAACGGAGATATTTTCGTAATGGCTAATGATGGGGCGCCGTTAGGAGCGCAAGTTACAAGCGGCATGCTGCTGTCCAGCCCATCCAGGCAAAAAGGGATGTATGCTATTGCGATTACGAAGGATCGCAAGCCCGTTATAGATTCATATACCTTTGAAGGCATGGTAACAACCGATACAGGACTTACGTTTCCGTTGGAAGGTGTGAATCAATCTGCTTACTACCCGGAGGTAGAAGGCATTACATATAGTCATGTTGATGTGATGTATATGTATACGAGTGCTTGGGGAGGAGCTCAGCGTCCGAGCAATTCTGCAACCAAGCCGACAGAGGTGCTGGTCATTGACGGCATTATCGAAAAAATCTCGTATGAAACTCCGCTTGCAGATGCTATTCCTGAGAATGGATACATTTTGCGCACAAGCGGAAAAGCTGCAAAATTTGTTCGCGACAATTTGAAAATTGGTCAGGCGATTACGTCTGAGTATGCTTTAAAATCCAATACAACAGGCAAGGCGGTCGATCCGTCCAGCTTTGAGATGCTTATGGGCGGTCATACGCTGCTAGTTGATCAAGGCGCGCCATCGGCGTTTTCGCGCGACATATCAGGTGTTAGCGGTTCTTCTTATACTTCCCGTTCTGCTATTGGATATTCCAAAGACGGAACTAAGGTGTATATGATTACTAGTGAGCGCAAAAACGGAAATACGGGTTTGAGCCTGAAGGAGCTGCAGCAGGCGATGGTAGAGCTCGGCGTCTATAAAGGTATTAACCTCGATGGCGGAGGTTCAACCACAATGATTGATCGCCCACTCGGCAGCTTTAACGTTCAGCTTTCTCATCCAACGCAGGAGAATTCCATGCGCAGCGTTGCTAACGGCATTGGCGTATTCAGTCTGGCGCCGCAAGGCAAGCTGAAGGCGATGCTGGTCAGCGGTGATAATATGATGCTAGTTGGTCAAAGCGCAAAGTTTAATGTCAGCGGTTATGATACTTACTACAATCCTGTTGCTATGGATCAGGTTGATGTCGTATGGTCATCCGAAAAGGCTATTGGTACGTTGAACGGGAATGAATTTACAGCAACCAAAATTGGTCAAACCCATATTATTGCAACTGCTGGAGACGTTTCAGTAAAATATAAAGTGGACGTTGTCGGATCCGACCAAATCAAGTCCATGAAAATAAACGCCGGTTCGGCGTTGTTAGTGCCAGGCGCGACATTTAATGCACCAGTATCAGTAACTTTGAAAAACGGCAAGAGCTACACCTTGAACACCAGCGCTTTGGAATGGGAGTTTGTCGGATTTGAAGGTTCTTACAAGGATGGGCAAGTAACTGTACATTCTATCGAGCCAAACACGCAAATCGGCTATGCGATTGCCAGATATGATGGCTATGGCGCCATGATTCCATTGGCGAAGAGCGAGAGTGCAGATATGCTGGAAGATTTCGAAGTTTCTCGATATGCTATTACATCACAGGTCACTCCTGCCGATACAACTAAAGGGTCAGTAAAACTTGTTACCGATCTTCCTGATCAGAAAACAGGCAGAGCTTTGCAAATTTCTTATGACTTTACAAACAGTACAGGGACGAAAGCTTCCTATGCTGTATTTGGAAAAAGCGGCGGTATTACGTTGCCAGGTACACCAGGCGCTATGACGATGGATGTATACAGCGATAATAGCCGCAACTGGATGCGTGCCGAAATTGTAGATGCAGATGGCAAAATAAATTATGTGGACATTGCCAAGGAGCTTAACTGGAGCGGCTGGAAAAATGTCAGAATGAATTTGCCAAGCGGAATGAAATATCCAGTAAAGCTTAAACGTGTATATGTCGTACAGCTAGATGAGGCGGGCTCTAACAAAGCAGCAGCCGGCGCGGTCGCCATAGACAATATCCGCGTGCTGACAACGGCTGAAGTGGCTAATCCGCAAAATGCTAAAATCGAGATGCAGGTTGGCAATTCCACAGCTAAGGTCAATGGCAAGTCACTAAAGCTGGAAACAGCACCGCTATTGCAGAAAGGCACGACTTATGTTCCCGTACGTTTCGTATCCGAAGCGATGGGCTCAGAAATTGTGTATGAGCATAAGACAAGAAGAGTGACGGTTTTGCGAGGTAAGCAAATGCTCGAGATGAATATAGGCCAGAAGGAATATACGCTTAACGGCGTGCGTTATCAGTCAGAGGTTGCCCCATTTACACAAAATGGGCGCACCTTGATTCCGATCAGACTATTTTCTGAGCAGCTGGGATTCAAAGTGGAATATGAGCCTACAAACAAAAAAATTACCATTGAATAGCATAGACTCAGCTGTATAGGCTTGTGTTATTATAGAAATGGAAAACGTTATTCATAAAGGGGTGCCGATCAATTGGACCACCTTACTTTTGATTTAGACCGAGTCATCTCGAATGCTATAAAGGTAATGGAAGACAGCAAGTATCAAATATATGAAATTTGCGAATCCGCCCGCAAGGAGCTTGAGTCCTTAGAGCAAGAGCTGGAGCAGGTGCTTCAAGAAACGGTCACCATTATTGATAAGGTAGACCAGCTTGAAATGTCTTATCGGCATGCCCGAATCCGCCTGACAGAGGTGAGCCGAGATTTTGTGCGCTATACTGAGGCTGATATAAAAACAGCTTATGAAAAGGCGACCTTAATTCAGACAGAGCTTGCTATTTTTCGTGAGAAAGAGCACTATTTGAAGGCTCGCCGCGATGATTTGCAAAAGCGTGCGCGCAATGTCGAGCAATCGATTGAGCGCGCCGAAATGATCGCTTCGCAAATGAATGTCGTGCTTGAGTATTTGTCAGGAGATTTGAATCAGGTTACAAGAATTATTGAATCAGCCAAGACTAGGCAGCTGCTAGGTTTAAAAATTATTTTGGCTCAGGAAGAAGAGCGCAAACGAATTGCAAGGGAAATTCATGATGGTCCAGCCCAATCGCTTGCCAATATTGTACTTCGTACAGAGATTGCCGAGCGCATGCTCGTTAGAGAGCAATTTGAGCTTGTCCATCATGAGCTGATGGATTTAAAAGGGCAGGTCCGCTCCGGCTTGGAGGAAATTCGCAAAATCATATTTAATTTGCGGCCAATGGCGCTGGATGATTTGGGACTTGTGCCTGCTTTGCGCAAATTTACTCAAGACTTTGAAGAAAAGTCTAAAATCCATACAAAATACGAATTAGTCGGTAAAGAAATTAGATTGCCTTCGGCTATGGAGGCTGCTATTTTCCGTCTGGTGCAGGAAGCGTTCTCTAATGTACTGAAGCATGCCAGCGCAACTTTTGTAGTATTGGAAATTACGTTCAAGCCAGGACTTATCACGCTTATGATTCAAGATAATGGAGTTGGCTTTTCTATTAACAAGCTCGACAAAATATCGGCATCCTCGCAAAATTCTCATTTTGGCATTATCGGGATGCGAGAGCGTGTGGAACTGGTAAACGGAAAGCTAAATATTGATTCAATACGGGGAGAAGGTACGACAATTACTATAGATATTCCAACTACTACAGATGGTGGAAAGGAGAATGAAATGAATGAGCTTGAATCCAGATAGCAAAAAAGAAAAAATTAAAATCCTCTTAGCCGACGATCATCAATTGTTTCGCGAAGGGCTAAAACGTATTTTGAATATGGAGGATGATTTGGAGGTCATCGGCGAGTGCGGCGATGGCATTCAAGTGATGGAGTTCTGCAATCAAATCCAGCCTGAAATTGTATTAATGGATATTAATATGCCTGTCGAGACTGGGGTAGCTGCAACCGAGCGTCTTAAAACGATGTTTCCCGAAGTGAAGGTTATTATATTATCGATACATGATGATGAAAGCTATGTGTTCGAAGCTTTGCGTAAAGGAGCAACCGGTTATTTGCTTAAAGATATGGAAGCGGAATCGCTTATTAATGCAATTCGTTCAGTATCGCAGGGGCACTCCTTTATTCATCCAAAGGTAACTGGCAAGCTGATTAATCAGCTGCGCCGCATGACATACTTGGATGAGATGGGTGTCGCTGGAGGAGCAGCAGCAGCTCGTGAGAATGGCGTGAAATATATTGATAGCGAGGAAAGCCCGCTAACCCGCCGTGAAGCTGAAGTGCTGAGACTGATGGCAGAAGGCAAGAGCAATCGTATGATTGGCGACCATCTGTTCATTAGTGAGAAAACAGTTAAAAACCATGTCAGCAGTATCCTTCAAAAAATGGAGGTAGACGACCGTACGCAAGCGGTTATCAACTCCATCAAATACGGCTGGGTTACCTTGAACTAATAAAAGAAAGAGCAATTCTTGAATATTAGAATTTTCTACATTCTAGTATTTTGGGAGTTGCTCTTTTTAGTTTATAATCACACCGGACATAAATGTCCCTTAGCCGACGAAAATGGTGTAAAAAAATTTGTAACAGACAAGGGTGACCGTTACACGATAAAAACAAGCAATGAACGGAGTAAATTAAACTATAAGGGACCTTTTTGACCGTTATAATTCAAAAAATAGAAAAACAGGGTCCTAACGGTCGTTTATGACCGCAACAATCAGCATGCAGCGTGTCCGTCGCAGCCGCATCCGAAGAACCAAATTCGCTAGCAAATTCGCTACATGTTCTTATATGTCATCAAGAAGCTGCGCATCCTTAGCAAGGATGCGCAGGGTATCTCTTAGAACTGGGTTAAATTACAGGGATTTTCTGCGTGCAAAAAGGGTTACGATGCCCGCCAATGTTACGAATGAGCCAATGAAGTAGTATGGCAGCGCGGAAGTATCACCAGTCTTTGGAAGTTTTTCTAGAGGAACTTCCTCCTCATTCACTATTTCTCCCCCTGTTCCTCCGTTATTATTTCCTGTACCTCCAGATCCGCTTGTTTCTTCTTCATGTTCTTCATATTCCACATCATCTGTGCCGGCTGGCACCTCCTCTTCATCGATAATTTCGATCACATCAGTCGGACTAGGTGTAATGGTTGGACCAGGTGTGCTGGTCGGACTAGGCGTACTAGTTGGACTAGGTGTATTGGTTGGGCTTGGCGTATTAGTCGGACTAGGTGTGTTAGTTGGAGTCGGGCTTGGTGTCGGATCTGGCGTCGGGTCTGGTGTCGGTGAAGGTGTAGGGTCTGGTGTTGGCGTCGGTGTAGGTGTAGGTGTAGGTGTAGGTGTCGGCGTCGGTGTAGGTGTAGGTGTCGGTGTTGGCGTAGGCGTCGGTGTAGGTGTCGGCGTCGGTGTAGGTGTCGGTGTCGGTGTTGGCGTAGGTGTCGGCGTCGGTGTAGGTGTCGGCGTTGGTGTAGGTGTCGGCGTTGGTGTAGGTGTAGGTGTCGGCGTAGGTGTCGGTGTCGGCGTCGGTGTAGGTGTCGGCGTCGGTGTAGGTGTCGGCGTCGGTGTAGGTGTCGGCGTCGGTGTAGGTGTCGGTGTCGGCGTAGGTGTCGGTGTAGGCGTTGGTGTAGGTGTAGGTGTAGGTGTAGGTGTCGGCGTAGGTGTAGGTGTAGGTGTAGGTGTAGGCGTTGGTGTAGGTGTCGGTGTCGGTGTAGGTGTCGGCGTAGGTGTTGGCGTCGGTGTAGGTGTCGGCGTCGGTGTAGGTGTCGGCGTCGGTGTAGGTGTCGGCGTTGGTGTAGGTGTCGGCGTCGGTGTAGGTGTAGGTGTCGGCGTCGGTGTAGGTGTCGGTGTTGGCGTCGGTGTCGGCGTCGGTGTCGGCGTCGGTGTAGGTGTCGGTGTCGGCGTCGGTGTAGGTGTCGGCGTCGGTGTAGGCGTTGGTGTAGGTGTAGGTGTTGGTGTAGGTGTCGGCGTCGGTGTTGGTGTAGGTGTAGGCGTTGGTGTAGGTGTAGGTGTTGGTGTAGGTGTCGGCGTCGGTGTTGGTGTAGGTGGTATACATGTACATATTGGCGTAGGCGTTGGCGTCGGAGTAGGTGTCGGAGCAGGGCATTTGTCTTTGCTCTTCACATTAATGGATGAGCTCTTCCCCCAATGTACCTGCATATGCTCAGTACCATTTGGATTTAGTGAAGGCGTGGTGTATACCGAATTTCCTTGGATGGTTGTAGTAGTCCATTCACTATTTCCGGTTCCATTCAATTTCCATTGAACCTTAACTGCTACATTACTATGATTAGTAATTACCCATATCTTATTGCCTTGCTCATCACAAACCGCTTCGGCTGTAATAATCGGTGTATTGATCACTGCAATGGTTTCCGTTTTGTTTGCTTTTACGTTGATTTGCGTGGAGCTATTTAGTGTAGTCGTGAAGCCTGTCGAGGTGAGCTCTTTTAGATTGTAGCTGCCAGGAGCCAAATTGTTGAAGGTCAATTTTCCATTGCTATTCGTTTGGCCGCTAACTACGAAATTATTATTTTTCGTTAGCTCAAAGGTGACATCAGCGTGCGGAGCGCCTCTTTTTTCATACAAATATTTTTCTATTAATATATTGCCGCAGCCGGATGTTCTTTCAAACTGATAATTTATTGCAATTTTGCTGTTATTAATAATACTGTACAGGTTGTCCTGAGACGGTCCTGTATACAAAACCAGCTTGGTGTCTATGCAGGATGGCATTTGAATCGTTAATTCATAGTTCCCTTTTTTATCTACTTTTATAGTCTTATGCTCGAAAGGGCTTTGGCTGCTGGAGCTGTAATATTCAAACGATGAAAAGGTAACTTCAACGCAGTCTTTCGTGGTGGTAAAATAGGCTGTGGCAGTCCCGTCTCCATTCACCTTTATATAAGGCTTGGAGCCTTGCTGCTTTACATCGCTTTTACTTTTTGAATATTGTGTACAGCTCGCAGGCGGGTTTGGCGAACCTCCGCCGTCCTTGCCTGCAATTGCAAAATGTGCTGGGCCTAATGTCATTGACATGAACAGAGCTAGAACAAGTAAGAAAGCCCAATGTTTGCTGAAACGCTTCATCTCACTTCTCTCCTTTAATTAATTAGCTTAAGGCCTGCCGAAATATCCTCCTTTATCAAAATTTCCACCATATTATGTATATTTGTATGAGTTATAAAAAATGATAGCAAAGACAATTTTTGCAACAAGGGTATGAAAATGACAAGTATTGAGGGCTTGGATGGCATTTTGTCGGTAAGCTTCATCATTAATCTTTAAGTATTCAGCAAAAAAAGGCGATCTCTTAGGATCGCCGTTATGCATCAAATAAAGAGATGAAAAGCTTTATTAATCAAACGCCTGATTGCCTTTGCTTTTTAGTCCAGCCAAACCAATTTGTCCGGCTCCTGTTACGGGCTCTCGCACGCCATCTACACCAGGGTCAACATACGTATAAAACCATTGCTCCAAACTGTTTCTCATTTGCAGCTTGATATCCCTATACTTTTCATCCTTATCCAAATTAACTCTTTCCTGTGGATCAACGGTCAGATGATATAATTCATGCGGACCATAAGGATAACGGTGAACGTACTTCCATTCTTTACTGCGCACCATGCGTACAGGGCCATACTCGTCAAAAATGACAATATGCTCTCTCTCAAGCATTTCGTCCCCTTTTAGAAGCTTGTAAAAGCTTTTTCCGGGCATTCTTTTTGCTACAGAATGGTCAACTGATGCGCATTCCAGCAGAGTAGGCATGACATCATATCCGCTAAGCATAACATCGGTAACCTCATTAGCTTTAATGACTCCTGGCAGGCTGAATATAGCTGGAACTTTAACCGACGAATCATACATATTTTGAGGATAGGTGCCATTTCCTTTTCCCCAGAACCCATGCTGCCCGCAGCTAAAGCCGTTATCGCTCATAAAGCAGACAAGGGTGTTGTCACGTATGCCAAGCTGCTCCAGCTTATTCAGTAATCTGCCAATCTGCTCATCCATGGCAGTAATAGAGGCGTAATAGCCCTGCAAATTAGCGCTTACATCATCGCCCCATGGAGGATTAGGTATTTTCCACGGGTGTTCCTCCTCCTGCGGACAGCTCTCGAAGCTGCAATCCTGATACATTGCTGTAAAGCGTTCTGGATGATTATTCACCCAGGGACTATGGGGCGCCGTATAATGCACACTAATATAGAAGGGCTGTTGGTCTGCATTAGGACCGTAACGATCTAAAAAGGCCAGGGCATCATCTGTAATTACATCAGTTATATAGCGTTCTTCCCGATACAATTGGCCATCACGGATCATAGGTGCTCCGTAATAAGGACCGCCGCCGCTTTGATGCGCAAACCAATGAGTAAAGCCGTCAGCAGGAATCGCGTTATCGTCGATATGCCATTTGCCGCTCAGACCGCATACATAGCCTTGCTCAGCAAGAAGAGCCGCGTAAGTTGTTTCTTGCTCTAGATATCGAATAGTATTCCTTTCACCTTCCGGCTCCTTAATCCAGTCATGCACGCCATGCTGGGATGGAATACGTCCTGTCATTAGTGACGCTCTTGCTGGAGAGCAAACAGGCGATACACAGAAAAAGTTGTCGCAGCGCATGCCGGTTGCCGCCAGCCGGTCCAGATTAGGCGTTATGATCTCCTTATTGCCTGCGCAGCCCATGGCCCAGGCACCTTGATCATCTGACAATATAAATACGATATTAGGACGTTTGCTGCCAAGCTCGTTCATCTTTGTCACCCCTAAGTAGTGCGTCCTTGTATAAGGACGGGAGAATTGTTTGATTGATATATAGGAAATTATAGGTTTCGCCTTATACCTGTTCTTATATTTCATCGGTAACGTCCCAAGGACGGCGGAAGTCGTTTATTGTTGAAGATAAAAATTTTTATACACTTGTTCTTATATCTTATCTTTAAATACGCTCGTCAAAGGCAAATCGTAGTTGGTGGTGGAAAGCGTGTAACGGTTGCTAAAGCCGCTAAAGGGCTGATTTTAAGCTGTTACATTTTTTAACGGTTGAATTAGCGGCTATTTCGGTGTTTTGGCGTATTTTTAGCAGATATGGATTGAATAGCGGCAATGGCAACCGTTAGATTTTAAAACACCTTATTTATTAACGAATAGGCTCTGTGGTAACCGTTACAGTTTTCACCTTATACCTGTTCCTGTATTTCATCAGTAAACACGCCTACCCAAAGGACGACGAATCCGTGTATCCTTCATTCTGGCGTATTTTTAGTCTGTTAAGACAAAAGTATCCTCTGACTGCTTCAAGTATTTTGCCAGCTCGGCTTCCAATTGCAAAGCTACAGGATGCTCGCATGCCTCCTTCAGAAGGAGAGGGCTGAGCTGGTAAGGGTCCTTTTCCAAATCATAAAGCAGTTTTTGTACGGGTTCTCCAGGAAAATAACCTCTGTTAACGACATAGGCATATCTTTTATTCCGGACTGCACGCCAGCCAAACCTCCGATTGTCCAAACCGGCTGCACGAAAGGCTTCAATCGCTTCAAGTCTTCCAGGGAATGCGCTCAAATACACGGTTCGATCATCATGCCGCTCTGCATCACCAACTAGTAAATCAGAAAGATTTTCACCCTGAACGGCTTCTGGTATCGGCAATTCACACAATCCTAATAGTGTAGGCATAATATCTACTGTATTAAGCGGCAAATCGGTTACTAGTGGTTTAACTTTTTGCGGCCAGCGAAGCATGAAAGGAACGCCAACCGATTCCTCATGCCAGGAATGCTTGGCCATCATACCATGAGATCCAAGCAGCTCGCCATGGTCGGAAGTAAGCACAACAATCGTATTATCATGTAATCCTAATGCCTGCAGATGATGGAGCAGCCTGCCAAATTGCTCATCCAATCCGCTAATCGCAGCAAAGTAATTTCTCGTATGCTCTTCAAGCCGTTCCTTGCCGCCTGCAACCTGCTCCCCTGTATGAATGAGAAGAGGATCACTGGCTGTAACATTGGCACGCATCTCTAGCTCTAATCCCGCATACAGCTGTTTATATTTCTCCGGTACTTGATCGAAAGGACTATGCGGCGGATTCCATGACAAAAACAAGGCAAAGGGCTGCTCAGCAGCTCTGCTGCTGTGCTGATCCAAAAAAGCGAGCGCCTTGTCCGTCTCATGCTCAGGCGACCACTGCTCAATCTCAATCATTTGCTCCGAGTCCTGCCAATAATGTGGCGCAAAATGCTGGTCAAACGCCCCATAAGAGTACCACTGGTCAAAGCCTTGCCGCTTCGGGCCGGGAGGCGTATAGGCATCCCAATGCCTAGCGCCCGAAGGAGGGTTGTCTGCTGCTTGCTGCTCAGGCAAATCCAAATGCCACTTCCCAATATATCCAGTGTTATAGCCTGCTTCTTTTAGTACTACGCCAATTCCTTTCTCTGTTGGGGAAAGCATAATGTCTAGCCCCAGTTTGCAGTTCGTATATACACCGGTAGATAGAGCATATTTTCCCGTCAAGAGAGCGGCTCGATGCGGGGAGCAAAGAGGTGTACAGCTAACCGCTTGTTTGAATTCAGCACTTTCTTCAGCAAAGCGGTCCATAACAGGTGTAATAACGGGATCTGCTTTTGCCCTGCCAATTGCCTGTCTGCGCCATTGATCTGCAAATACATACAATAAATTAGGTTTATTCATTGGAAGTGCACTCCTTTATCCTTACTGTGCGAACTCTCGATAGACGGTTTGGAAATTTTCTCTCGCATTTACTGGAAGCGACAGCTGATCCCCAGTTTTCCTCATATGCGCCCTAAGCTGCTCCAGCATGCTGTCCAAACGCTCATTCTGTTCTTCATCGAACGCGAGATTGGTCAGCTCCTGCATATCTTCTTGCAAGGCATACAGCTCTATATACAGTTCATCCTTAAACCAGTCTACAATTAACTTATAATCCTCTTGTACGATCGCCCGGGAAAAGTTGCTGCTGGAGCCATTGCCATCATACTGTACGAATATGGAACGCTGCTTGGACCGTGTATCTTTTTCATCATACTCTTCCGTTTCTGTCTCAATGAATGGCATGAGTGAAATTCCTGACATGTCCTCGGGGGCTTTGTTCAGTTTCAAGTAATCGCATAACGTCGGCATAATATCGATGCTGCTGACCAGCTTATTGATTACTCGCGGCTTGAAATTATGCTTTTCGGGAAACTTCATCCATAATGGCGTGCGAATCGATTCTTCATACATGCACATCTTTTGCCACAATCGATGCGAGCCCAGCATTTCTCCATGATCACTCGTAAAGATCAGAAGGGTATCTTCATAAATCCCTTGACGCTTCAGCTCAGCGATAACTTCGCCTACACAATGATCCAGCAGCGCGACATAGCCGAGATAAGCCTTCCAAATCTCCTGCCATCTTGCTCGTGATACGCTTGCTCCCATATTTCCCGTAATATTATACAGCTGCAGCGGCGACTGATTCTTTCCCCATATGCCTACGTTTTCCGGAAGCTTCACATCATCTATTAAAGAAAACCAGGGCTCTGGAATATCAATTGGAGGATGAGGTGCAAAAAACATAGCATTCAGCATAAGCGGCTTATTCGGATTTCTATTTTTCAATGCATGAAGTGTATCTTTTAAAATAAATCCATCGTAAAAATAGTCCAATTGTTCCTCATAGCAGCCAATCTCTGGTGTCGATACGACTTGTGTGCGCGTAATACGCCCATATGCCAGCTCAGGAACACGCCCTTTGAAGGATTCCCCGCCAGGCCGTCTTTTTCCATGCTCCTCCAAATAGTGATAATAGCGGGGCTCTAATGGCAGCCAATTTGTTTTCGTGTCCGGCAGCTTCTCAATTTGCTTTTCTGTGCGAAAGTCCATTTTTCCAGTATGCCAGCTGTCCCACTCCTCTTCAGCAAGCTCGTATAGGCTGCTGTGATTTTCACCTACCATCCCATATTGCTTTTCCTGTACAATTTTTGCATTGTGAAGAGCGCCTGTTTCATTGGGATATTTTCCAGTAAAGAAGGCCCCTCTGGCAGGCACGCATAATGGTGAAGCACAATAGGCTCTGCTCCAGTCGATGCTTTCAGATTGCAGCTCATTCAGATGGGGCGTATGCTCGCCCAAAGCATCATAACGCAGCTGATCGGCCATAATTACAACGACATGAGGCTTGCTATTATTTTGCATATAACGATGTCACTCCTTACAAGGATAAACGTCTCTGCTGTCCCTCTTTTAGTTATAAATAAATCCCCCTGCGGGGCTTAAGCTTTGCAGGGGGTTGTATGGAAATATTAATTCGTTTTATAACGGTCATAAGCCTGCTGATAGATGGCAATCATGCGGTCCAGACCCATTTTATTCACCTGCTGTACATAACCGTCCCACTCTGTTTCAATTCCGCCGTTAAGCATCCATTGTGCATACATTTTTTCAACGTACGTGCCAATGTCTGTTTTATAGCGCGTCAACTCGCTATTTTCTTCAACTGTCATATAAACTTTAGGAAATTCATTATAAACGAGGTAAGGGCCGTATAAATCGTCTAACTCGGTTTTAGGCATTTTAACCTGACGCTCATTAATAATTTTCTCTTGCATTTCTTTTGTTTGAGCATATACCGTTCTTGATGTTTCCGGCGACTCTCTGAATTCAGCTGATGTTTTGCCTTCTGGTGCTTGTGCTACTTTAAATGTACCGTCTGCTTGCTCAATTAGATTGGTGCCAATCATACCATGGACAGCTTGAATACTTACAAGCGGATCAAACATATAGTCGATCCAGCGAATCGTTACTTCAGGATTTTTGTTTGCACTTGTAATAGCGAAGGAGCCTTTGAATAGAATGCCTGGCTGGAAGCCTGCCCACATTTGATCGCCGTTCGGACCGGCAAGTGGCTCAAGCGGCACGAAATCATGATCTTCAGGCAGTCCGACACTGTCGTAGTTCCAAGCCATAAAGGCACCGATCATATTGTTTTGACTAATTTTAGCTGTAAACAAATTTTTATCTTGCGTGAAGCTCTCTGGATCAGCTAAGCCTTCTTTGAACATTTTATTAAAATATTCAATTGCCGCTTTGTATTCTGGTTGAACAGCTGTGTAGACAACTTTGTCATCATTTACAATAATATGGTCGCGGCGGTCTAGCAAACCGAATGAGCCGAAGAAGGAAGCAAGATTGGCATTCCAATCGCTGGATAGAAACGTAAATGGAATTTCATCTGCCGTGTTATTTTTATTCGGATCTTTTTTCTTAAACGCACTTAGTGCCTGGTAGAAATCTTCTGTTGTTTTAGGCAATGGAAGACCTAGCTCGTCCAACCATTTTTTATTAATAAACAGGGCAGGTTTCGATACTGCATACGTGTCGTTCATAGTCGGCAACGAATAGATATGACCGTCAGGAGAAGTAAGTGCCTGTTTAATCTCCGGTCTTGCCTCAAGCAAAGCTTTTAAGTTTGGCGCATACTCTTCGATCAGATCTTCAAGTGGGATCAATACTCCCTGTGAGCCGTATTTGACTATATCGGTTGCTTCATCCAAAATACCATGACCATAGAAAGCCTCTGGAAGCTCACTGCTTGCAAATAATAGGTTTTTCTTCTCTTGCCAAGCGCTTCCTCCAGGGTTTAAATCCCAGTCGATTTGTACGTTTGTTACTTCTTCAGCTTTTTTAAAAAAGCCATAATCGTTGAAATGCTTGCCCGAAGTCGTTTGGAAGGCGGCAATCTTCAGCTTTACTTTATCCTTCACAATGGGAAAGCCCTCTGTATTAAAATTGCTGTCCTTCGCTGTTTCTCCCTCTTTAGTTGGAGTGCTGGAAGGGTTGTTATTCGTCGATTTTCCACCACAAGCCGCCAGCATCAGCGACATAATCAACAATGCGATAACAACTAATTGCAGACCCTTTGCTTTTCCTCTAGTTTTCATTTACAACTTCCCCTCTTTGTTATATTTATGAACAGGCGCTCTATTCTTTCAGAGAACCAATCATAACACCTTTTACAAAATATTTTTGCAAAAATGGATAGAGCACGAGTACCGGCAAGCTGGAAACGACGATTACTCCGAATTTCATCAGCTCAAGCAAGCGGCGCTGCTCCGCCAGATCATGCACTTCCTCAACGAACATTTCGGAAATATCGTTGCTGATCAAAATGTTCCGCAAAATGATTTGCAGCGGCTGAATGCTATGCTCTTTCAAATAAATGAGCGCGTTAAAGTACGAGTTCCAATGATTGACAGTATAGAACAACGTCATAACCGCAACGATAGGCAGCGATAACGGAAGAGCAATTTGCAGAAAAAACCGAATATCCGACGTTCCGTCTATTTGTGCAGACTCTAGAACCTCGCCAGGTATCGTTGTCTGGAAAAAAGTACGCGTAATAATAATGTAGTAAGCAGAAGCGGCATTAGGAATAACCATCGCCCATATCGTATTAACCATTCCCAGATCTTTAACTAGCAAATAGGTAGGAATAAGTCCCCCGCCAAAAAACATGGTAAATACGATAACGAACATAAAGCCGTTGCGTCCGAACAGATCGCGTCTGGATAAGGCATATCCAGCTGTCAGTGTCAGCACGACGTTAATGGTTGTACCTAATACGGTGTACATTAAAGTGTTGCGGTATCCCATCCATATGGAAGAATCTGCGAAGATCCGTGAATAACCCTCCAATGTGAATTCCTTGGGCAGCATGAGTAAACTTCCGCCGGCAATATTCGGTTCGCTAAAGGATGAAATAAGTACATAGTAGAGCGGATAAATGACCGCTAAGGAAAGAATCCCGAGTAATATATAATTTACTGCATCAAAAACTTTATCCTGACGGCTGTTGCTTAAATGGTTCATTCCATTCACCTTCTTTTCGTTCTAGCTTCTTACCATAAGCTATTTTGCTTCAATCGTTTCGCGGTCCAGTTGACTGTAATAAGCAAAACAAAGTTAATAACAGAATTAAACAATCCAACTGCTGTAGAATAACCGTATTCGGCATTCAACAAGCCTACTTTATATACATAGGTTTGAATAATTTCAGAAGAATCTACGTTAAGCGAGTTTTGCATGAGATATACTTTTTCAAAGCCGATAGCCATAAAGTTACCTACGTTTAATATGAGCAAAATAATAATGGTCGGTAATATGGATGGAAAATCAATATACGTAATTCGTTGTACCTTTGTAGCCCCGTCGACGACAGCGGCTTCATGAAGGCTTGGATTCACAGAAGTAAGCGCAGCCAAATAAATAATGGTGGACCAGCCAATGTTTTGCCATATGCCGGAAAATACAAATATCGTTTTAAACCATCCCGCACTTCCCATAAAAAAGACCGGATCACCGCCAAAGGCCTTTATGACTTCATTGATAATGCCGTTGTTTGGCGAAAGAAAGATGCCCAGCATCCCGACTATAACAACAACCGATATAAAGTGGGGCGCATAGGTAACCGTTTGCACGAACCGTTTGAAACGCTCACTCGTCAAGGAGTTCAGTAATAAAGCCAGCAGGATTGGTGCTGGAAAGGCTACTAACAGCTCATAAACACTAATGCCCAGTGTGTTTTTCAATACAGTCCAAAATTGATAGGATTGAAAAAATCGTGTGAAGTGATCAAAGCCTACCCAATCACTTCCTGCAATGCCTTTAATGGCAATAAAGTTTTTAAATGCTATTTGTGCTCCATAGATGGGAATGTAGTGGAACATAACAAAATACACCATAGTCGGAAGCAACAACAAATATAATTGATAGGATGACAGCATCCTCTTTAGTATTGGTTTCAAAGTCTTCCTCACTTCCTGTTTAGGTTTCATCTTCATGCTTGCTGTATGCTTGACAGCGTTTTCAGTTTTCATAGTTGTCACCTCCGCATCGATCATGCTTATAGCGTACAAGAGCATAAAAAAAAATCCCATAAGCGAGATTAGGTTCGGCTGTGCAACATTTGAACCTGATCTGATTAGAGGGGATTTCATCATGCTTTTGAGCTATTTACTATGCTAAATTTGACATTATACTATGCAAGATACGAACCATTAAAATCATTCAATCACCACTGCTGCTGTTTAATCTGCGATATTCCCCTGGTGTCAGCCCGACTAAAGCTTTAAACTTCCTTGTAAAACTTGAAGGATCGGCATAGCCGACTTGTTGAATTATATCCTTAACAGGACAATCTTTTTCACGCAGCATTTTTTTGGCTTCGTCAATACGAATCTGATTGACAAGCTCGCTCAAGGTGCTGCCTGTTTTCTCTTTATAATAACGGCTTAAATAGGAAGTAGAGACGTGAAAGTCATCGGCCATTTGCTGAATAGAAAAATGATACTGGGTAGCATGCATTTGTACGTATTTGGTCATTTCATTCATCATCTGATCTTTTTTATGAGGAATGGCTTGTTGAATGGTAGTCGTTAAATTAACGCAAGCATCAATCATTAAGGACGACAGCTCTTCTACCGTAGTAAAATCCATCAGCGACCATATATCAGGAAATTCAATATGAAGCTCTGGATGCTCAAGGGTAATTTCATGTACCGTATTTTTGATAGCTGTAATCAAATCGTAGCAGTAGCAGCGGGCAACTACCAGCGTCGTACGATACTGACTGATTTCCTGTGTGATTTTTGTTATCGTCTCCGATACCTGATCCGTCTGTCCTTGCTTGATTTGCAGTTTTAAACGGTCGATTCCCTGCTGCGGATAATGGAAGGAGTCGGTCTCCTCCAGCCCCAGTTCCTCAAAATAAATAACTTTATTGCTTCCCTTAATAAGTTTATAATCGACTGCCGTAGATGCTTCTATCCATGAACGGCCTGCATGCTGCAGCCCTTCATACGTATTGCCTACTCCGATAACTAGCTGTCTGAATGACTGATGCTGCAGATCAAGATGAAGCTGCTGAAGCCAGTGCTTGAGCAAATCTCCCTCTGGATTCACTGCGAGAATGACAATAAGCTTCTGACCGTCAAGCGTATCCCGGCAATAGCCTTGAATATCGCCAGACATTCGTTTTTCGATTTCCGTCTGCAGCGTTTGCTTTAGCTTGTTATTGTGCTCGCCATATTCGACGACCAATACGCATATACAATGGCTATGAAGAAAAGGAATGCCGATCTCTTCAGCCTCCAGGTTCCATTCCTCTAGGCTTTCAATTTCTCCCTTTAACAGTTCAAGCAGCATATGCTGTTTGATGACATAGCGATTTTCGTTCATTTGTTCATCAAGCTGCCGGTTTTTCTCAACTGCGCGATGCATGAAAGTACGTACAAGCTCCAAATCATTAATTTTATCCTCTGCTTTTCCCCAGTAATGCTCTGCAAGCTGTACAAGCTTACGGATAGGGGAGTAGTTATAGTAAAGAGCTGCAAATATGAGGACGCCGCCTAAAATTAATATCATTAGCATCGTGCGAATCCACTGTTCCACTGCAGAAGTCATTGGACCAATTTCATCTTTAACCGGATTGAGCATGACATAGTTCCAGCCGCTGCTGCCTGACTCCATGACCGCTTGGTAGTAATCCTCGCCGTTGATCTGCTCAACCGAAAATGCACCCTGACGGGCATGACCCGGCATTTGTTCAATCCTATTCTCGACCGATATTTGATCTTCTTTGTGTGCGGCGATAATGCGCTTATCAGGGCTGATAACGAGTAAACTTCCTCGCTCATAACCTGCCATATAGCGGCTATACTCCAAAAAGTTTTTCTCTTTGATCATAAACATGACAGCGCCATATGGCTTTGTACTGCCATAAGGAACGGGCACAATATAAGAAATCAAACGTTCTTTGGTGCCATTGGCTAATATTACGTCCTCAGCCGGCCGAAGTACGGGTTCTTTAATTTCATCCAGCTGCTGCTTCATTTGCTCTATATTCCAATTCGGGAAGCGATAAACATCCTTCATAAATAAAGAGATTGGGTACGTACTTGCGGAAGCATACAAATACGGCTCTCCTTGAATATAATAGACAATTTCCTGCAAATAAGGGTTAGACACCATATAATCGAGGAAGGGATTGGAATGATAGGATGCTGCAAAATAATTTGAAATGGCATACGGTGTCAGCATAGGATGTGTCTCCAGCCGGCTCGCCATCTGATTCATTTGCGTCCACTTCTGATCCATGTCTTCTCTTACTTCATTTAGAAGCTTCTGTTGATTATCACGCACCTGTTCGCCAATCGTTGCTTTGAGCTGATCATAACCAAAATAACCAAGAACAAGCAGCGGCACGATAAGTACGATGACGTAGGATGCCAAATATTTAAAAAGCACAGAATGAAATATACGCTTCCACCGTCTAACCCCCATTACAATCCCCTCCCTTAGTATTCGTTCCTATTAATCCGATGGACTCCATTTCATAATTCGTATCCGTATTATGAAATTAACTCGATTACTCAAAGCATTTAACAAGCGAGAACTCAACCGGCTCGGCATGCTGACAGTGTATACGCAGCTCAGTGCTCTCAGAATCGTGAGCCGACACTTGCACCCGCTCATCTTGCTGCTCTAGATTCCAACAGCCTTTTATGTGCATCGTTAATGTATGCCCTGCACCTTCTGCTTCCACCCATGTACGGGAGTACAAGCTAACTTCACGCTGATTTCCTTGCTCATCGAGCTGATCCGGTTCTATGCCTTCATACAGCCTTAAGTCAGGATCAACGACACTGACCTGCAGCTTGTCTGCTTTCGCTTCGCGCAGCATGGCCATGCACGGCGTATCGACAAATAGCAGGGAGCCATCGCGGCTTAAATGGTCACTATATTGTGCATGATCTGCAGTATGTCCTGCTTCAAAGCAGCTGTAAGCAGTTGTGCGGCTCGCTTTCTCCCAAACAATATGCGCTCCGCGGTCCTTGCGGATAACCGAATAGGCTGCTGAAACTGCTTGCTGCTGTGCCTGTGCGAATGCTGTCATTTCGGCTTCTTCCGATTGAACGAGTACAGTATATTCGTACTCTCCGGCTTGCGGGGCATGTCCATGCGAAAGCCAAGCAGATGCGAAGTCGCCCTCGGTTTTGGAATCATCCTTCTGATGCGGTGTTATCTGATGCTGCTTCGCAATCGTCAGCTGCTGACCTGCCGGTACGTAGTATCCGTTGCTGCGCGTATCCAGCATCCAGACAGGCTCACTTATTTCCAACGTTGTTATTTTTGGGAAATCTTCTATTCTGCCGGCAGTACTCAGTACCACTGTATCTTTTCCGTCTAGTATACACTGCTGGAACAGCGTTGTCTCTGTAGCATGCTCAGCATCATCATTCTCAATATCTGAACCAAGCGCGATAATCATGTTGGAGAAAAAGTAATAGGATTTGCGCGCACGATGGCTGCCATTATACTTGCCATGCTCATGAAGCTTCATGGCAAACATGCCGTCTGAGCCATCTATAGACAATCCGCCTGCAAATGTCTCATCTGAGATCGTCATCTCTTCATAACCGCTAAATTTATCAACATTCCTTACATCGGACCGCAATTTATCATAAGGGAGCCGGATTGTGGTTGTCCCTGGCCAGTGATTCCAATCCCAGCCTTCTGGATCATAACCGCTGTCCTTGTGATTGACAGGCTGGCCTGAAGCCATAATTTCCAAATGGCCATAGGCAATATATCTGCCGTACAGATTGCAATTGACATAGGTTTCATTACCCCATATATAACGGCTGAAGCCGCGAACGCCAACAAGCCAATGATCTCTGCGATGGTACGCTGCACAAGCGTAATTCATGGTCCAATGTCCATTCGGATCCGGCTCTGGCTCTACGCCGCAGGACTGCAATCGGGCGACGGTTTCATTGGTGGCGCCGCTCGGCAGCAATCGCAGGTAAGCGGCTCCCATTATTTCATCAATGGCCTGCTTTCCGTCAGGCGATCCTGCCAAAGCCATCTCACGATACAGCTCAGGGTCAAGTCCCCACTTACCCGTTGGATGGCGGGCAGATATAGAAATAAGCCATTCCGTCTTATTGCTATAAAATCTCATAGCCAGCAGCACATGACGAATCATTTGATGGGCTTGTTCGGGTATGCGGAATAAAGTTCCGCTCAATATACGAATGACAGGGGTGAGACCCTTTAGACAGCCTATTAAATAAGCAGGGTAGTGATTAACATGATGATAGCCGGCCCCATCGGGCTTAAATATTGCCATCAAACCACGGGCTGGCATGATTGAAAGCTCCATCCAGCGCTGCAGTCTGCCAAGAGTAGCTGCCATTTGCTCCATATTGTCAGTCAATAGAACGGAGCTAAGCATCCCGGCTAACGTTGTATTAAATATATCCGCATTGCCTTCAATCTCTTCATCCGCAAAAGCTATTCGTCCCAGTCCGCTGTACCACTCCAGTGTTTTACGCGATTGCTCGAGTAAACCTTCTTGGAGCAATACATCCCGCATCAAAAAATAAGCAGGATACAAGCTGATTATATTATAACCGAGGTGGTGTACTGTTCCTTGGCTGCTGCCCCATGCCCAGCCCTGCTGATCCAAATGCTTGACAGTATCTATAAACCATTGCTGCAGCCTATTCTTCTCTGCGACTGTGCTCGATTGACGATAACTGATTGCTGTTGCCAACAGCATTTCAGACACTTCACGCAAATCCGCCGCATTGGTGAGCTCTAACAGCTCCTTACTGCAATGTAAAGGATAAAAATCTTTTATATGAATAACATCTATTGTTTGCGGTCTGGCTATTCCGTTTTCCGCTGCATACAACAGCTGAGAGTAATACTGCTGCTGTTCTTCCAGGGAACGTTGTTCAGACTCATTTAATTCTAGCAAGTAATGATCCCATCGCTCCTGGATAAGTGCGAGTGAAGCCATTTCCTCTGCTGTAATTTTCATCTCATCTATATTTATTCTTGCTCTCCATTGCTCTAATACCTCATCCATACGCAACAAGCCGAGCCAGTGGCTATTGGCAGCTTGATCAGCCTGCAGATTGACAAAAGGCACCTGACGATCTCTCGTATGGTGGCGAGGGTCAACAGGAGTTGACGTTATGATCTGATCAAACAGCAGCACTCCTTGCCCCGAAGCAGGAGCGACTATAGTAAGCGTTTGCATGTCGCTGAGAGGTTCGCCGGTCATATCCCGTTCATAAGCCACTCTGGCTGAACGCCATCCTGTGAAATCTAACCCAACCTCGAAATGGCAATCCTTGCGCTCATCTTTCCCAAATTCAAATAATAGCTTTTGGCCGGTAGGCTCCTGCGAATAGATCCAAATTCCAAACGTATCAATAGCTTGATTATGCGGATTTGGAACAAACGGCTGGAAGCCGATTGGACCTTTAATTGTCAATTTTGCTCCAGGCATGTAGTTCCATTGCAGCGATTGCTTGCCGTCTCTGCTCCTCGTCTCGCATATGGATAAGCTAGAGCCTTCGGTCGTCGAGAAGCCATCGGGAATTCCCGACTCGAATGAATAGATCCTTCCGTTCCATTCTGCTGATGTCATTTGTCTATTTCCTCCTTGCATTTTTAGACACTATTCCTATTATAGAGATGCATCGTAATCAAAAACAATGACAATTTGTAATTGTTTGCTTTCAATTTGTAAGGTGCTTGGCGGGGCGGTTAACACCGCGGGCAAATTCAGAATAGACAAACTCTTTCACACGTAACCGATCAGAGTCTCCCCGCATATAGTGAAATCAAGAGGAGGAGACCGATATGGTTATAGTGTTCATTACTGTTATCGGGTGCTATCTGGCTGCAGCGGGTTTGGTTCATTTTATGCATTGGTATTTGAACAGGAGCTCTGAACGCAAGAAAATGGGCGGGCGTCACTATGTTTTGATTACGGATCAAAGACAGACGAATATAGAGTGGCATTTACGCTCTTTGTTTTCATTTTCGAGAACGTCTGGCAAAGACGTCCAATTAACAGTTGTTGATAATGGACTGTCTGAGGAAGAGCTGGCCATTGTAAATCGTTTTTCCCGAGAAGAGGAGAAGATCAAGGTTCATGCTGCATACAATCGGGCCGAGCAGAAGAAAGCGCCAAGCAAAGAGAAAACGGCGCCCAGCCACCGCAATGCCGATCAATGGCTATGGCTCCTTCAAAACGAAGGTGTTGTTAGCGTTTCCGACAGTGCGGTATTAATTGATTTGCATAATCCTGCGGATTTGTCCAAGCTTCCGTACTAATAGCCAAGAAGCTCAAAAGCTCAGAAGCTCAGAAGCTCAGAAGCTCAAAGCTTAAAAGCTCAGAAGCTCAAAAGCTCAAAAGCTCAAAAGCTCAAAAGCTCAAAAGCTCAAAAGCTTTTTGATGGACTGTTCGAGCTTCTTATTTTTTTGACAGCAAGGTGCAGGATTGGCTTGTTCATGGTTATGGGATATAATAAGGAAAATGAAGCACATTTACAGCTGATAGCGGCTGTGGGTGTGCTTTTTTTCGTGCAAATTTACTCATAATGAAATCGACAAATTCTCCATACGCCCTTGGCTGGGGTGCTGATTATAGCGGATAGTGCAACAGGCAATCTGAAGGGAGGCCACTACGATCAAGGTTGGGATTCCGATCGCTGTTTAGTCCAATTTTTTTGAAGCAATAACCCCAGTAAAGGACAAAATTGGCCTACAAAGGCGGACGCTGCTGCTTCTTCATTCCCAACCTTGCTCTTCGTTCCCTTTTCTCATGGCTTATCCATAGTTGCCCGCAATGAATCGCGACATGGACACACGTTCCGTTATTTGCTTCAAAAACGCGTTTTATAAAATTTCGCGGTCACACGTTCCGCTATTCGGCTCGAAAGGGAGCTTTATTTGCTATATATGGATCAATAACGGAACGTGTGTCACTTTACCGTCTCAAAACTGCTCTTTTGGGCGTGATAGCGGAACGTCTGACCGGCTAGCTAGGGAAGCAGCGAATTATTATGGATAGGGCAACAGGCAACCGGAAGGGGATGGCACTACGATCAAAGTTGGGATTGCGATCGCTGTTGTAGTCCAATTTTTTTGATGAAATAACCCCTGAAAAGGATAAAATTGGCCTGCAAAGGCGGACGCTGTCGCTTCTCCATTCCCAACCTTGCTCTTCGTTCCCTTTTCTCATGGCTTATCCATAGTTGCCCACAATGAATCGCGACATGGACACACGTTCCGTTATTTGCTCAAAAACGCGTTTTTTTAAATTTCGCGGTCACACGTTCCGCTATTCGGCCCGGAGCTTTATTTGCTATATATGGATCAATAACGGAACGTGTGTCACATTACAGTCTCAAAACTGATCTTTTGGGCGTGATAGCGGAACGTCTGACCGGCTAGCTAGGGAGCAGCGAATTATTATGGATAAGGCAACAGGCAACCGGAAGGGGATGGCACTGCGTGCAGGAGGGGGTCTCAAAATGGTACTTTGTTCACAAATAGCGCCTTTTGCTTTCATTACAAATTGAAAGCGGCTGTTTTTGATGAAATAGTATCGCCGGTTTTCTTTAGAGTTCCAGAGTGGCAGTAAATCGCAAAGTGAGGGGAAAGAAATGAAGGCATATCTATACATAGTAAAAAAGTTGAATAGGTGGCAAGCCTATGCTACGATCGCGCCTTTGGTCGATTGGCATTATTGGAGTTTAGATAAGTGGACAACGGATGATGCGGGAGTGCCGAACAAAAGGGATGCGGAGTTAATAGATAAAAAAAGACTATTTAGAGAGGGGCTGGTCATGGGGCAGCCGTTGCCGCTTGGGCAGGCATTTCGAGCAGCGTGGTTGTTTAATATGGATGAGAAGAGACGAGGCTTCAATGACGCTGGCCAAGTGTTTAGTGAGTTGGATGCTGGCGGACGATTGCTTCAAATTGCTACACAAGTGCAGCAGGAGTCTCGCGAGGGCAGCCGACACCCAAAGGAGCCTGCTGCTGTTCCAAGCGGTAATATGGGTTTCGAGGAATGGAAGAAACGGCGTCAGATAATGAGTGAAGGTGCGGATGGGAGAAAGAAAGCTTCGTTGCTTCCTTTGGTTGCACTGAAAGGGGACGAGCGAGCATGGTATGACAGCGAGCTCGCTCATATCGCGAAGCTGGCGCAGCAGGCTTCGCAGCTGCTTGAGGGGCGTGCGCTGCTGGGCGCAGAAGCGCACGCCCTCTTAGGCGGGCTGCCCGGGGCAGCGGGCTGGATCACGGAGGCGATCCAGCTTGCTGCGCTGCGCGGGCAGCTGCGCCTGGGTGGCTCCGTCGCCGCAAGCGATCGGCGAGCGGGGACGGAGCTCCGCTGCCAGCGCTGCGGCAGCGGAGAAGCCTTTCGCCGCACGGCCTGCGCGGCGTGCGGCGAGAGCGACTGCGCCTATTGTGGGCATTGCCTCACAATGGGGCGCAGTCGTGAATGCGCGCTGCTCATTCGGGGAGCAGCGCAATCGGCGGCGGATCGGGCGCTGTCGCCGCGATCCGTGGAGCTTTTGGCGCGCTCCGAGCAGCAGCGCCTGGAGCGCTGGGGGCTTAGCGCAGCCCAGACGGCGGCTGCGCGCACAGCGCTTCGCTTTATTGAAGGCAGAGAAAGCAGTGAAGAAGGTGGCCCAAAAAGAAACGGTGCCAAGCAAGCTCTGAAACATATGCGATTAAGAACAGGCATACCTTGGGGGACATCCGAATCGAGTAAAGCTAACGCATATAGGAAAGAGCTAATAGTTTATCAGAAAGGGAAAGCCAATAAGGTTGGGCGTACTCTTTTCCATAGGCTGTTTCATTTAAGCAGTAAGCTCAAGCTGCTGATAAATCATTCCGCTCATTCTCGAAAGGAAGAGGTGCCAGAAGGCAAATCATATCCCCGGTTTTTGTTATGGGCGGTCACAACAGCCAGTAATGAATACATAAAATTATTGTTATTAAAAAATCCACTCAATTGAAATGGATTCTCCTTTAATTACAATCTTTTGTATTAGTTTCTGTATTATCGCTTGTTTAGCTTCGAAATCAACATTCCCTAAATCTATAACATATTTTTCGAGTTTATCAGTTGTGAGGATTGTCTCTTTTTGCTTTTCGACCATTAATTTATTTTTTACTAAATGTTCCTTTTCATCATTCAATGATTTTAATTGTCTATCCAATGCGGTTTTGTCTATGGCTCCATCTGCATACAAACCAAGAATTCGATTAATTTTTTCGTCTGACTTCTGAATTAGTTTATCATAATTAATTTTAGGCTCTGATTCGTTATTTATTCTTTTCGAAACAGTCAATAATTTAAGTTCATTAATTATGAGTTTTTCAATTTTTTCAACTCTCCAAGTTTTATTTAGACACTTTTTTGAATATTCTGCCGGGAATCGTTTAGCCCTGCAAATGTAGTACCTATATGTTGTGTTTGTTTTCTTATTAACGGTATGATATGACATATACGATTCCCCACAACAACCGCATACCACCATACCTGAAAACAAACTTTCCTTGGCTTTGTATGCGTTTCGCCCTCTATGTCTTGATAACAGCATTTGCACTCTATCAAACTGCTCTTCTGTTATTATTGGATCGTGTTGACCTCTATAGTATTCTCCAGCGAAACTAACATAACCACAATACAGTTTATTTGATAGCATATCTCTGTATCTGCGAAAGCGCCAAACTTGAAGTCCCATTTTTTTAATAACTTTTTGAAATCTTGAGATAGAGTGGTATTGTTCGTATAGATCAAATGCTAGTTTAACGTGTTTGGCTTCTTGATCATTAACTACTAATTTTCCTTCTTGTCTGTTATATCCAGCTGGGTCGTAGTCTCCACCCATTCCCCTTAAGCCTTCTTCAGCTCTTTTGATATGCCCCATTCTCATGCGTTCTGCGATCGTTTCTCTCTCCAGTTGGGCGAATACAGACAGTATACCGATCATAGCTTTTCCAAATGGCGTTGATGTGTCCAATGTTTCAGTTATTGAAACGAAGTCTACATTATTCTTAAGAAAATAATCCTCTATAAGTGTTAATGTATCTCTCTGTGAGCGTGAAAGTCGGTCTAGTCTGTATACAACAACGGCATCAAACCTATCCAAAGTGTTTAGCATTTGCTGAAGGGCAGGTCTTTCCATGTTAGCACCAGAATAACCGCCATCTATAAATATTTCTCCTACACTCCAACCTTTAGATTTACAATATGCTTCTAACCTTTCTCGTTGTGACTCTATACTATAATTCTCAATTTGTTCTTGCGTTGACACTCTGAGATATAGCGCAGCCCTCATTTTTATCCTCCCTTATTCTTGATTGAAATGCCCCATGTACACCCCACAAATAATAATTTCTGTAGGTAATACATTTATTATTTGAAAGTCGTCATTCTCAGGAAGTAATTGAATGACATTAGAACCTTCTGTCCATTTGATTCTTTTTAACATACCATCTCCGTCATTTATTACAGCCGCAACAATTTGACCATTGTATTCAGCCCATGAAGATTTTCTCATGTAAACAATATCACCATCATTAATACCAGCGTTTTTCATAGAATTTCCTTTTACGTGTAAAGCAAAATCAGGCTGCCTTTTCTTAGGATAAGGGTAGCAAACATAGTCCTCTATATTGTGATCTGCTAGTAGCCCATTACCAGCACACACAGTGCCAACCAAAGGTATGAATGTGGGTTGATTTAATTTCAATCTTAAATCAGAAGTTGAAGGAAAAAGATCATCTATGTTTACATCTAAGGCGTTGGCTATAGAGAAAATAATACTTTGTTCAGGCTCATTAATTCCTTTTTCGTACGAAGATATTGTGTTGTGTTTAACTCCAACTTTTAAACCTAACTCTTTTTGAGTCATTCCTTTTTGTAACCTAAATTTTCTTATTTGTTGACCTACATATACATTAACATCCATTTTCAGCACCATCCTTGACTACAGTATATCACACTTCATGAAATTGTAAACATAAAAATTCATAAAATATGAAATATTTCGTTGACTTATTTACCCACTTCACGTATCATGAAGTCAGAAAGCGAGGTGATACATATGGAACAGGCTCGATTGATCGCTTTGAGAAAATATAAAGGCTTTACTCAACAAGAAATAGCTGATCATTTGAAGATTGATGTGAGAACTTATATTAACAAAGAAAACGGGAGTTCCCAATTCAAAGCGAATGAAATGTTTTATATCGCACAATTATTCCAAATGAATATAAGCGAAATTTTTTTACCACCCAACTTCATGAATCATGAAGTTGGTAAAACTACAGCGTAGGAGGGGGAAGGATGAAAAGAGAAAAAACAATTGAGATTACTGGTTTAGAAATGGCGGGTTTTAAACTTTCTGTACCTGATGGACTTTCGGAATTGCTAAATCGTCACAATGGTTGGTCTATCGGTGAAGAGTGCAATGAAATAAGTGAATATGAAAGAAACGTTTATGTCACAAACGGAAAACTGGTATCTGAGTTAGTTTTCAAACCTTCCAACAGTAGGAAAACAGCATAATTTAAAAGAAAGCCAGATAACCATATAAACCTATAGGAAGGTGGTGAGAAACATTGCGGAGAGTCTTATGTGTGGGATTGAATGTGCTTACTAAAATTACACACAAGTACAGAGAATACATTCTCGTTAAATACGAAAATCACATTCGCTGTACTAGGTGTAAAAAGTTAATTCACGCAAGTCATAAATATTGTATGCATTGCAGTGCGAGCAATATTAAACGAATGGATGTGAGAAATTGAAACCAAGTTTTAGAATAAGTTTCCCAGAGTTTTTGTTTATAGTCGGTCTGACTAATTTGATCTTTATTGTTATTCGCCATTAAAAAGCCTTGCAGTTAGTAGCAATGTAAATAGCAAAATAATAATTAGATGGAAAGCGTAATAGAACAATTCTAGTAAAAGTTGTTTGACACTCTTGTTATTTTGTCTTTCTCTCCATCGAAAGATAAAACTTTTATGAGGTAAATACATTCTCTTTCTTGTAAGTTCGAATGAAGATTCAATATGGTTGCACATTTTACTAAAGTACAAGCTGATTATTGTATCTATGCAGTCAGATGACAAAATTTTTTCACGTAACAACTTGTTCCAATAAATAATATCTGGGTTTACTAATTCATAATGCTTATCAATTATTTTGTATACTTCGTCATTGATATTTTTAATTTCACTCAAAGTAAACGAGTAAATACTTTTGTTTAGATAGGGTTCTAATAATCGGAATAACGGCAGATAAGCGTTGTACAATTGCTTTTCTAATGGTTTTTTAGAAGCTTGAAACCTATATCCGTAATAAACAAAGTAAATACTTAGCATTATGCCAAACCAGGTTAAAGTAGAGTTTGAAAATTTTTCGAAAAAATCAATCATTATACTGCATCCTTTCTGTTAATAGAATCTCGACAATTCCATTTTAACAGGAAAGGAAAATATTGAAAGGAGCTTATATATGAACCTAGTAACGATTGAGAACGGCAGACCAGTAACTGATAGCCTGACAGTAGCGGAGACATTCGGCAAGGAGCACAAACATGTAATGCGGGACATTCGATACTTAGATTGCAGCGAAGAATTTCATCAGTCCAATTTTGGACTGGTCGAATACAAGGACGATGGAGGTCGCACTTATCAAAAATATATCATCACTGAGCAAGGGTTCGCTTTCCTGGCTATGGGTTATACCGGCAAGGAAGCAGCTCGCTTCAAAGAAATGTACATTTCAGAGTTTGGCCGGATGCGCGAACAACTTAATAGACCGCCTGTACTGGACAGCAATACAGCTATAGCTCTTGCGTTGCAGCAAACATCTCAGATGATGCTTAAAGTGCCACAGATCGAAAGTAAGCTGGAAGAACTCGACAACAAGGTTGAAACGCAAATAACGCTTGATCATGGAGAGCAGCGCCGCATACAAAAGGCTATATCGACAAAGGTATATGAGATTGCGGAAGATAGCGAACGCCGATCAGAGTTATTCAGAGAGCTACACCGTGAAATAAAAGACCGTTGGGGCGTTCCGAGTTACAAGGATGTTTTGCGTAAGGACATGCTTGCGCTGATTAAGTACATTGATGCATGGCAGCCTAAGAGAGTATCGGCATGAGCGCACTAAACCGCATTAAACATAAGCTTGCTTTATTGGACAAGGCTTTACATGAGTTGGATGTGAAGCTGACAAATCTTGAGAGGGGGTGAAAAACAAATGAACATTACTGGTGCTGTATGGATGGAGCTAACCAAAGAGGAACGCATGATTTGCTTGGAATTTGCTGTTTTTGAAAACTTGAAGCGCATGAAAAAAGCCGCCTGAGCAGCGACTTAACGAGTATTAGCAGGGTGAGAGCTGCTTTGTACTCTAACACAAAATTATATTGCCGTCAGTATAACGTGAAAATGACGGACTGTAAAGGAGAATATTCATTATGCATATTAAACGTATTGAGATAAAGGACTGGTTGGGTATTAAAGAGTTGTCATTTTCGCCTGGGAAAATCAATAAAGTGTCAGGTGATTCCGGCGTAGGAAAGAGTAGCCTTGTAGAAGCACTCGAAAAAGCATTTACAAATAAAAACCGCCGTACCGAGGTTGTCAGTCATGGAGCTGAGGAAGCCGAATTGCTAGTTGAACTAAATGACGGTTTACAGGTTACTCGTAAAGTTCGTACCGAAAAAGCTGATTATCTCAAGGTAAAGCATGATAGCATGGCCGTTGCTAGTACAGAATCATTTTTACGAAAGTTAGTTAATGGTGAAATTTTCAGACCAATTGAATTTGTCCAGCAAGATGCTAAGAAGCAAACTGAAATCATACTTAATATGTTGCAGATTGATTGGACAGTAGAAGATATTAAATCATGGTTTGGCGAGATGCCAGAAGCTGACTATCATTTGCATATCCTTCAAATTCTCAAGCAAATCGAGAGTGGATATTATGCTGAGCGTGAGAGTTTGAATCGCGAAATTAACCTGCTTAAAGCGAATATTGAGGGAATCAAGCGTGATTTACCGCCGAACTATGACGGCGAAGAATGGCAATCAGTTAACCTGCAGGAGCTTTACAACAAGCTATCGGCTGCAGAAGAATCGAACCGCCGTTTAACGGAAGCACAATCATTGATAGATGGCCTGTCATTGCGTATTGATGATATTAAGCAAAGATCAGCAAATGCAGCTGAGGAAAAGCGCCTTAATTACAACAGGCAGCGAGATTCATTAGTAGCATCTATTAGCAGGCTAGAAGAAAGTATACAGCGTGAGCAGGCAGTTATTGACGATACAGACCGCCGTATCATGGATGAATCTGCTCGTTTGGATAATGAATTAGAGCAAGCTATTGAACGATTGAAACTACAATACCAGGCTAAAAAACAGTCAATGCGTGAAGAAATCCAAGCGGCTTCGCAACAATCCCAAGTATTCATTTCCGAATACAAGGAACAAATTGCAGAAAAACGCACGCAGCTGGCTAATATAGCTGAGCATGAAGCAAAGGATTTGGAACGCATCAAAGACCATGAAAACAACCTTATTACTGCTGAAAATGAGAAGTCAGGAAATGCACAGCATATCGTTGAGACTAACCAAATGGTCGATACTGTTCCTCTAAAAGCGGCAGCAGACGAAGCGGCCAGCATGAAAGAATATTTACGCGAATGGGAACGGATGAATAGCATTATTCGTGAGAAACTTGCTCCTAAAGAAGAACGCAGCGCGGAGCTTACGGCTAAGATTCAAACAGCGCGGAACCTTCCAAAGGAATTACTTAAGACTGCTGCTTTGCCGGTTGATGGTTTGTCAGTGGACGAGCTGGGCCGCATTAGAATCAATGACACTCTTATTGACGGATTGTCAGAGGGCGAAGCATTGGAATTCGCATTCAAGCTGGCTAAGGCTCAAGCAGGCGATCTAAAAGTTATCTGCGTGGATGGATGGCAGAACCTTGGAAGTAGGCAGCAGGAAATCATAGAAGCAGCCAAGAGTGATGAGTACCAGTATTTTGTACTCGAAACAGTAGAAGGTGAAGCACTTAACATTGAAACGGTGGAGGGATAAACATGTCAAACGATAAGTTGCTTGTTATTCATAATAACCTTGAAAAATTGATAGATAGCAAGCGTGAAGCAATGCCGACGAGTTTCAATAAGACACGCTTTTTGCAGAATTGCATGACAGTGCTGCAGGATACAAAAGGCATTGAACAGTGTGATGCTACCAGCGTGGCAAGGACAATGCTAAAGGGTGCGTTCTTGGGCTTGGATTTCTTCAATAAGGAATGTTACGCCATCGTTTATGGCGGTCAAGTACAGTTTCAAACCGATTACAAGGGTGAGAAAAAGCTAGCTAAAAAGTACAGTGTTCGTGCTGTAAAGGATATATACGCCAAGTTAGTCCGAAAAGGCGACGATTTTAGCGAAGAAATAAAAGATGGTCAGCCGACCATTCAATTTAAGCCGTTAACTTTTAGCGATGACGAGATTATAGGAGCATTCGCAGTTTGTTTGTTTGAAGACGGCGGCATGGTTTATGAAGTTATGTCAACGGCAGAGATTGAATCCACTCGAAAGAATTATTCTAAGCAAGCTAATGGACAAGCTTGGACCAAAAGTCCGGGCGAAATGTACAAAAAAACAGTTTTACGCCGACTTTGCAAAAACATCGAATTGGATTTTGACACAATCGAGCAGGCGCAAGCATTCGAGGATTCCGCAGATATGGACTTTAACAAAGAAGTCCAGCCGGAAAAGTCAAAGCAAGCTTCAATCATTGATGCAGAGTTTGAGGTAGTGGCCAATGAAACTGAACAAGAGTAACTACTTTAGTTTAGATGCAGACCGTCACTATATGTCAGTTTCGCAGTTCAAGAGCTTCCTGCCCGTCTATGGCGGGTGTGAAGCTCGAGCGATGGCAAAACTTCATGGAGAATACGTGCAGAAAGAAACGGATGCCTTTTTGATTGGAAAGTATGTACATGCCTGGAATGAGGGCACACTTGCTGAATTTAAAGCCGATAACCCGTCTCTATACAGCAGCCGAGGAAGTACAGCAGGACAGCTTAAAAGTGAATTTAAGGCTGCTAACGTCATGATAGAAAAACTAGAGAGCGATTCGCTGATTATGAAGGCGTTAGCCGGACAGAAGGAAGTCATATTTACAGCTGAACTGTTTGGCCTTGAATGGAAAATCATGATTGACAGCTATCAACCAAACTTTACAGCTGCGGCAGGGATATTTACAGATTTAAAGACGACGCAAGACTTAAATAAATTGGTCTACAACAGTCTTTTGCGTCAGTATGAACATTTCATCGTCGCTTATGGTTACAACGTTCAGTTTGCAGTTTATGCTGAGATCGAGAAGCAGGCTACTGGCAGAGATGAATGGCTAATTCCTCATATGGTAGCAATCACAAAGCAAGACCCGCCAGACAAGGAATTATACCAATTTGATTATGAGGATATTACTGCTGCACTTAACATCGTACGCAATAACATTGACCGTGTAAAAGAAGTGAAAAGCGGTAAGGCATTGGCGGTACGTTGTGAGGAATGCGATTACTGCCGGTCTACTAAAAGAATTATTAAACCAAAACGCTTTGCTGAATTGGCGGTGTATTGATATGGCACGCATCGTTACGGACTTATCAAGAGATTTTTCACCATATACCAAAGAGCAGCAGACTCACAAGGTACGTATAAAGCCTACACAGCGTCAAATGGGCGATATAAGCACTAAGGTGGACAAAGAACTCAAGGCAAGGTCAAAGGGCTTCTGTGAGGTCAAGGAGCGCTGCAGGGGTGTTAAGGCGGTGCAAAGAGCACACACAAAGGGCAGGCGTACAATTCCGCACAAGACTACGGTAGACGATTTATTTCACGCTTGCCTTGATTGTCATAATTGGCTGGACCAGACTCCAGCAGGTATAAGGTTTAATCGAAAAGTGCGCGAAATAGGCACATCAGAATACTTACGTAGGAGGGATAAGCTTGTTGAATAGAGTGATATTGATAGGACGCTTGACTCGCGATCCGGAATTAAAATATACACCTGCAGGGGTTGCAGTAACCCAATTCACGTTAGCAGTAGATCGTCCTTTTACATCCGGACAAGGCGAGCGTGAAGCCGATTTTATACCAGTTGTAACATGGCGGAAGCTTGCAGAGACTTGTGCAAACTATTTGCGTAAAGGTCGTTTGACCGCCGTAGAGGGAAGAATTCAAGTAAGGAATTACGAAGGTAATGACGGGCAGCGTAGGTACGTTACTGAGGTCATTGCAGATAATGTCCGGTTTTTAGAATCTAGCAGACAACAGTCTGAGCAAAGCCCATCGCCAAACGCTCAGAATGACCCATTTAAGGACGAAGGGCAACCAATCGACATATCAGATGATTCGTTACCGTTTTAGAAAGCGTGGTGAATGCAATGGCTTGGAAAAGGAAGAAATGGTTCGATGACGTTATTGAATCTGAATTATTAAAATGCATTGATATTTTGCAGATTAATAGAATGCCTACATCCACTGAATTGAAATCAATAGGCAGAAATGACCTTCACATGGCTATTCAAAAATCAAAAAAATATAGCGGATGGGCAGAACGATTGAACCTGAAAAGAAAAATGTCAGATACATTGTTTGGTCAAACTGGAGAGGAATTGGCAGCGGAACACTTGGAGAAATCTGGTTTCAATGTTAGGCGAATGCCAACTAAACACCCTTACGACCTGCTAGTAAATGATGTCGTTAAAGTTGATGTTAAAACCGCAAAACCCTTTTTCGTGAGAGGTTCAAGAGTTCACACATTTGCTCTAAATAAACAAAACCCAACTTGTGATATTTATATTGCTCGAGCACTAGACGAATCCGGAAGTGTAGAAAGAGTTTTAGTTATTCCTAGCCACATGTTACGCATTCGAACGTTATGTATTGGCAAGGAAAGTAAATACAACAAGTATAAGGACAGATGGGATTTAATCAAGGAATATTCAAATTTCTATAAGGAAATAGTCTAGCCATGAGACGGCGCAGGAAGTTAATCATACCGGACTACTACATGCAAGACGTACCATATGACCTTATATATGACGATACAGGCAAGCTGATCGGAGAAGTTTATACATTGCCTGCATCTCTGACAAGGAGGTACATGGATGATAAACGACAAGCCGTTAACGCGGTCAGGAGTGAGCGATCGGATATGGAAACTGGCTGATGATTGCTTAGATGATTTCGAAAGGGAGGTACAGCGCTATTTTGCGCTGGCCTACCCTAAATTCACACCAGTCAAATATGATTTTACGAATAAAATTGTTTTTCTACGTGATGACAGATAGAGGGGGAGGACAGTGAGCGGATGGATAAAATTGCACAGAAAAATACTCGATAACCCTATTGTTTGTAAGGACAGTGATTATCTCGCTGTATGGACTTATCTACTGCTTAATGCAACGCACAAAGAGTATTCAGCGGTGTTCTCTGGACAGAAAATAACCTTGCTTCCTGGTCAATTAATCACTGGTAGAAAGTCGATTTCGGAGCAATTTAACATTTCCGAGAGTAAGGTTCAACGAATCTTAAAAACCTTCGAAAATGACCAGCAAATTGAACAACAAACAAGTAACAAAAACCGCATAATATCAATACTTTCATGGACTGAATACCAAGATGTTGAACAGCAAAATGAACAACCAGTGAACAACAAGCGAACAACAACTGAACAACAAGTGAACACAAACAAGAATGTAAAGAATGTAAAGAATGAAAGAATGAAAGAAGTAAAAGAGTATTCTCGCGAAACGCTCGAATTGACGAATCACCTTATCGATTTAATGCAGTTGAATAATCCTAAAGTTAAAATTCCATCCAATCTAAATAGCTGGCATGATGCTATGGATAAGATTCAAAGGATAGACAAATATGAATATTTACAAATCCGTTCCGTAATTGATTGGTGCCAAAATGATTCGTTTTGGAAAGCTAATATTCTATCAGCTCCAAAGCTGCGGGAAAAGATGGGTACTTTGATTATTCAAATGCAGAGAAATGGCGGTAATAGAAGCAAGCCATTAAGCCAGTTTGAAAAAATAATGAAAATAGCTGAACAGGAGGGAGTCGTGAACAATGAACCGAGGGGAAATCGTGAAGCTAATCACGATGTGTTCAGCGGCATATAGTAAGTGGCCGGAAGATGGGAAAGAAGAAGCAGTAATAAATCTATGGTTATCCATGTTTGGGGATGTAAGTTACGAAGTAGGAGCATGGGCGGTTACAAAATTTATAAATGAATCTGTTTTCCCCCCTACGGTCGCTGATATACGGTCGAGGATAACAGACATAACCGTAAAGGCTGTTAAATCGCCTGTAGACGCATGGGGAGAGGTTAAGTTAGCAATACGTATGTATGGTGTTTACAACGAGCGTAAGGCGCTAGAATCGATGTCAGAAACGACGCGTGATATTGTCAGAGCCATCGGGTACACAACATTATGTATGTCTGAAAATGAAATGGCTGATCGTGCCCACTTTTTAAAAGTATATGAAATTAAAGTTAAACGAGAAAGAGAAGATGCTGCTTTGATGCCTGGACTTAGAAAGGCAATCGATAGAATCCAAAATGATCAATCTCGAATGCTAGAAGGAGGTTCAAAGGGTGAAGTCATTCAAGGATGAACTTAAAGAGTTGTTAGGTACCAATCCTGTGGTAGAAGTAGAATCTCGCTCCTGTGAGGGGTGTGGAGAAAAGGTAATTGTCATGGAAGCTAATATTTTTGCAGGGCCGAGAAAAGGGGAAAAGATACAACGAGAAGTTGGATGTAAATGTTTTGAACTCGCAGAAGCCCGCCAAGCGCTCGTAAATCACAAGAAATTTTTAACTGGTGATCGATATGAATAGAACAATCATACCTAGGTTGGATTACGAGCGCGAGCGGGCCAATACAGTAAATAGTCATGTAACAAAGCGCCAAATGACCGAGGAAGAACGCGAAAGGATTTTCGGTAGTATTAAACCTTACACAGATCAAAATGGCATAGAGCGGCAACCTGGAGTGCGTCAGAGGATGGAAGAAGCTTTGTATGAACGCAGGAAGCGTAAGAAGAAATCATAACATCCAATACCCATATACGTGTATGGTTATAGACTTGGGCTTTAGTGCTGGGTCGCTGCAATTAGGAGGTGCGAAAATGAGTGTACAAAGAATCCTTCACTATCCAGGCAGTAAGTGGAGCATGGCAGATTGGATAATTAGCCACATGCCGCCGCATACGACATACTTAGAACCGTTCTTTGGATCCGGCGCGGTGTTCTTTAACAAAGATCGTGCCAAGCTTGAAACTGTTAACGATATTGACGGCAACATAACGAATTTATTTCGAATCATCAGAGACCGTAGGGACGAGCTTATTAATCTAATCCGCTGGACACCGTATTCAAGGGAAGAATACGATGCCTCCTACGAAGTGGCCACTGATGAATTAGAGAAGGCAAGGCGCTTTCTAGTTCGCTGCTGGATGGCAAGATGGGTTAAGACAAATAAAAAAACAGGATGGCGCCATGTTGTTAATTGGGATTCGCGTCCTTTATCGCCAGCTAAGGAATGGACGGAGTTGCCGGATAAAATAATCCAAGTTTGCGAAAGGCTGCAAGGTGTTCAGATTGAATGCGAGTCGTCATTAAAAGTGATTGAACGCTATCAAAAAGAAAATGTGCTAATCTACGCCGATCCTCCTTATTTGCTAGATACAAGGCGAGGAAAGATGTATGCAAATGAAATGGATGAAACCGATCATATTTTGCTTATTGAAACATTAGAGCGACATCCAGGACCGGTTATCTTATCAGGCTACGCACATCCACTGTATGACGAAATGCTGCAGCATTGGAAGCGAGATACAAAGCGAGTACAAGCGGAAGCAGGCGAAATAAGGCAGGAAGTCCTTTGGATTAATCCAGTAGCAGCAGAGTATAGTAGGCAGCTAACATTGTTTTAAAGGGGATGAAGAAATTGAATGAAATCATTGTCGATAACTTTGCTGGCGGCGGTGGAGCAAGTACAGGCATAGAATTAGCAACCGGCCGCAGCGTAGACATAGCCATTAACCATGATCCTGATGCTATCGCTATGCATGAAGTTAATCACCCGGAAACAGTTCATTATCAAGAAGATGTTTGGGAAGTTGATCCAAAGGAAATTTGTGCAGGCAGACCAGTAGCGCTGAATTGGCTAAGCCCTTCATGCACCCATCACAGTATTGCGGCAGCTGGTAAACCAAAAAATAAACAGCTTCGAGGGCAAGCGTGGTTAGCGGTAAAATGGGCTGCAACAGTTCGGCCGAGAGTTCAGATTCTTGAGAATGTAAAAGAGTTCATAACGTGGGGCCCGTTACTAAAAAACGGCCAACCTGATCCAAAGCGAAAAGGATTGACATACAACACTTTTGTTAATGCCATGCAGCGCCAAGGTTATGAGGTTGAAACAAGAATGCTGCGAGCATGTGATTATGGGGCCCCAACGAGCCGAGAACGATTGTTTATGGTCATGCGTAGTGATGGACGACCTATTGTATGGCCAAAACCATCTCATGGCGATCCGAACAGTTTGGCTGTAAAGAACGGATTGCTCAAACCGTGGAGAACAGCAGCGGAATGTATTGATTGGTCAATAGAATGTCCGTCTATATTTACTCGCAAGAAACCGTTAGTGGATAAGACACTTAGACGAATCGCTAGGGGATTACAAAAGTTTGTTATTGAATGTGATGAACCGTTTATTGTGCCTGATGGAGCTACGACAGAGAATCTTACAGATAAATCGGAATTGGTTGTCGGTTTCTTATCAAAATATTATGGAGAGGTTTCACCGAATGAAGCGCGCGGGCAAAGGTTAGACGAGCCGCTACACACTATCAGCACTGCTAATAGATTTGCCCTGATTACAAGCCATTTGGTTAAGTTTCGCGGTAATAATTATGGCACAGCAACAAATGAACCACTGCCAACCATTTCAGCCGGCGGGATACACGCTGGAGAAGTGAGGGCGCTGCTCATAAAGTATTATGGCGAAGGTATTGGTCAAAGCCTTAACGAGCCACTTCATACTATTCCGACAAAGGATAGATTCGGATTAGTCCTTATTAAAGGAACGCCATACCAAATAGTCGATATAGGATTTCGTATGCTGGAACCACACGAATTATTTCAAGCACAAGGTTTTCCGCTATCATATCAGTTCGCTTGGGATTGGATTAATAAAAATAAAATAAGTAAATCCAGCCAGGTTGCTCGTTGTGGAAATAGTGTGCCGCCGCAGTTCGCGGAAGCTTTAGTAAGGGCTAATCTGCCTGAATTATGTACTGGATCAGGCAATGCATTGACATTTGAACGGTATTCAGAAGCCTATGGGCAGCTTCAATTATCAATGTAAGAAAAGGAGGGTATTCTAATGCAACGATTAGTGCAAAGAGCAATGATAAACGACGAGCTAATAACCTTTGATTTTATGGTGGGAGATATTGTGAAGGATAAAGGAAGTGGGCCTAAAGGGGTTATTACTCAAGTAGATAATCCATTCGTGTATATTGATTGGATTGATGAAGAAGTGAAAAAGCGACGTGGTTCAAGATGGATGGTTAGTGGTGTAGAGTACGCAAAGGAAATGTGAGAGTAGTGTGATACATGGGAGGGAACGGAATGAATGAATGGATAAAAATAACTGAAAAAATGCCGCAGCATAATGAAGCCGTTTTGCTCTATTTTGATGATGGCGAAATTGCGAATGGTTACTTAAAAATCTATGATGGCGTGTTGTCTGAAACAATCAAAGGTGGCATTGTCTGCAAGTATAAAGAAGCAACCCACTGGATGCCGCTCCCTGAGCCGCCAGTTTCCAAGCATGAAAATAAAGCGGGGGAGGAATAACCATGCGTGAATACAGAGGTAAGCATATTGAAACAGACGAGTGGATTTACGGCTATCGGATTGGTAGTGATGTTATTGTTGGTGACATTGTAGAGTGGGACAACGAGTACTTTTGTACAGAGTTTTGGTGCAAGGTCGATCCCTCAACAGTAGGGCAGTATACAGGTCTAAAGGATAAGAACGGCAAGGAGATTTATGAGGGGGATATAATGGATTACTTCGCTTACGTGATGTGCCATGAACGCCGTGAAGGCATTGTTTGCTTCGATAGAAACAAATGTACTTACAAGATTGTTCCTTACGATATGTACCGCTTAAATGCTGGAAACGGTAGTTACACTGGTCATGCATTTGATTCAACGATATGCGCTAATTCAGAAGTCATCGGTTCCATCCATGACAATCCTGAGCTGCTGGAAGCAGAGTAGACACATATTGCGAAGGAAGGAGTAGTGCTTAAAGTGAAACTGTCAGAAGCAATTGAAAAAAGAGAACAAGTATTAGCTAGGGCGCAATCAATGGAAAAATGGTTTTTAGAGCAAAGGTTTAATAAAGACAGCATGATGCCTAAAGATCATAAATTAACTACCGCCATTCAAAATGTAGTTGATAGTATTTACGAGGATTGGAATGTGTTGAACGATAAAATTAATAATGTGATCGGTGAAATGGTAATCGAGTAGGTTGTTGCACAATTCGACGAAACTATGAGGGAGGAATCACCTATATGAGATTACAAGATGTTATTATAGGTAAATTTTATCAACACAAGTCTACACCAAATTATGCATATGCAAGGGCTATCGACAAGTTAAAGCCAAAAGAGCGAGAAAACATTAATAACTATGCGGTTGTAAAGTGTCAGTGGTCGGTAGATAAATCTGAAGATTTCGGATTAATTAAATATTTTAGACCAAGTGACCTTGTAGAAGAAAAGTAATAATAAACAGCACAGCGATAGATAAAAGGAGGATGGTGCTATATGAGTGACTACCGATGCCAATTATGTGGCGATCCAATGAAACACTGGAATCAAGGCATATATGAATGTGAAGACTGCAATCAAATGATTGACGGAGCCATTCTTGAAGAGATGGAGGATGACTATGAGTGACTACATCAGCAAGCAGTCTGCTCCACTAGGAACAGAGGTTTTGAGCGATCAACTGATTGATGAAATACAACAACATGCTAAAACAGCTGCGGAGAACGTTTTGCTAAGGGGAGAAGCTGCAAGGCTGCGGTCGGCATTGGAACGAATTCATTACCTCGTACTGACTGACTTAGATGTTTTTGAAAAGTTGGTTAAGCAGATCACAACCGAAGCCCTCTCAGGGGATACAGAACCAGTAGGGGCGCAGATACGAGAGACAGTACAATGGTTTGCTGAGCAGATGGAAATGAAGTTGCGGGAAAACGACCATAAAGGCGGTTGGGAAGAATGTTCGTTAGACTGGTTGTATTCTCGCTTATGTCAAGAAACAAAAGAATTATGGCGCAGCATCGATCATCCAAGCACATACAATATGGTCGCCTTAGAAGCCGCTGATGTTGCCAATTTTGCAATGATGATAGCAGATATTGCACGTAAGCTTGCTGGGAGCAATAAAAAGGGGGAAAAGGCTAATGAATGAATCATCTTGGAAACAAGAAACGGTTTGGGTAGCTAGGGATGAACACGGCCGCATTATCCGAGTGCAAGACGATGATCCAGCAGCTGTTGCATTAAGTGCTGAATGGTTAATCCAAACAGCTAGTACAGGGGAGGGGAAAGAGAATGCTAGATAAGGAGAAACTATTAGAGTGCCTACAAGATGAAGTTAACTGTTATGAAGGTGCTACAGACGAAAGAAGTAAAGTCATCGTGGAGATGAATCAGTCTCTTATTGATGAAATTAACTCAGGTCGCTTTGATACAGGGGAGGGGAAAGCATGAGCAAGCAACTTATGGATCAAAACAAATTAAGTCACCAAATGGTCATTGCTGGATTGTGCGGAATGGTTGAAGATGACGGACTGACAATGCATCAAGCGTTTGAAGTACTGGAAGATATAAAACGGCAAATATTTCCGGCACTGATGGAAATGCAGAGGGAGAGGAAGGCATGAACAAGTGGAAGGGGATTGCTTTAGAGTCACAAGGTAGAGTTGAGGAACAACAACGAGAAATACAGCGCAGCTATGAAATCATAAAAGGGCTGGAAGAAGAAAATGTCGCTTTAAAAGCCGATCGTGACGACTTTAAGCATGGGCATATCATGCTGCAGAAAGAGAATGCAGTTATGAAGAATTATCTTTTGGAACTTCAAAGGGTCACGCCGTACGCGCTAATACGTGAACAGATTAGCCATATACTTGCTGACATATCCAAGGAGGCTACCCAATGACATACACAAGAGAGCAGATACTGGCTATGGAGCCGGGAAGGGAATTGGACAAGATAGTGTCTGAACATGTAACAAAATATCAATCTCTTACTACACATTTGAATGCCGACGGAACATTCGGATACTTACCGAATTACTCAACCGACATAGCTGCAGCGTGGGATTTGTTAAAAGAAATTAACGAGAAGGGGCTTGTGTGGAGAATAGAAGGAGCAAGGGTGTCTGTGTTTGACCCATATGTAGGCAGTCCGGCAGATGATGGCTCATTAGTGCACTATGAAATCATAGGTAGTGGAATAGCTGACACAATCTGCAAAGCAGCTCTATTGGCGGTGCTTGATCTATGACAAATAAACAGGCAAGAGTGTATAACGCATTAGTAGAGTACATCAAAACAAAAGGTTATGTACCATCAATAAGGGAATTGGCAAGTTTACTAGGTTACAAAGCGCCATCTAATGTGCATAGATTGCTTAAGTCGTTGGAAGATAAGGGATATATAAAGCGTGTAAGTGCAAGAGCAATAGATATTATGGAGCGTGATAAGGTATGAGATTTGTTGGTATAGATCCATCGACCAAAACAGGACTTGTCATATTGGACAAGCACGGCGAGATTGTAGACACCATGGAAATTACATCAGAGCGCAAGGACCCTCAAAGGATGGTAGAAATAACGGAAGATGTTTTATTCCAGTTGGAGCCTAATGACATTATTGCTATTGAAGGATTTGCATATAGAGCAAGTGGCAGCGCTATAAGCCTGCAGTACGGGCTAGGTTGGGCAATGCGCATGGGTATGTTCCAGCGCAGCCACAACTATATTGAGATAGCGCCAACGCAGCTTAAAAAGTTTGCTAGCGGCAAGGGGAACACCAAGAAGGACGAGCTGGCCGTACACATATTTAAACGCTGGGGCTTTGAACATCCAAGCGATAACGTAAGGGATGCATTTGTATTGGCTCAAATCGCATTTACGATGCAGGGGCATATAGCAGTGCAGCTTACAAAAGCTCAGTCTGAGGTTATCCAGGCAATAAAGAATCCAGAGCCGAAAAAGAAGAAAGGCAAGGTATCTTGATTGAAAAATGACAGAAAATTAAAAATACAATTGGCTGTAGCCTTTGTATGTGCGCTTCTCATTGCCAATGAATCGAACGTACGCTCTTATAAGGGGTGAGAACAATGATATATCTAACACAAGCTCAAGAGGACCTGTACAACATTATCAAAAATAAGCCGGGCATAATGTGGTCCGAGATGGCGGCAGCGTATAACCGCAAAAGCACTTCGGAAATGATAAAAATCCTTGTGCAAAAAGGCGCGATCCGGAGAAAGGGAACACGCTCGAAATATCGATACTACACAGTAGACATTGAGTACAAGATCCAGGACAGAAGAAACAGGGGAAACGACTGTGCAGACCCAATAGCAATCATGCATCGGAATGCAGTGTTTACAGCAGCGCAGAGACGATATGTTAAATCGAATAAGGACAAGCCTAGAACGCAACTAGCCAAAGAATTAGGCATGTCCAAACTTGAATTTAACAGCGCCATGGAGAAGATAGGAGGGGCGACATGAGTAATCAAACTAAACTTAAACGAGGAACATTCCAGCACATAGAGAGCGAACTGTACGCTTATCACGATACACGTAAAGAAATAGTGCGGCTTAAGAACGAAATACTATACGGCAAGGGTAACGAGGACGAAAACACCGGCGGCGGGCGGAGCAGCCTGCCAAGCGATCCGACAGCAAAGACAGCAATCATGTTAACGAGTCACAAACATCTTGAACAGTTGCAAAACATAACCGATGCTATAGAGTCTGTATATAATCGGCTGCCAGAGGATAAGCAGATGTTAATTAAGCTAAAGTATTGGACAAAGCCGCAAAAGTTATCATGGGATGGTATAGCAGATAGTATATTTATTAGCCGTAGACAAGCATTCAGATGGCGAGAGCAGATCGTAATGATGATTGGTGAAAAAATAGGTTGGAGGTAATTGGCACTTCGATGGCACTTTAAGTCTTACAAATCATGTTACTATGATATTGTGCACTAATAGGGATCGGGGATATCTCGATCGTTTAAGGGTCGTCCAATATATGGGCGGCCTTTTTCCAATTCCAAAGGAGGTATGAATTTTGATAGAATGGGCGTTAATATTTTCGATGTTGATAAACAGTGCAGTCTTGTTTGTTACTATGCGCAACCAAGCGGCCGAGCGTAAGGATATGTTAGATAGGTTGATGAGCAGTGACCTGGTAGAGTACAAGGAGCTTACAGAGCCAGTCCCGGCGTCTGGAGCACCAGTGTCGTTGACCGAAGAAGAAGAATGGATTAAAGAAATAGAAATGATGAATTCAGCGCGGAATTGAGAACGGGGTGAATGTGATGAAAGGAGAGCGCAAGACTAAATATCATACACACGTCGAGCCCAAGCTCCTGCTGATTGAAGCATGGGCTAGGGATGGAACAATAGACGAGGATATAGCCAAGAAACTTGGAGTTGCTTATTCAACATTCAAACTTTATAAGGATCAGTATTCGGCTCTTTCGGACGCCTTAAAAAAAGGAAAAGAGGTTGCCGACATTGAAGTTGAGAATGCTTTGTTTAGACGAGCGTTAGGATACCGCTATGACGAAGTTACTTATGAGGATGGAGAAGAAACTAGACGGGTGACTAAAGAAGTGCAGCCGGATGTGACGGCTCAAATATTTTGGCTTAAAAATCGTAAACCTGTTGAATGGCGTGATAAACAGGAAATTGAACATAGCGGAAAGATGCAACATGAGGTTGCTTTAGAGGGGTTGAGTGACGATGAACTCCGAGAACGTATTGCAACAGAGGTTGCGGCAATTAATGATTTACAGGCAAGAGTTGCAGCGCCGAATAAAGGATAATGGCATAGCGTACTATCACCCACATACAAAACAACGAGAGTTTCATCGTTCTACTAAACGTAATCGTTGGATGTTCGGCGGAAATAGGACAGGTAAGACAGTATCAGGTGGCGCAGAAGCGGTCTGGTATGCTACTGGCACGCATCCTTACAAGCAAATACCTATACCCAATAGAGGATGGGTTGTGTCACTTACAAACGAAGTGCAGCGTGATGTGGCTCAACGAGAAGTTCTTAAGTGGCTTCCGAAAGATCAAATTAAAGACGTTCAGATGCGCCAAGGCAAGAAGGATTCTCTTGATACTGGGATTATTGATTTTATCGAACTGACAAATGGATCAATAATTGGTTTCAAGTCATGCGATCAAGGTCGGGCTAAGTTTCAAGGAACGTCGCAGCACTGGATATGGTTTGACGAGGAACCGCCTGAAGATATATATAAAGAGTGTAAAATGCGTGTTGTCGATACTCGCGGTGATATGTGGGGAACAATGACACCGTTACAAGGTTTGACTTGGGTATACGACGATATTTATATAAACGAAATACAAGATCCGGCCATACAATATTGGCTCATGCAATGGGCTGATAACCCTCACTTACATCCAGAAGAAATAGCGGCACTTGAAGCTACTATGACGGAAGATGAGCGTGAAGCTAGGCAATACGGTAAGTTTGTCGCTATGTCTGGACTTGTTTATAAAGAATTTAATGAGGACATACACGTTATTGATCCTTTCGACATTCCGCATAGTTGGTATGACAACATCAGTATTGACCCTGGACTAGATGCGCCACTTTCTGCGCACTTCTATGCGGTCGACCCATATCAAAACATTTATGCTATCGAGGAACATTACCAGGCTGGTCAGTCCGTTGAATGGCACGCTGGGCAGTTGCATGCAATTGCCACTCGTTTAAATTGGCCTATACGGAATGGTAAACTTGAAGCCTTGATAGACAGTGCAGCTAATCAACGCACACTAGCTGCAGAACGTACTGTAACAGAGTTGTTTTATGAACATGATGTGTTAGCTGATACAGGGGTAGAAAAGGACGTCTGGACAGGCATACAGCGCGTTAAACAATACTTGAAGCTTCGGGAACACCCACAGGTCGATGTATGGCCGCGCGGGAAACCGAAGCTTTTTATTTTCCGAAACTGTGTAAATATGATTCGCGAGATCAAGTCTTATCGATGGAAACCTGAGGGAGACAAGCCAATCAAGAAGAATGACCACGCGATGGACGATCTTAAGTATTACGTCATGAGCAGACCTGATTTAGTTTTGGGCGGCCCGTCTGAACAAAACGCAATGAGCCATGAAAAACAACTTAATCAAGATCATCTACCAGAAGCGCTAAGAGATGATTATTCAAGTAGTGCAGGTTGGCATGATTACTAATAGGGGGTGAGAAAGCTGACAGAGCAAGAAGAATACCGCAAGATTGTTTCTGACTACCGTACATCACAGTCGGCAATGGCTCAATATCATGCGGATTGGCGAGAGTTTGACGCTTACTATTTGGCTGAACAATGGTCAGCGCAGCGAGCGAGCTGGCGACCTGATCCAGTAGTTAACTATATCTCGTACGTAGTCGATCAAAAGAAGCCACAACTCACGAACAACAGGCCTACAGGCATCATATTGCCAGTAGCTGCAGGCGATGAGGAAGCGGCGCATCTGTTTACTCAGGTGACTGACGTTGTTGCTGATAGGGTTGATTTGGATAGCGTGGTAGACGAGGTTGTACAGACTGGCTTACTGCTTGATGTAGCATGGTTCTATGTGTATTGGGATAACAGTCTTTCCGGTGGATCGCTGGAACGTAAGAACATTTGGAAAGGCGACGTTGTTGTTGAATCAGTGGATCCAGCAAACATATACTATGATCCGCAGGCAGTAGACATCGAAGATGCCAGGTACGTCATATATGCAGTGCCTAAGACAACACAATGGGTAAAGGAGAAGTTCGGCAAGGATGTTAAGCCTGACGGCCAACAAAGCTTTGAAACAGAGATATATGACCGACCGGGTACGGAGCAAGCGAAGGATAGAGTTATGTTCTATGCTTACTGGACGCGTAAAAACGGAAAACTTAATGTCACTTATGCAGCAGGGGAAAAGATACTCAAGAAGGTTGAGGGAGTATACAAGCATGGGCGTTATCCATTTATACCGTTTGTATCTAAAAAGCGTAGGAAATCTATTATCGGAATAGGCGAGCCGCGAAACATCATCAATAACCAGAAGCTACTTAACAAGCTAATTGAGATGCCAACAACATCAGCATTGCTTACGGCAAACCCGATTGCACTAATTAATCGTAAATCAGGTATTAATAAAAACCATTGGGTGAGTAAGCCTGGCATGGTATGGGAAGTGGCAGACGATCCTGGCAAGGCTGTGTATTGGTTACAACCTCCGCAATTCCAAGGTGATGTTTATAAGCTGACTGATATGCTGACGTCTTACATTGAGAAGATTGGTGGCATATACGATGCTCTCACAGGAGAAACGCCGAAGGGCGTAACGGCAGCTTCTGCAATACAGTTGCTGCAGGAACAAGGCAGTATTCCGATCAAAGGGATTGCACGTAATCTGTATTCGTCGCTTAAAGAGGTGTACAAGCAGATTATCGAGCTGGTGAAAGAGTTTTATACCGAAACAAGGTACATTCGTATAACCGGTGAAGAAGGTGGTACTGAGTTTGTGCAGTTCCAGGCAGCGCAATATGCCGACGTTGATTTCGACGTGAAGGTATCGGCTGGACCATCTACGCCAATGAGCCGGGCATACATCACGCAGTTAGCGGACGATCTATTCAACAAGCAGTTGCTTCTGGGTAGCGAATATGTTGATATGCAAGAAGGTCTGCCGAACAAGGACAGGATTGTCGCTCGTTTACGGGAGATGGAGAGCCAACCGCCGCCACCTGAACAGCCGCAACAGAATGCCTTGCCAGGAGCTGCTCCACAACAGATGCCGACCGTTGATGACATATACGCACAGGCGCCGCCGCAGTTGCAGCAAGAGATTGATTTAATGCGAGAGCAGGGAATACAAGACGATCAAATACTGCAGACGCTCATGCAGCTTCTTAACCAATGACATGGCTAAACGGATTGCTGTCCAAACATATCTTACTTGTAGCGAGTGCGGAAATATCTTCCCTATGTTTCGGAGAGTTGGGAGACAGAAGAAGGCAGGACATATAAAACATGTATGGTGTTATAAGTGTAAGGTGGTAACCGCGCATATCGAGCGTAAACTATAGAAAGGAGGATAAAGTATATGAATCTTGCAATAGAAAACAATTTTAGCTACCATGCTCCTAAAGAGGGTCAGCCTGCCAAGTACGAAGCAATCAGGGCTAAAGCGAAAGAACTTGCTTATTTAATTGACAACGCAGTTCCTAAGTCACGCGAACAATCGCTTGCAATGACTAACTTGGAACAAGCAGTGTTTTGGGCAAATGCGGGAATAGCAAGAAACGAATAACGGGCTGTTGGTGAGAATCCAGCAGCCTATTTTCATGCAATAAAAATATCGGCGTTGAGGGTAGAGTTGCGCCGCCTACCGGGAGGAAATGAATATGAGATGGAATTGGATGACCCCCCTGTTTAATGCAGATGGGGATATTGGTGCTGCATCAGAAGGTGCAGATATAGTAACGGAGCAGTCAAGCGTTGAGACAGGTGCAGAGTCCCCGGCTGATGGGAGCGCCCCAGCAGCAGCTTCGAGTGGTAGTTCGGTTGATGTAACCCAACAGGAGTCGTTTGCAACAAGACTTAAGCAGGAACGTGAGAAGCTTGAGCAACAGTATCAGCCTGCAAAACAACACGCAAGCAGGGTAGAACAGATAGCAAAAGCAGCTGGTTTCCCTTCTGTTGAAGAATACCTTGATGCTGTGGACGCACAGTTGAAAGAGCGAGAGGCAGCAGAAGCGGCCGAACGTATGCAAGTTGATCAGGAAACGTACAACAAATTTTTCGCGCCAGTTCACGAAAAATTGACTAATGCCGAAAAGGAACTTCAACGACTACAGCAAGCGGATCTTGAGCGGCAGATAAGAGCTGACTATGAGCGCTTGTCGACGCAGTATCCTGATTTCAAAGATCATGAGGATACTATATGGGCACTAGCTACAGAACGCCGTTTACCGCTAGAGGATGCATATAAGCTCGTATCCTATGATTCGCGCATAGCAGCAGCCAAACAAGAAGCAGAACAACAAGTGCTGGCAAACGTAACTGGCAGAGATCAGAAGCAAGTACTCTCAGGTAAGGACCAGGGAGCCAATACAACGCTCGACCCAAGTAACATGAGCCTGTCGGAAATCGCAGCAATATCAGCTCGTGTGCAGCGCGGTGAGCGTATAACATTATAAGGAGTGACGATATATGACAACACAAGTAACAACTCAGGCGAGTCTATCGCCTACAATTCAAACGTATTATGATAAAAAGCTTTTGGCGCGTTTGCTGCCGATGCTATTCCATATGAAATGGGCGCAAAAAAGACCCATTCCTAAAAACGGCGGTAAATCAATCAACTTCCGTCAGTTCACGCCGCTTTCCCATGCAACAACGCCTTTGACTGAGGGCGTAACGCCTGCAGGCAACAGCCTGACGATCACAGAAATCGATGCGACACTAGCGCAGTATGGTGACTTCATTGAGATTTCGGACATACTCGATATGGTTGCCATTGATCCGGTGCTAGACGAGACAGCCGATCTACTAGGCGAGCAGGCAGCGCAGACACTTGATGTTATTGCGCGTGACGTATTAGCTGCGGGTACAACAGTACAATATGCCAATGGGAAGCTGAGCCGAGCAACGATTGCTGCTACTGACGTTTTAACGGTACTGGAGATTCGTAAAGCAGTACGTACACTTAAACGTAATAACGTGAAGCCTATTGATGGCCGTAACTACGTTGCTATTGTTGAGCCAGGTTCTACGTTTGATCTTCAAAGCGATCCGAAATGGGAAGAAGCTGCGAAGTACGGTAAACCGGAGCAGTTATTTGACGGTGAGATCGGCCGCATCTTCGGAGTTCGCTTTGTTGAAACTTCACTTGCTAAAATCTTTGCAGGGGCTGGGGATGCTGGCGCAGATGTAGCTGCAACACTTATATTCGGTAAAGATGCCTACGGTATGTCTGATGTTGAATCAAGCGGAGCTGTAAAGAACATCATCAAGCCTCATGGTAGCGGAGGTACAAGTGACCCGCTAAATCAACGGGCAACAAGTGGTTGGAAAGCTACTTTCGTTGTAAAAATCCTTGAGCAGCTCGCAATGGTTCGTATTGAGCATGGTATCAGCGAATAATTAAATAATACAAGGAGCAGTCCTTAAGGGCTGCTCTTTTAATTTGAGAGGGGAATAAAAATGTCAGATGAAAAACAACCACAGCAAACGACACAGGTAACAGATGCAGCATTGGATAAAGCAGCACTAACGATCGGGCAGCAATTGAAGAAGCAGAAGAAGGTAAAAGTAAAGCTTTATCTCTCTGTCGAAGATCGCCAGAAACTAGAGGCTGCTGAAAAGGCAGGCAAAAAGGTTAAATGGCCTTTTGAAACAGTAAGCATTAATGGGTATACGTTCCAGATTCAGCGCGGTAAAGATGTTGAGGTTCCAGAAGCTGTATATGAAGTTTTGAGCAACGCAAACATCATCTAACGTTGAGGGGCGTACGATCGCCCTTCTTTTTATTTTCGAAAGGAGGGCGACGGTATGTTGCTCAGCGAGGCAGTAGAGGAAATACAAGAAAAAGCACCTAACTATTTATCAATGGAATCGATCATCAGAAAAATAAGCCAAGTTCGCAACCGGCTAATACGTACTTATGGTCAAGCGGTTGTACCTATGCAGATGGATTTGTTACAGGGAGTTCCAAACTATCCATGGATCTATCCAGCAGGCAGCATCGTAAGTGTGCTGGTAAACGGGGTTAAATGGCCGTATGCACAACTTAACTCGTTGGCTAAAGCAAGATACTATTATCTATTGGATGGTAGCATAGGGCTTAGCCAGGCGCCAGAGGAAAGCGTCACGCAAGGGTTGACAATCCTTTACAACAAAGCGCTTGTTCCACTAACGGTTAATGATTTGAATAGTGAAGTTGGGTTTGATGTGGATTATGACGCGCTAGTAGTATACGGCGCTTTAAAGGACATGACGACAGGATCAGAAGCAGCAGAATACGCCGCTAAATATAACGATATGCTAACCGATTACTTAAGGGCTTCTACATCACCAGAAGCCCACACAATTGTACCGGGGGTGGAATGGTGAGCATTGTAAATGATATCAATTGGAAACAGTGGACTAGCGAGCAAGCCGGAGAGCAGGCTCAGGTAACGTATGAAAAGTACAAGAAGATAAAGAGTTTCCAGGATGTTGGGTATCTCTTAACTTATTATGTCGTAAGCGGCGGGGAAGTAACGAAGAACTTTAAACGCAATGACATGATCGATGTGACGGACATTGTTGCTTCCTTAGATGACAATATCCTTTCTAGGGATGGTATGAGTTTTGAAACGGGGATACCAAATACAACCTATTATTTGGATTTTAACAAGGATGGTGACTGGCACTGGGGTACAATGAATGCTCCAGGAGAGACAGAGGAGGATTTCCTTACTATCGTTGAAGTTGCCACAGATGAATTAGGAATGGTAAGTCTTATTGTTGATAAGCGCGGACATGTGGGTGGCATGCGCCTTAAGGATGATTTTGGTTTAGAAGAATATGCGAAAAAAGAAATTGTTGATGAGCAGTTAGAGGATATTACTCATGTACTTAACAATGCCTATAAAAATGCAAATTATTTTAATAACAACGATGGCAAATGGTACGTAGATGAATCATTTACAACGTTATCAGATGATGACACAGATATAATACAACAAGCAATCAACAAAGCTTATGGCGGATCACTTAAGATACCAAAAGGAAACTATAAAATTAACCCCTTAGAACTTTCAGTTGAAACAGCTCTAATGAACAGAACAGGACTGTTAATCGAAGATTCAATCAATTTGTTTTTTGATGATGCTACCTTTGTTTGTGATGCTCAAACATACAATTCCGGTTACTATTTTTTAACTATTTACAATGCTAAAAACGTAAACATTTCTGGAAAGGCACTGTTTATCGGAGATAGATTTAGTCATGTTGGTCCTGGCGAGTGGGGGCACCTTATAGTAATACGAGGCAGTAGTGACGTTTATGTAGGTGATGGAATTTACCTTAAAGATGCATTTGGAGATTGTGTTGTGATTGGCGGATCGCAGCCCGCGACAAATGTACGTATTCACAATGTTGTGATGGAGGGTGGACGCAGGCAAAACTTAACTATCGGATCTGGATCTGAAATTTATATAGAAAATTGTCTATTTATAAAAAATGGCGATGATACATCTAATACAAACCCTAAAGCGCATATTGATGTTGAGCCAGATGATATAAATACGCAACTTAAAAACCTGTACTTTAGGAATTGTACATTCAATTCAACGATGACGACTTATAACAGTCCAGCAATAGTCTTTAGTACAGCTCAATTAACCACCATCACGGATACTGTTATGATAGCAGGTTGTGTATTTAATAATAATAATGGTGATATTCTGGTTAACAAATGCAAAAACGTTATTATTGATGGAAATATTGACACTGGGATGTACTCTGGTAGTTCCTGGATAGATTCAATCGGTGTCATATCCTGCGAAAATGTAACAATTTCAAATAATATTATAAACAGTTCCACGTATGGCGGGATAAGTATTAAAACGTCATCAAAGGTCAACTGTAATAATAACTATATCTCAAATACAGCCTTACAAAGTATTGAAGTATTGTCATCAAGCGAAATACAAATTGTTAGTAATCGTATAAAAAACAGCGGCACAATCGGAAATGCGAAAAATAAAACTAATATATTAATAGAGTTGAGTAGTAAATGTATTGTTAATTCTAATGATTTAGGATTTGGATTTTACAATATATATTTATTGTCAACTACGGATGTAATGATCTGCAACAATCTCATACATGATTTCCAGCGTGATTCTATATATCAACAGACAAATAATGCAAAGATAAGAATTGAGGGAAATAATTTTTATAATCTTGGGGCGTATTCAAGTAGCAAAGTTTTAAATGTAGAACAAGATTCTATTATCAAAGCGACGATAACGAATAACGAATTTTCGCTTGGAACTGGCCTTGGTGATCGAATTATTTGGTATACAACAACTTCTGCAAAAGATTCATTTATTTTATTTATTAATAATATAGTGCGAGATATTGGCGCTATGGCGCTTTCTGGGTCGATTCCTGTTAATAATGGCTACGCATTAAATAACATCACAGCAACTGGCACTGATGACGGAATAAATATAGTGCGCACTTCATAATAAGACGAATAGGGGGAGATTAACATTAGAACGATAAATCGCGTAGTAACGGTAGTTGAGACAATTCAATCTAATAAGATTGCAATCGCTGAAGAATTAATCTCAATATCAGAGATGAAACCGACCAAAACGATCGAAGTTTTGATCCATTTGAAAGACGAACAAGATGAAGTTATTCGTTCTGAGCAAGTCGCCATTTCAGGAACTATGTATGAATTACTCATGTCAGAAAATCCGTCTTTTGCGCCAAACAAACCCCAAAACGAGTACCGTGAAGTTGATATTTGGTACATTGTTGATTTAATTCGCGGAAACTGATATTGAGCAGTATAACATTATGCAAAAGTTAAATCCCGTAAGTTAGTTGATTAAAAGGAGGGCAGTTCATGGTAACCATTAAAAATATAATTGATGAAGCAGATATCCTCGTTCCGAATCTTTTATCAGATGCGGACAAAGTGACTCAGCTTAATGCAATCAATCAGGACTTTTTCACACTGATAAAAATACCAAAGCTTGCAAGGTTTAGTGCAACTTCCGGCGAACCCGGTTACACGCTTCCAGCGGATGTTAGGGCAAAGAACATCGACCTAGTTAAAGTCGGATTGCTTCAATACCTCGATCTTCAAAGTGACGCTGTTACACCAACACAGAACACATTTGATTATGATGATTTAAATAACTCTCTCACGCTTTCCCCTGCGCCGTATCAAAACGGTTTGCAGGGGATTGTTCGTTATCACAGGATAGCCACAACGTCATTTACAAGTAACAACCTGAATGATGCACCTGATGCTCCAGCCGAATATCACTGGACATATGTGCCGGCGCTGGCCGCTTGGATCGCCCTCACACAAGACGACAGCGACAAGGCGAGTTTGTACGAGGCACAGTATAAGACAGCTTGGAACGTAGCTGCGCAGAACTATCAGAAAGGGTGATCTGATTGCGACCAATACAATATCCGATAACCCAACAACGTATTACTGGCATTCAGCAGCCGCAAACCATTCGTGAGTGGCGCGGGGTTAATGGGTTTGATCCCTTTAGTATTGCTGATAGCTTCTTCACAGATGCCGCAAACATAATGACAGATGATTTCCCCGCCTTTTCCACATGCCCGGGATATTCAGTTCTTGGCGGCCCGATAGGTACAAAAGTGCTAGGGGTAGGCGTATGGAAGGACACAGAGCTGCATGCGGTATTCAACGATGGTACTTGGCGAAAGTGGACAGGAACAGCTTGGAGTGCAGCGCTGGCTAGTGGCTTGGACACAACCGCTAAATGGAGCTTTACGAACTTTGAGGGCAACTGGCCGGAAATGAATCTTGTAGGCTGCAACGGAGTCAACGGTTTGCGGCGTTACAACGGCAGCACGGTTCAGACATTTGGGAATGCTCCTTCTAACATTAATTACATCACAACATACCAAAATAGATTATGGGGAGCATTCGGTACAGAGATCAGAGCTTGCAAACTGGACGATGCGACACAATGGAGTTCTTTTCCTGGCACGGAATCGGACTCATATGGTAAAACGATTGAAAGCATTCGAGGGGAAAATGTGAACATGCTCAGTGGTGGATTGTCTAAGCTGGTTATCGGCATGCCTAACGCATTGCAGGAACTATACGGCTCAATACCCTCTGATTTCTCTACACGTACCGTAAGCGACGAAATAGGGGTAGAAAACAATAACAGTGTTCTGATCCATGACTCGGTTATGCGGGGTATTCACAGAGATTCTATATTCGAATACATCAGCGGTGGCGTGAGTCCTGATCGAATATTTTCAGATATAGTGCGCAAGTATATTAACGGCGTGGCCGAATCAGCAGCCGGTACAGATGGACGTAAGCTTTATTTCTTTGTACAAGATAAGATTCTTATTTACGATACAGTCTTTCAAACATGGACCATACGAACCGGGATTAACGCCACATGCTTTGCAGTTATGAAAGGCGAAATGTATGTCGGTGACGATTCAGGACGTGTGTTGAAGCTTGGTGGATCCACTAACGCAGGTCAGCCTATTGAATGGTACGCAGTAACTAAAATATTTACTAACCAGTCTGCTGCTCAAAAGTCTCGTTGGCTCCGTATGTATGCGGTTGTTGACTTGGCCCCGGAAAGTGTATTGAACATTTATCTATCCGAATCAAAAGAGGGGAACGATTGGGAAATAGTTCAGTCCGTTACAGGCTCAGGAATGAGGTTTCAGCGCGTCTTAATACCCGTCGATAAGTTTACACTTTCCAACATGCTTCGATTGAAATTTGAAGGAACAGGTTGGGCAAGGGTGCATGAATTAACCATGCAAAGGCGTCAACTCCCACTTAACTAGAAAGGAGACTGATCATGAGTACATGGAATTCACCGCCGCAGATACCGCCGTATAAAGAGCCGCCATTTGGGGCGACAGCCGAACAACAGACAGAGGGATTGACTGCTTATTTAAAGCAGTTGGCTAATGTTGTTTCCGCGCTTAAGAATGACTTGGAATTTATGTTGAACGGCAACCTGGATGTTAAGAACATCCGAGCTAAAGGGATTACTGCAGATCGAATGGACGTAAATGAGTTATCTGCTATATCAGCAAACTTGGGGCATATTACAGCAGGTTTAATTGAAGCTGTTCAGATATTTGGATCATATATCGCTACTTCCCAATCGTATCCGAGATGTGAAATGTCTAGTACGGGAAATCTGTTTGGGGCTTATACTAATGCTAACCGTTATCTGGAGATATATGCAGTAAATAATGGTGCACCTCTTATTTATTTAGCAGACGAAGCAGGCGTTACTAGATTAGCACGTAATAGTAGTGTCGGTTCATTGATTAATATAGGTAAGTTAATATTGTCGGCTACAGGAGATATTGAGATAGCTTCAACTAACAGCGGATCTTCCGTTTACTTGGAACCTGGTACCAGTGGTTATGCTTACGTTCCAAACTGGTCTAAGTTAAGGAATAACGACTCCAAAGTGACATTACAACAAGAGTTAAACAGTAAAGCTAGCGCCTTTTACGGAAGTTATGGAACAGTATATGTTTCATCTGCTCCCGGCGGTCCTGCTGATATGCCTATATCATTTTCAAACGGTATCAGGACTACTTAATGTTCACATTCGATTGGTTTGATGTTATGATATACCCAAACATTGGAAATGTGGTGATGACATGAAAAAAATAGTAGCAGCTTTTCTATGTGGGGTTATTTTAATGTTTTCAGGTCAAGTTTTTGCCGATTCTATTTCTAGAATAGGTAAAAAGGTAGGATCAGAAGCAACTGTTCTGTTGGACAAGACGAAACTTAGTGATGCTATTATCATTGAAGGAAAATCATATTTGCCAGTGAGAGACATTGCTGAGGCTTTTGGCGCGGATGTTGAATATATACCAGCCAGTAAAACAGAGAAAGCGGTGATTGAATTGACCTCTGCTGTACCTTCTACAGATGGCAGTACCATCCCTGCAACTCATCAAATAGTGATATTGAAACAAAAAATGGAACCATTGGTAGCGGAATTAGCGCAACTCGAAAGTGCAAATATCCTTCACAAAGAAGAACTTCAACAGGCCGAGGACGAACATTCGAGCGCTGCTCCTTGGTTAGATGATTTTTATAATCACAAAATTGATGGAAAAAAATCATCCATTGAAGCAAATGATTTAAAAATCAAAGAATTAAAAAAGGAAATCGAAGAAATTGAAAAAGCAATCAAAGAATTAGAGTCTGCTGAATAGCAGACTCTTTTTTATTGAAAGGAGACAAATACCATGGATAGAACAGACGCAAGAAAATTAGCTTGCGAGACGGCAGAAAAACTCTTGAATTGGGTGAAAGAGAAAGTATCTAAGGGAATGACCCCGGACGAAATAGCGGCGTTGCCTGAGGTCGTTAGTTCTGCTATAGACTTGTTGGAATATAGCAAGGTTTAAGTCTATCAGATCGATATGACAAAGGAGTGATCACATGGCAGTCAGAGAGGATTTAATCAAAAAGCCAGCTTCAATAGGAAGTTCACAGCCGTCAAATTATGCAGCGGCCCTTAATAATGTAAGAAACAATGTGGCGCCAGCTCCTTCTGCCCCTACTGCCCAGCCGATAAGCAGAACCAATCAGACTCTGAATAACATGAGTCAGTTATCCACTGCTAATCCGTTTCAGTTCAAAGGGCCTGATACGTTCGCTTACGATCAAAATAATGATCCTGCATACCAGGCTGCGATGGCTTCTGCAAGACAAAACATTGCGCAACAGCAAGCAGACACGAACGCCATGTTACGTGCAGGTGGGCAAGGTAAATCATCGTATAGCGAGTCTGTAGCCAACCAAATAGGTACTAAAGAAATGGCTCGTATTAGTACAGATGTGCTGCCGCAATTGATTAGCCAAGCATATCAACGCTATGCTGATCAGGCTAATAGAGATATGCAAGTGCAGCAGGCTAATTATGGAGCGCAGCAGGATCAGATATCTAATTTGGCACGTTTATACGGGCTGCAAAACCAACAAGATTTCCAAAATCCGATGGCTGAAGCTCAAATTACTGGACAGTATTTATCTGGCGAAGCGAGGCAATATATCGATGCAATCAATGCGCTGAAACAACAAGCGGAAATGCAAGGCGTTACTAGAGATCAAATGAGTGGTTACAGAAGCCAAGCAGATGCCTACCGAGCAGCATTACAGGGACTAGGCGTAGATGCCTCATTGTTCGGTGCTGATGTTAACAGAGAAACGGCCATGGGGAATATGAACCGGGCTGGCCTACAGACGCTTGATTCTCGCAATCAGTCTTTTAATCAGAATATGGCACAACAACAATTCGATAGAGGAGTTTTAGAATCAGATCGAAGTTTTGACTTCCAAAAGGCTCAGCAGGAGTGGGAAAACAATTTCAAAGAAGGTCAATTTGATTGGCAAAAGGCTCAGCAAGCATGGGAGAATGCGTTCCAGGAGAAGAACTTCGAACAGCAAATGAAGGAAGCTGCAGCATCTCGCGGATTGCAATGGGCTAACTTGAATCAAAGGCAGAAAGAATTTGTAGCTGATCAAGCATTTAGAAATAAACAGTTTGAATTAGAAACTGCTAAATTTGATGCGCAACAATCAGCACCTGCCAACTACGATTTTAGAACTGATCCTGAATTTGTTAACGGTATAAGTTGGATTAATGCTGACCCTGCAACAGCTTTGAAAGATATCCGTTCAAGTGCTAATGCTATTATTGGTCAATTTGGCTACAATGGCTATCAAGAAATGCTTAGAGCTGCTGAATCTGCAAATCGAGCTACAGGACAAGCGGAAGAAACGTTAGAAGAAAGACTTAGAAGAATGTCGGGGCAACCATAGGAGGGAGAGGTATGGCAGAACTTCCTTGGAAAAAAGGCAACGTCGAGAATTCCAGCAACGGACTTCCGTGGGTTAGACAAAGAGAAGAACAAGAAATTCATCGACAACAAAGCAAAGCGTTTAGAGCGGCTACTCCTGAAATATCTAACCCGTTTACAATGGTGAGTAGTATGAATGAACGTTATAAACCAATAGAGGCGCAGGGGGCTGTACAATCTAAAAGCGATTGGGTTGAAGAGAGATTAGCCTTAGATCGCAAGAACACTGAAAAAAATCCAGTCCTTCGAACGATCAATAAATTCCTTGAGCCTGTATCGAAGAAAGTATACGAAGCTACTGCCAGTATCCCTGGGGTAGCTTCTTTTCAAAAAGGGGCTGCAAATGCGTTGAGCGTTCCAAACTATGCTCCTCCGGTCACTGGATCGCCATGGATAAACAAGCCTGCTGAATTGCTTGGGAATGTTGCTGGCGCTGCAGCAGGCATGCAGGGAGCCGGAATAAGACCAGTTGCTGATCCGCTTGCAATAGGAAGGGCGACTACACAAGCTGCTGCGCCAGTGTTGCCTAAGTTAGCATCTTCTCCGATTGGGCAGGCTGCATTAACAGGGGCGACAGCAGGCGGCGTAGCAGGTGCTGTAGACTCAGCCATTCGTGGAGATACAGATTTACAGGACGTTGCACTTGGCGGGGCAATTGGAGCAGCTACAGGCGGTTTACTGGATGGTGGAGCCACTGCTTTAAGTCAGACAGCTAAGAATGCAGCACAAAGTATTCTAGGTCGTCAGTTGGAAATGTCTCAAGCAATTGAGCAGGCTGCCACAGGCAAAAAAATGCCGTCATTACCTAAATCTACACAATCTGTAAAGCCTGATGTTAACGTACCATTGTCTCCTACTATGGCCGCCGCTGATAACGTGCTAGGAATTAGCGCCAGCGGTAAACAGAAGAAGTTTACCGATCCAACTGACACTAGGACATACATCGTATCTAAAACAGACAAAGAGCCGTTTGACTTTAGCAAGCTGGCAGAGGACTTTTACACGAAAAACATAGACAGCCAGCACAGTCTGAATAAGTTTGATAAATACGTAGAAGCAAAAACAGGTAAGAAATTAACAGCTGAAGAACGATCGCACTATCTTGCGTTAAATGCCAAAGGCGCCGATATGACTTCTAATCATATTTTAACGGATCGCCTAGTCGATTCACAGGGCCGTGTCATAGGGCAATCTCTGAAAGACATAACCAGTCAAATACCATCAAATCCTATCAGTTATAAGCACTTCACTGATTACCTTATTGCGCGTCATGCTCCTACTAGGATGGCGAGAGGGGAGAAGGTATACAGTTCAAAGACAAATATGAATCCTGAGTCGGTAATGCAGAAGGTGGCAGAGTACGAAGCGACTTATCCAGAGTTCAAGCAAATTGCCGAACAGCTAGACGATTGGAACGCTAAAATAGGTCAGGCGTGGTTAGTGGATACGGGGATTGTTCCGCAGCAAGTATTCGATTCATGGAGAGCCGAAAACCCATTTTGGATACCTAACCAAAGACATTTTACAGAACTTGAAAAGCGAGTCCAAACAAAGGGGGCTAAAAAAGGATTCGCCAATCAAAATAATCCTGTCAAGAAATACAACAAAGCAGGTTCCGAACGTCCTATCATTGACCCTATTGAGTCTTTGATTGAATACACCGATCGATATGTTAAGACGGCCAGGCGCAATGAAGTCATGCAGGCGGTATACAAGAATATTTCGAAATCTCCGGAGGATTTTGAAGGGTTTGCAACCGTAGTTAAGCGAGAACCTATTAGAACAACTGCTTTGAATGGGGATGGAATGGGGAATCTTATTGACCAATTGGACGGAGAGTTTCAGTCGATTATGGGCAGTAAGATGGAAAAAACCAAATTGGATAAAGACAATATCGTCAGTACGCTTATTGATGGCGAACGTGTTTACTTGAAGGTTGAGGACCCGGACTTCTTAGATGCTATCATAAATCTAAATCCACAAGCTTCAAATGCGGTGATCGAGGTAGCAAGGAAATGGACTAACGCAATGAAGTTGCTCACGACTGGAATTAATCCTATATTCGGCTTAACTCGTAACATCTTTAGGGATATTCCGGAAGGTTATATTTTCAGCAAGACTACGGACAATCCATTTCGATATGCCTGGGATACACTGGAGAGCTTCGCTAGTGTTTTTGCTGACGGAGCGCTTGGCGGTATCAATAACAGTCGCACACTTCAACGGCTTACACCGGATTATTTCAAGAGCTTCCTGGCTGATCGCGCGAGATTGTATAAGGATTATAAAGCACTTGGCGGCGGCCACTCTTCTCCTGCTGCAGCTGACCGTAATCTATTGGCGCAAAGTAAGCGCGCATTATTACCTCAGCAAAACAAAGGCGTTAAATTAGGAGCAAAAGCTTGGAATGCTCTTGAAAATCTTAATAACGCTTTAGAGTCTGGCCCAAGGATGGGGGAATTTAAGCGGATCCGCAAGGCAGAGGGCGACACTTATAGCAGCCGAGTACGCGGATTGTTTGAAGCTCAAGACCTAACGACGAACTTTAAACGTAGCGGTAAAGTAGTAAAGGATTTGGACGCGATATTCCCTTACATGAATGCTGCAGTGCAGGGCCTGGATAAGTTTACTCGCTCTTTCAAAGACCGCCCTGCAGCCGTACTAGGCAAGGCGTTAGCAATGATTTCTTTACCGACAATCGCGTTATATGCTTATAATTACAATAATCCTGCATATCAAAAACTTAGCAATCACACAAAGGATAACTTCTATCTAATTCCTACAACGGATGGTAAATTCATCAAGATTGCTAAGCCGAGAGAACTGAGTGTACCATTCAGTGGACTACTGGAGCGGACTATGCGCGCATGGTTTGAAGAAGACCCTGATGCATTCAAGGATTTCGCTAATACCGCTGCGACGATGTTTACCCCGCCTGGCATACCGATTCAAGAACTCGCAGAAGGAAAGTATGCGGAAGCAGCACTTAAGCCGGTGAAAGATACGATTGCCGGACCGTTAGTTGAGTTGGCCATGAATAAAAACTTTGCTGATTCTCCTATTGTTCCTAAATATCTTGAAGGAGTTTCACCGCGGCACCAGTACGATGCAAACACTTCTGAGTTATCTAAGTACATCGGTGACATTATGAATATTTCTCCGAAACAAATTGATCATTTAATACGAGGATATACGGGTGTTATAGGTCAAGTTGCTCTGCCAGCTACAACGCAGGGGGCTACTTTGGGAGAGACATTAGAAAAGCAAATGACAGCCGACTCAGTATTCAGTACGGATGCCAGTAAGCGGTTCTACGAGCTTAAAGATAAACTGGATATGCAGTATAACGATGCCAAGCTAACAGGAGAAACGCCGAAAGGATACAACGACGATGCAAGAAAAATAATGTCACAGGTAGCTTCGCAAATGTCTGATTACACGAAGGCTATTCGAGAAATCGATAAATCAGATATGGATCGAGCGACGAAGAAGGATTACAAGCGCCAGCTCACTGAGCAGCGTAATGATTTAGCAAGGCAGGCATATGAAGCTGTAAGAGATACATTAAGGGCTTCCTCTAAATGAGGAGGCCTGTTTTATTGGTAAGGCAAACTTTCCTTAAGGGGTGTAACGATGAATAGTAATCAAAGTATTTGGGCTGTTACAGGGGCATTTCTGCTTCCTATATTTGAATTTATGTACGGAAGTGGAGATACAGTGTTGTATGCGATCTTGTTGTTATTGCTATTTATTGCATTTGATTGGATTAGTGGTACATCGGCAGCAAAGAAAGATGAAAGCTACGGCAGTTCATATGGCATTGACGGATTGAAACGGACATTAATCATGTTGTTTTTCCCTGTAGGCGGGCATTTCATAGATGTTATTTTCGGTTTGCCTGGAGTTGGGTTTGGATTGTTTACAGGTGGCTTGTTCTATCACATCTCTCAATCATTCACTGCAAACATCATAAGGGCAGGGTGGGCAACGTGGCTTCCTGTGTCGGTTCTTGAATGGCTTACGAAAATGGTGAAATCCGAAATTGATAAGAAGATCCAACGAGCTTCGGAAAGAATAGTGACCGGAAAGAAGGAAGCCTGATGAAAATAATTGACCTTCGCGGCAAGCTGCCAGTCCACAAAACAAAGAAATATAGCACGCGCAAGCTGACTGACATTCGTTCTATTGCAATCCATCACTCTTTGACCGTTAGCGGATCCGCAGAAGCATTCGCAAACTACCACGTAACTACAAACGGCTGGCCGGGCATTGCCTACACATACGTTGTCCAGCGTGACGGTACAGTGTATCAGTGTTGGGACCATACCACTATTGGTTATCATGTAGGCAACAGTAACAAACATGCACTGGGCATATGTATGGTAGGTGACTTTAGGACGCAACAGCCAACGCCTGAGCAGTATGCAGCGACCTTGGAGCTTACAAGATGGCTGCAAGGACAGCTGCCTAATGCGACCGTAGTAAAAGGTCATTCGGAATACCCGGATTATAGCTGGAAAGCTTGTCCGGTAATTAGTATGGACAAATTTAGAAAAGATTTAAGTGAAGGAGTGGAAACACCGATGACAGCGGAAGAGCGCAAAGAAATGGACGATTTGAAGAAGCAGGTACGCGAGCAGAGCGCAAGGATTGAAGCCCAAGCAACGGAGCTGGCAGCAGCAACAGGACGCATAGAAGCGCCTGCGTGGTTTGTACAGGAATTTGGTAGTGGTGATCTAGGCGGGCTTATCAGTGAGCCTACCATGACCAAAGAGGGATGGCGTAATAACGCTATATCCCTACGTACTCAAGGATTTGGAAATGGCCGCAATAAATGCGTAGATATTAAATAAGAAAAAGCTCACTGGCCTATGCGGTCGGTGAGCTTTTTTTTGTTTGATTTAATCATGCACACCTCTTATAATAAGAACAAACGTTCTTATTAGGGGTGATCTTATGAATCAATACATCGGCAAATTCGTGCAGCTTATATACATCGATCGTAAGCGCCAGGTAAGTATCCGTGATGTGAAAATAATATCAGTCAAAGGCGATCAGCTTAAAGCGTACTGTTTTGCTGCCAAAGCCTACCGCATATTTAACATAAACAATATAGTTGATGTGGAGCTGATTAAACGTGTTATCTGATGACGCTCGAAAGATATTATCCATCGTATGGAGTATGTACCGAAACGAGTGGGCAAATTATTCAAAAGACATTCCGCTTATTTGTCAGCGATCTGGACGGACGGAGAAGCGTGTTAGGGATGCGCTGAATGAATTAGTTAGATTAGGATACCTAGAGCACAAGGACGGCTTCACAAGAGCGATATATGCATCTCAGTTGGAGCGTGAGAGGTATATGGCTGATACTTGGAAAAATAGGTATTGACAATTCCTCTTCGCAACCAATTTGCCAAAACATCGAAATTTTGCAACCACTTTACACTTTTGAGATTTTCTTTACACTGACTTTACATCCAAAGTGTAAAGTGAAGTTGGCAAAACCACTGTCTTTTATTCCAAAGAATATTCCTATCAAAAAAAGAGCCGTATGGGAAAGCGTCCCAGCGGCTCTATTGCGTTACATATTATCTATTGCATCAATTGCTTCCTGTACTAAATTAAATCGTTTACCCTCAAATACTGGATGATTGATTGAGTAGCCTATTTCATGTTGTTCGGCAACTGCTTTGACTTGTATTTCTATACCTTTGTGTTTGTATATTGTGATCATGATTATCGGCTCCTTTTCATTTTCTGTTTTCACTGACTAGCTACTACTGGCGCCGGCAAAACAGAAATGGTGTTTCCGCTAGTGGAGTCCATGCTGTTGCAAGGCGGCAGAGTGCTTATTGCTACTCCAAGAAGGGATGTGGTCATAGAGCTTGATCCCCGCATTCGCCGTGCTTTTCCGGAGCAAAGCGTTGTGACGCTGTATGGCGGCAGTAAGCAGCGCTGGGAGCGCGGAGATATTACCCTGGCTACTACGCATCAGCTGATGCGCTTTGAAAATAGCTTTGATCTTGTAATTATTGACGAGCTTGATGCTTTTCCCTATGTAAATGATGCCACACTGCATTATGCTGCCGGAAAGAGCGGCAAGCATACAGCCGTACGAATTTTTTTATCCGCTACTCCGCCATATTTATTGCAGAGAGAGGCCCGAAGAGGCTTGCTCCCGCACGCCAAAGTTCCTGTACGCTTTCATCGGCACCCGCTGCCAGTGCCCCGTTTGATCCCTACACAGAAGGTAGCCGTGCTGCTCGCTACGGGCAAGCTGCCGTTGGCTTCGCTCACGCCTTTGCGGTCCTTGTTTTCGCACGATACCTTGGATTAACGGCATCCGATGCCCTATATGCGGAAGAAACGAGCAATGTGACGATTGTTTGCGCAGAAAAAGCACCTATTTTATTTGCAATCGCAGCAGTGTCAAATACGATGACCAAATGCGGGATTGGCTTGCTGTTTATAAATATCGCGGCAATGAGGATAAAGCCATATTGCTTGCCCATATGCTTTTTCCTGTTTACGAAAAATTAACAAATGACATCGGAAAAGCTTTAATAGCTAGTCAACAGCACTTTGAAAAAAATAACAGGCATGATAAGCAGAAAAGAAAGCTGTCGCTTCTTGAGCAAGTACAGAAGTTAAACTTTATCAGACATAAATTCACGCATCTTTCACAGTCTATATGGGATGCAGTTACCTATGTGCCAATAAGCAGAGAACGTGAGCTGGAGCGGGGATTTAATCAAGCGGAGCAGCTTGCTCGGATGCTTGCGGATCAATATAACTTGCCGCTTGTCAATCTGCTGGGCAGAACGCGCCACTCTGACAAAATGAGTCTGCAATCCCGCCAAGCCAGAATAAGCAGTGCAGTCCATTTATTCGAAGCGCGAACAGCAGAATTGAATAGCTTTATAAAATATATAAAACATGAAAGAAAGCATAACGCAGCAGCGGTTATTCAAGCTAAAAAAACGAGTGTTCGCCTGCTTGTCATTGACGATATTTATACGACGGGCGCCACAGCCAATGCATGCGCTAAAGCACTGCAAACAGCTGAAATTGACGACCCTTCTGTTTTTATGGAAATATTTTTCTTGACATGGGCCAGGTCGTAGTAAAATTTTAATTTTTTTCTAATGAAAATGCAGCAAAATGCCGATAAAATATAGAGAAGATGGGGCTTAATTGAAGGAGGCTTATTACTATGAGCTTAGAAAATTGTCCACGCTGCGGAAAACTGTTCGCAAAAAACTTTCGTGATGTTTGTCCAGTGTGTATTAGAGAAATAGATAAGGAATATGAGCGTTGTGCGGAATATTTGCGTGAATTTAGAGGTGCGATGATTACGGAACTTTCCGATCAAACAGGCGTCTCTATTAGACAAATCACCAAGTTTATACGCGAAGGCCGGATATCGCTAATGGACGCGCCTAATATGACCTATCCTTGTGAATCGTGCGGAACGATGATTCGCGATAATAATCTTTGTGATCCATGCAGAAAAAGATTACTGAGGGATACTAGCGATATGCAGCATTTGGATGCCAAAAAGCAGGAGCTGTTTAGAGAGCAGCATAGGAAGGAAACAGGAGCTTATCAGGGTCTGGAACGTTATAAAAACAGATAACCTTTATAATAAATACTATAAAGTAATGATTAATCAGAGCCGATAATACTTGTAAACGTAATCGGCTCTTTTAAATTAGCAGACAGTTTTAACTATACGTTTAGACAATAAGTAATAAAAGTATTAATTGAAAAGCATATCTTTATAGTGAGAATGGTATGCACTTCTTCCCAGTTGGGTATATAGATGAGGTGGAAAAATGAAAATAAACGATAGCAACCGAATAAACGGCGTATCCAATCAATACAAGATTCAACATGAGCTGCGTTCAGAGAGTATGACAGCAAAGCGCCGCAAGGATGAAGTGCAAATCTCGGCAGCAGCTAAGGAAATGCTATCCAGCAGCCAGGTTATGACGCCAGAGCGCGCAAAGCATATAGCAGAACTTAAGCAATCGGTATCCTCGGGTACCTATCATGTAGAAGCAGGGAAAATTGCTGAGAAATTGCTGCCCTACTTAAAATAGCTGTACACAGTAATTCCTACACATTGAAGAAGGTGATTTTATGGCATTCCGTGAGTTAGTGCAGACGCTGAAATCGATGCAGCAAATGTACGAAGCGCTTCATCAACTTGCCGAGAAGAAAAAGAATTATATTATAAAAAATGAAGTGTCGGAGCTAACAGCTTGTCTGTCACAGGAATCCAAGCTGCTAAAGTCACTTACAGAGCACGAAACAACAGTACGATCAGCAACGACTCGGCTGCAACGTGATATGGGATTGCGGCCTAAGCTAAAGATTACGATTTCTGAGATTGTGAAGCTGATTTTCAACCCGAATGACAAGCAGGAGTTAATGAAGCTTCAGGCAAATATAGCTGTTGCAACAGATAAGCTAAGAAGAGCTAACGAGCTGAATCAGCAGTTAATCCAGCAATCACTAGAATTTGTAAGCTTTTCGTTGGATGTTATATACGGAGAGCCGGAGGAAGAAGTTGTTTATAAGAAACCGACGATAGCGCCTGGCGGAGTAAAGCGGACAGGACAATTCGATACTAGAGCATAGTAAAAGAAACAGGAGGTAGCTATGAGATCGACATTTCATGGATTAGAGACCAGCAAGCGAGCTATATTTACCCAATCCACTGCTCTGCAAACACTTGGCCATAACATTGCCAATGCATCAACGGAAGGATATAGCCGTCAGCGAGTCAATATGACTGCAGCCAGGCCTTTAGCATTTCCGGGCATGCAGCGCGCTAATACGCCAGGCCAGCTTGGGACCGGTGTAGAATATACGAGCATTACTCGCGTTCGTGACAACTATTTGGATTTGCAATTCCGAAGAGAAAATCAACAGCTCGGCATGTGGGACGTGCATGACCAAGCCATTAGGGCAATTGAAAAGATTATTAACGAGCCGTCGAAGAGCGGACTTAGCTCTGTGATGGATAAATTTTGGAGTTCATTGGAAGTATTGAATCGTGATCCTTCTTTACTGAGCGCAAGAATTGATTTGACAGGCTCAGCTGTTAATATGGTAAACACATTTAAGCATATGAGCGATTCGCTTGATACGGTCGAGAAGGATGCGACTAGCAATATTGACGCGAAGCTTAGTCAAGCTAATACCATGATTACAAATATTGCACAACTAAACGATATTATTCGTAAAATTGAAAGACTTGGCGATAATGCCAATGATTATAGAGATCAACGCGATCTGTTGATGGATCAGTTGTCACGCATAGTTGATGTGCAATATGCGGAAGACCCTAACGGCATGGTTTCCGTTTTTACAGGCGGAGTTCAGGTAGTGAACGGTGATACGCCTACCTTGCTTACAAACAATGATGTGGCAAACATCAATTCCGGTGAAATTGCCGGCTATAAGAAAGCTTTAGAGGAAGTAACGACAGTACGCAACCAGCTTAATGCTATGGTTGATACGCTAGTGAATGGCAAAGTAGAGGTGACACTTGCCAATGGTTACACGACTTCAGTTGATAGAGTGGCTAAGAATGATGTGGAAATTGATGATGGAGCGGGCGGAAGAATATCTATTCCTGCAGGACAAGTTATACCTGCCGATTCTAAAATACTTACTTCAGTTACCTTCGAGGTTAACGGCTTTAATGGCCTACATGAACTGGGCTATACCTTATCCGATCCTGCACAGACAGGAATCCCATTCTTCGCCACTACAGATGGAAGTTCCACATTTAGTATAAACAATATTCAAGTTAACCCTGAAATTCAGGCAGATACTAGCAAGATAGCAGCTTCTGGTAAATATGAATTCAACTCAGATGGCGATCCTATTACTGTAAAAGGCAACAGTGATATTGCACACGCGTTGGCTAAGCTTCGCGATAATTCGTTCACTTATCCCAGTGGTTTGACATCCATGTCAAGCGGTACGACTGACGATTACTTTAGAGCTGTCGTGGGGGATCTTGGAACTCGTGCTAACAATGCAACACGTAATTATAATAATCAGTTAAATTTAGCTGATGGGGTTCAGATGAGAAGAGACTCCGTAAGCGGTGTTTCACTGGATGAAGAAATTGCAGATATGATTCGTTACCAACATGCTTACAATGCGGCTGCGCGTAATATGACAACAATAGACGAAATGTTGGATCGAATTATTAACCAAATGGGATTAGTCGGAAGATAGGAGGATGAGTAATGCGCGTAACAGGAATGATGCAGAATACGCAGCTGCTTAAAAATTTGCGAAATACTAACATGGGAATTGTTGAAGGTCAGAATAAACTTGCTACAGGGCAGAGAATTCATCGTCCTGGTGATGATCCGATTGGCATTGGTTACCTGCTTCGCTATAATACTGAGCTTTCTCGTAGTGATGAGTTTTTGGAAAACGCACGAACTGGAACAGGATGGCTTAACACTACCGACTCAGTTTTACAACAAGCAACACATGTATTGCAACGTGCAAGAGTATTGACGCAGCAGGCTTCAACTGGAACTACGCCTGAGGATGCCCGTAAACAAATCGCAGCGGAAATTGAACAATTAAAACAGCAAATGATCGCAATAGGAAACAGTACTTATAATGGACGTTATTTGTTTAATGGCCAAAAAACTGATGTTGCTCCATATACAAATGACGATGCTGCATATCAAACAACTGATGATGGCATGTATTTCTTAAATGTAAGTGCATCAGTATCAGTGCCTGTGAGCATAACAGGTGAGAAAGTATTTGGAACGGCAGGCCAAGCGGGTCCGCCGCCTGTACCAGGGGATAACGTTTTTCAGGTTCTGGATGATATTGTAAAGCACCTAGAAAACAATGATCAGGACGCTTTGCTAGCTGACCTTGCACTTATTGATGGCGCCGCTGATCGAATATCATTTAACCTGGCAGAAGTAGGCGCCAGGACGAATCGCTTTGCATTAGTTGAAGAGCGAATCCTGGATGAGCAAATTGGTTTGAAGGAGCTGCGTTCAAAAGTAGGCGATGTTGATATGGCAGAAGCTATTATTGATTTGCAGTTAAAAGAAAATGTGTTGCAAGCATCACTGGCTACAGGTGCTAAAATTATGCAAGTATCACTTGCAGATTTTCTTCGCTAAATTTGAGAACATTTTTTCAATAAGAAACTATCGCTTTTTTGAATGGAGACATAAGGGGGTGCTTTTATGGACAGTAAAATAATTCAGCAGGATGTAATTAAAAGCAGCTTGTACGGAGAAATACCTATTTCTAATGAACAAATTTATGAGTTCGAACATGGTCTCATAGGTTTTTCAAGTATTCATAATTTTGTATTGTTTCCTTACGAAAATTCGGATTTATTTATTCTACATGCCCTATCGGAAGATACTAGTTTTATATTAATACCTGCATTGAAAATTGAAAGAGAGCTAGCTTTTCAAGTTGACTCCGATACTGTAGAAATGCTAGGTGTAAATGATGCTAATGAAGTGGTACCTTTTGTAATTGTCCATATTGTAGACGATAAACCTTATATGAACACAAAAGCACCGATCTTGCTTGTGCCTTCAAAACAAAAGGGCTGCCAATATGTCATAAATGATCCGAGTTACTCAATCCGTGAACCATTAGTTATGAAGGAGTCTGAGAGATGCTAGTCCTCAAACGCAAGGTTGGTGAGGTTGTAAAAATCGGAGACAATATAGAGGTTCATATCCTTGCAGTAGAGGGAGATGTAATTAAGATAGGATTTGAGGCACCTAAAAATGTACAAATCCTGCGATCAGAATTGTATGAGGAAATACGAGCTGAAAACGTACAAGCGGGAAGTCAGAAAGAAGAACAGTCTAAGCAATTGTTGGATTTTTTAAAAAATAGCTCTAAAGGATAGCTATTTATATCACAGGGGAGGAATTTTTGTGCTAGGTGCAATCAATCGAATGGATGGAGCCGATCGAGATTGGAACCAGGCGAATTTAGCTGCTAAGAAAACACTTGAACAATCGCCAATGAATAATGGAGTGAAAAATGAGGATTCCGTTAGTAGAGCAATATTAAATGAAGCTGATAAGGAAAAGTTATACAAGGAAGTAGAACTCGTCAATAATCAGCTTGCGTCAAAGGATCGTTCGTTTAGGTTGAAGTTTAGTGAAGAAGCAGCTCAGTTTTATCTGCAAGTTATAGATGCTAGAACGCAAGAAGTTATTGAAAGCATTCCTTCTGAGCATATGATTGAGCTAGCTGCTAAATTAAAGGATATGATCGGGTTTTTTATTGATAAAAAGCTGTAAAGTATGGAGAGAGAGGATGAATTTTTATGTCTATAAGCATTAATGGCTTAATGTCCGGTTTAGATACAGGTCAAATTATTAATGACTTAATGAAGTTGGAGAGACAACCATATACTCGTCTAGAGCAACAAAAAAGCTTTTTGACTTCGGAACAATCCATATTTCGCAATATAAATACTAAATTAACTGCCTTGAAAAATGCGCTATCAGATTTAAAGCTATCATCAAGCTTTAATTTAACATCAGCAAAGAGTTCAAATGAAAGTGCTGTTAAAGTAACAACAAATGCTGATGCAGCGATTGGAAATTATAATATTGTAGTAGAGCGACTAGCAACTAGTCATTCTATGAAATCAGTGAAGTCTAATACACTACAACCTGGTGAACTAGCACAATCAGCTAAAGAATACTTGGTTAATGGCAACAAGATTGATATGTCTGGTTTGAAGGCTGATGCGACAAATGAAGATGTAATGGATTATCTCAAAAATCAAATCAATAAAAATGATTGGGGTATATCTGCATCTGTAGTTACAATAAATAATCAAGGAGACAAAGTTCTCACTCTGACATCAAAGTCTACTGGTGAAGATAACGCAATTCACATAGGTAATGATCCTTCGAAAACATTAAGAATAGAAGGTACAGGCTTCGATGCGCTTGGTTTCACAACAAGTCAGCCTGCACAAAATGCTAAGCTCAAAATTAATGGTATTGATATTGAAAAAAGCACGAATATTATTAGCGACGCGATTTCTGGTGTGACTTTAGAATTATTGTCAGGTAATAATTCCAATTCTAATGTTGTTGTTTCTCCAGATGGTGATAAAGTAGCTGATAAAATAGACGCTTTTGTAAAAGCATACAATGATGTTGTTACTACTGTACGTGAAAGCATAGCGAAACCCGCAGACAAAACTAAAATGAACCCCTTACAAGGTGATTCGCTATTAAAAGAAGTGAGTGATAATCTTTATAATATATTTAATAGTATGGCAGGTACGACTGAGGGGTTTAATATGATGTCTCAGTTAGGTCTGGAAATTGACAAAGGTATTACAATAGGAAGTATGATGACCGGCAAAATATCCTTTGATAAAGAAACTTTTAAAACCAAACTCAAGGAGAATCCGACAGCTGTTGCTAATTTGTTTAATGCTGAAGGTACCGGAATAGTTAATGTTTTAGACAAAGAATTAAAAAGACTTACAGGCACAACAGATGGTTTAATAACATCAAGAATTAAAGGCTATGATACAGAAATCGAAATGGTTGATGATCGTTTAGTTGCTATGGATGAACGTTTGACTATGAAGGAAAAGCAATTGAAAGCGAAATTTACAGCAATGGAAGTTGCTCTCTCTTCATTGAAAAACCAACAAAGCTGGTTAACTAATCAGCTCGCAGCCCTTAATCCGAGTAAAAACTAAACAAAAATTGGTAATGCAAATATATTAAGGGGATGAATAGTATTATGATCCCGAATAGAAATGGTTATCAGGCTTATCAGCGTAATAAATATGAGACTGCTTCGCCACATAGACTTATTTTAATGCTTTATGAAGGGGCTCTACGGTTCAGCACACAGGCCATTAAAGCCATTGAGATACAAAATATTGACGAAACTAATCGTATGCTACAAAAAACACAGGATATTATGTATGAGCTTATTGCTTGCTTGAATCATCAAGAAGGTGGAGATATTGCTAGTAATTTGCATAATCTCTATATGTATATTATCGATTTGCTTATTAAAGCGAACATGAAGAAAGATTCAGCTTATATAGTAGAGGCAATGGATATATTGAAAGATATTAAATCAGCCTGGGAGCAAGTTGGCAAGGAAGTGTCAATAAGTAATGGTTAATTTTGATGGTAAAGAGTTGAAAGAATATTATGGTCAGTTAGTGAATTTAATGCAGCATCAAGTTGATTTATTAGAGCACATAAATGTCGAACAAGATGAGCAAGTACTTCAACAATTTCTCACTCTTTCGGATAAGTGGAAAAGTATTTCAACTAAGATTGATGTAAGTATGGAAAAAAGTAATGGAGAGCTTCAAGAAAATAAAGACACTGCTCTCTTCATCCGACAATCAATAGAGCGGATGATTGTCTTGGGATTACGTATAGAGTCTCTACTAAACAATATAAAAGCTCAAGATTCTAGCACGATGTTAAACATAAAGAAGCAACAAACCACATTGCGTTCTTATGGTGGAGTTGGAAGCGGAGAAGCAGTTCCACTATATTTCGACGAAAGACAATAATTTTTTGCAAAATGTATTAATATATTTTGACGTGCTGTCGATATATATATTGTAGCCACAAGGATGTGGCACTAAATTATTCATCATGGAGGATGATATCTATGTACATTAACACTAACGTAGGCGCAATTAATGCACACCGTAATTTGGTTGGCAACAACCTATCAATGAACAAAACTATGGAAAAGCTTTCTTCCGGTTACCGTATTAACCGTGCAGCAGATGATGCAGCTGGTCTTGCAATTTCCGAGAAAATGCGTTTCCAAATCAATGGCTTGAACCAAGCGCAACGTAACGCTCAAGATGGTATCTCATTGATCCAAACTGCTGAGGGTGCGCTAACTGAAGTTCACTCCATGCTACAACGTATGAACACACTTGCTAACCAAGCGGTAAACGGTACTTATAAAGATGAAGACCGTGAAAAAATTGACTTGGAAGTTCAAGAGTTGATTAAAGAAATTGATAATATTTCAAGTAAAACAACTTTCAATGGTATTAAATTGTTGGATTCAACTGACCAAGTTAAGTTCCAAATTGGTAGTGAAGAGAACGATACAATCTCTGTTACACTTGGAAACATGAGCAGTACAGAATTGGGAGTTGACGCAGCTAGTTTGGATGTTAAAACATCTACTGCAGCAGCAGCTGCAATCACTGCTATTAAAGAGGCTATAAGCACTGTTTCTACACAACGTGCTACTTTTGGTTCGGTTCAAAATCGTCTTGAGCATACAATTAACAACCTTGGCGTTAATGCTGAGAACCTATCTGCTGCTCAATCCCGTATTCGTGACGCAGACATGGCTTCTGAAATGACTAGCTTCACTAAAAATCAAATTCTTGTACAAGCGGGTACTTCAATGCTTGCACAAGCTAACTCAGTACCACAAAACGTTCTTAAGCTTCTTGGATAATAATTTTTCTGTAAAATAAAGGCTGCCTTCGGGCAGCTTTTTTTATTCATAATTAGTAGAATTTTGTCGATATATATAATAGAATACGCAAAAGGGGTATCGTGATGAGAATTGATTATCAAACCTGGATAGATGTTATTAAAGATATCGAAGATTATATACCCAAACTATTACAAGCCTGTGACTCGATTTCTGAGCTTTTTTACGAAAATATGGATGACGAAAGATGGAGTATTTTTGGCCAACTTTTAGATGGCTTTGAAAATTTATATAAGTCTCTTTATATGACTGTTGAGGATGCCAAGGATCATTGTCCTAAATTATATGAGCAATTAAACACACTAGTCGATAGATTTCCTAAACAATTTATAATGCTACAGGCAGAGCTGCAAGTGGAAAATTTTGTTGGCGTCGGCGATCTTGTGAAGTATGAATGGTCCTCTTTACTCGCAGATGTAATGAACACAATTAAGGAGACGGTTAAAAATGAGTAGCTTGCTTCAAGAAAACTTGGAGGCGCTTAGTACGTATCGGGCTGATCTATATGAAAGAGTAATTTCTTTTATGGAAAATCAGGATGCTTCCAATATTTCAATAATTCAAGCTGCAAATGGTACACCAAACCTAATCATAACTAGTGAGGGCAATCAGCCTATCCATATGTATAGCAAATATAACCCTGAACATGAATGTATGCGATGGGCTGAGACGATTGATCCTTTCCATAAAGAAAGCCATATTATTATGTATGGGCTTGGCTTAGGGTTTCATTTCAACGCCTATGTTGCCATTAACATTGGTCATTCGTTATATATTTATGAGCCGGATATTAAAATATTTATTGAAAGTCTTAAAGTAATATCATTGCAATCAATTATAAAACATCCTAGTTTTAAATACCTGGCTGTCGGGGATGAACCAATTGAACAGGAGCAATTATACTTCTGGTACCATACCTATGCTAATCAGTATAGACACCTTGTAGCCATACCCTACTATACAAAAAGAAATAAAGGACAGTTTGAGCAGTTTTCGGAGAAGTTGAGGATTGGATTAATGAATCACTTATCTTCAGAACAGTATGCACAGTCATTAGGTAAGTTTACATTGCACAATACTCTCAGAAACTTTACTTATATTTTAAAAACGCCATCTTTGGCAGGTTTGAAAGGTAGTTTGAATGAAAAGGAAGCAGTAATTATTGGAGCTGGTCCATCATTAGAAAATGAGATTGAATTACTTAAATCTCTACAAGACCAAATGTTGCTAATCGCTTCCGGATCAAGTGTACAGACATTAATCCATTATGGAATTGAACCGCATTTAATCGTATCTATGGATGCTGGTAGATTCAATTACAATATATTCAAGAAAAAAGACTTAAATCACATTCCTCTTCTAGTTATTCCTCAAATCCACCATCAGATTATGAAGGAGAGGACAGGAACGACCCTGCATGCATTTTTTTCACACGATCCATTTATTCAATGCTGCTTTGACTTAAGTGATAACGATCCTTTATTTATAGGAACACATTCAGTAACAGGTACAGCTATTCAGGCGGCTATTTATATGGGATGCAATAGAGTTATATTGGTGGGGCAGGATCTATCGTTTCCTAACCAATCGTTGTATGCAGAAGGGGCTAGTCACTTGTCAGCAGATGCAATTAAGGATAATCAGCTGCAGATAACAGAAACGGTAGCTAATGTTAAGGGTGGTTTAAACCCCACATCAACTAAAATGAAAATTACATTAAATGATATAGAGAGGTTAATAGCTTCATATCCAGATGTACAATTTATTAACACTACAAATAGCGGTGCTATGATTAAGGGAACTACTTGGTTGCCTTTATCTGAGGCGGCTGGCTTTTCTAAGATCACATACAATAAATTAGAATTTCAACAGGATATCACAAGATTCGCTCATGTTTATCCAGAGGAGTATCAAATAAAAGTAAGAGATAATTGCAATCTTTTATTACAACAGCTTGGAGAGATTGAAAAACATGTAATTAAGGTCGAGGCTTTGTTATCAAAATTACCTGAACTAAGTAGAACCAACCCTAACAAATGTATGAAATATATAGGAGAAATTGAATCGCAATGGGGAGAAGCCGTTCACTCTTCACTCTTTAAAACTATACTCAGTGAATGGATGAAAAGTGAGCTTTATACCTATGACCGACAAGTTAACAATATAGCTAAAGAGCTTAACTTAATTGCGAAGACAAAATTAATGGTCGAGATAGTAGGAACTTTTATTACAAAACTCAAAAAAGAACTTCCTATAATTATGAGAGAGATCCGAATCCAGATGGAAAAAATTCAACCATAATTTAAATGAGTAATATGACAGGGGAAAATAAGTATTTACAAAGCCGATAAGGAAGCTATATACAATAACCCTATATCTCTGATCTTGAACGGTTTCTACCGCGGCTTGTAAGGGGATTAATTTTTTAATGCGAAGGTTTGACAGAAACAGAGCTGGAAGGTGAAGTGGGTGCTACAGAATCCTTTAGAAAATAAAGTTATTCTTGTAACTGGCGGTACAGGGTCATTTGGGAAGAGGTTTATTCAACAGGCATTAACTTTAAATGCAAGGAAGATAATTGTGTTTAGCAGGGATGAGCTAAAGCAATACGAAATGAGGAAGGAATTTGGGGAAGATAGTCGTTTACGTTATTTTATCGGTGATGTACGCGATAAAGAACGACTATATCGAGCATTTGATGGAGTGGACATTGTCATTCATGCGGCAGCAATGAAGCATGTAGAGGCATGTGAATATAACCCCTTTGAAGCTATTAAAACAAATATTAATGGAGCCCAAAATATTATTGAGGCAGCGATTGATTGTGGCGTTGAAAGAGTTATTGCGTTGTCAACAGACAAGGCCGCAGCTCCTGTTAATCTTTATGGTGCGACCAAGCTTGCTTCAGACAAACTATTTGTTGCGGCCAACTCTTATGCTAGCGGTAAAAAAACGAAGTTCTCGGTAGTGCGCTACGGCAATGTAGTGGGAAGCCGCGGAAGTGTCGTTCCTTTCTTTCAAAGCATTAGGCATAAAGGCGTATTACCAATTACGGATGAACGCATGACCCGTTTCTGGATTACGCTTGATCAAGGTGTTCAATTTGTAATAGACAGTCTTGACCGGATGAATGGTGGAGAGATTTTTGTTCCGAAAATCCCAAGTATGAGGATTACAGACTTAGCCAAAGCAATTGCACCAGAGTGCAGTTTTGAAATCACAGGTATTCGCCCTGGAGAAAAACTTCACGAGACGATGATTACATTAGATGATGCGAGACACACATTGGAATTTGGCGATTATTACGTCATTGCTCCAGAGTTTAACTGGTGGACAACAAAGAAAATGGTGGGCAAAAAATTGCCGGACGGTTTCGAATATAATAGTTTGAGCAATGAGCAATGGCTTGACATTGAGGCGCTAAGGGAAATTGTGTCCACTTATCGAGCATTATAATGAGGGGATAATTGTACCCTCTACAAGGAGCGATAGAGGTTAGGATGAGGGAAGGCAGAGATGTGAAGCCAAGAGTTGCAATTGTTATTTGCAATTGGAATAAAAGTGAGGACTTGCAGAAGTGCATTGGCTCTATTATGAGTTCGACTTACCAAGATTTTCAAATTATTGTGGTAGATAATGCATCAACAGATTGTTCTGTAGAGATGGTTCAGTCATTAAAACTTCCTATTCACCTGATTCAGTTGAAAGAAAATGTAGGGGGAGCTGGCGGCTTTAACGAAGGAATGCAGTTCGCGATGGAACAAGCTTGCGAATACATTGTATTATTCGATAATGATGTTGTAGTAGACTCTCGGGCTATCGAATCGTTAGTGCTAGAGATGGATCATGATCATGAGATTGGTATTCTTGGAGCCAAGATACTTGTAGCGGGACAGGAAGATACACTTCAGGAATTTGGCTCTTATATTGATTGGCAGAACTTTAAAATATCCCCGCAAAATAAGGGAACTAATGACAGCACCCAGCTTCCAGAACTTCTTTCTTGTGATTATGTTCCTGCATGTGCATTGATTGTACGTAACACGGCTATACAAGTAGCTGGACTTATGGATTCTCAATTTTTTATTTATTGGGATGATATCGAGTGGGGGCACCGTATGAAGTTGGCTGGTTACAAGGTAATGGTTACTTCAAAGGCTAAAGTATGGCATAAGATGGGGGCAACCGAACGAAAAACTACTTTTGCTACATATTATTTTTGGAGAAATAGAATCCATTTTTTTTTGAAATATCTTGAACATAGTCAATTAGATCAGTTTATAGGTTGTTTATTCGATGACCTTCACAAAGCAATTTATTTTAGTAAATATAATTACAGATGGTCAGTAATCAGAAGTCTTATATATGCTTTCGAAGATGCACTAGTTAGTATACGAGGAAAAGCGCAATGTAACCGTATATTAGAAATAGAAGGAATAACAGATAGATTAGCTGAATGGATGGATAAAAGTTCCCCAGGCAATGTAATTATAAATAACTATGGATCAAACACATTTGTCTACCAAAAAGTAATTAGCAGATTAACAGAGATAGGAAAGTATCAGGTGCAGGAAATGGAATCTGCCAATGATCATGGTATCTATTATATTTGTATTAGTGATCACATATTAGATATGGGGCACGAAATCTTAAACGACAAGTATGATCTGTTTATAGACAGTTTTTATAATATTGCTTACACGAAGGCAGATCGTATTTATTTTATGGATTACTATAACTCCTTGGCAAGTTCAAGAGAGTGGATGCTTGATTATATAACAAAAAGGGTTGCGGAGGCAGTATATATCTAATAAATCTAATAATGTTGGTAACACAATACGTTGGAAAATCATTTCAAAATCCATATTGGGAAAATTCAGTTTTTTTACAATCTAAATCTTCTACGACAATTATCCCACAAGATTTTTATAATAAAGCTCCATTTATCATGAGCGCTAGACGGGGGGCAACCGAATAGTGGTAATGGCAAGCGTCATAATGCCAGTATATAACGGTGAATTACATCTAGAAGAAGCTATTCAAAGTGTGTTAAATCAAAGCTATACAGATTTTGAATTTATTATAATTAATGACGGTTCCACGGATCAATCACTCAACATTATTACAAAGTATAAATTGTTAGATAATAGAATCCATGTTATATCGAGAGAAAACAGAGGGTTAGTCTTTAGTTTAAATGAAGGTATTGTTGCGGCGAAAGGCAAATACATCATTAGAATGGACGCGGATGATATTTGCTATTCTAATCGTTTTGAAAAGCAAATAGATTTTCTGGAAACTCATCGATCAGTTAGTATTCTATCCAGCTACGTAACTATTATTGGAGAAGAAAATGGGTTGCTGGAACAGAAGCTTAATCAACCTCTAGTTCATCCGGTTAAACAGTTCTTGACAGAATGGTATTGTTATTGTCACCCCGCTGTAGTTATGAGAAAAAATATATTTAAAACATTGACAGGTTATCAATCCTATTTTGCGGAGGACTTGGACCTGTGGCTTAGAGCGTGCAATGAACAAATGCAATTTGGAAAATTAGAGATGCCGTTGCTTTATTATAGGGTTCACCATAACTCCAAAACAAAACAAGATAACCTGCATTTGAATGGGATAAAAGATGCAGTGTTGTTAAAAGTAAAATATGTTAGGGAGAAAATGGGGAATTTGTTTCATACATATGCAGTTTGGGGAGCAGGCGCTGGTGGTATTACAACAACGGAGATTATGAATGAACATTATCCTGATCTGATATGTGTGGGATTAATTGATACATATAAACAAGGATTGCACGGTAGTATTCCAATTTTAACACCTTTCGAATTTGATTTTTCAAAAGTGGACTACATTTTAGTTGCCACAGAACCAGGCAGGGCGTATGCAGCGGATTATTTGGAAGAAAGAGAGTTGCAACTGTTAAACGACTATTTACCTGTAATATAAAAGGAAAGGTGTTTTTATGGAAAACATTATATTATTTGGCGCTTCTGAAAGAGGGAAACAGGCACTTTTTGATCTCCAAGATGAATACAATATTGTGGGGTTTTCAGATAATAATAACGAGAAGTGGAATCAAGACTTTGTGGGGTTAAAAGTGTTGCCGCCCAGTGAGTTATTGGATAAGTCGAATTGTAAAATCGTTTTAGCGAGTATGTATTCATTTGAAATTGCGCAACAGTTGCAAGGCATGGGAATTAAAAAAGTTGGGGTGTACAGAAGGACCGAATCGAAAGCCGTAATTGATGAAATAAATTTAGAAAGAATTCACGGCTTGGATCGACGCAATAGTATTTGCTTGGTTATAGTTAACCACGCCCTCTCTAATGTAGGAGCGTTATATAAGTTGATGCCAGAGAAATACAAAGAGATTTATAATATAACAGTTTGTAGCGCCCACGAAAAGCAAACTCTATTTTTTGCTGGCTATGATTTTCAAAAAGAAATTTTAGAGAACAGAATGATAGTGCTGGATGAAAATATACCTAAACAAAAGTTAGAAGACACACTATTTTACCACTTATGGCATGGCGTTCCTTTAAAGGCTCTCGGATACATGCAAAAAGAGGTAGTACATAGCGATAGACAACATCATAATTGGAACCGTTTTGACGTTATTGGTTCATATTCAAGTTTTTATAATGTTTTGTTAAGTGCTTCGTTTGGCTTGGCAAGAGATAAATTTGCCGTGACGGGTATGCCAAGAAATGATTTTTTATATAGAAGCGATGGAAAAGAAAATTTGTCAGAACTGCTAGAAGTGGATGTTTCATCCAAAAAAATTATTTATTTAATGCCGACTTATCGTAACTCCAAGCATTTAAGACAGGAAACAGGCAATAGGAGCTGGAGTAACATTTTTGGAATGGAGGACTTTGATAATGAGTGCTTCGGTGAGTTTTTAAGACAGAATGATTTATTAATTGTTATGAAAGTCCACCCTCACGAGGAAGAAGAAGTGCTTCCTTTAATAGAAAATATGTTCAGCAGCGATGTTTATTTAGTAACCAGTCAGATGCTAATTTCAAAAAATTTGGATTGGTATGAAACGTTAAATGCTGCTGATCTTCTTATTACGGATTATTCATCCGTATATTTTGATTATTTATTATTAGATAGACCAGTTCTATTTACCCCTGTGGATTATGATGATTATTCGCGGGAAAGAGGCTTTTTATTAGAGCCATACGATTCGTGGACACCGGGTCCTAAAGTCATTAATCAAGATGAACTGCAAGAGCAATTATTGTTACTGCTTGAAAACAAAGATTATTATCAAACTGAACGAATTGCGCTGAAAAATATAATTCATTATCACCAGGATGGAAATTCAAGTGAACGAGTGTGGGCGAATATTCATGAAACAATGAACAGGTCTTAATTGATGTGATAAACAAACGGAAGAGAGATGGCGCATGAAAAAAGTGGGTATTGTAATCTGTACTTGGAATAAAAAAGAATATATATTGAATTGTATTGAATCGGTTTTAAATTCGACTTATAAAAATTATGATATTTACGTGGTGGATAATGCTTCAACGGATGGCGCGCCAGAAGAAATTTTAGAGAGGTATCAGGGCAGATTGACCCTGATTCAGAAAACAGAAAACACTGGTGGCGCTGATGGTTTTCATTGGGGAATACAAGCAGCATTGAAAAAAGATTATGACTATTTGTGGTTGCTTGATAATGATATATTGGTTGACAGCAACGCACTTTTTCACCTAGTGGATTATTTAAATCAACATTCACAAGTAGCAGCGGTGGGATCCAAACTGCTTTATATGGAAAACCCGGACCGTGTACAATATTTAAACACTGAGATCGACATGGATAATTTTACGATTACAAAGTATTTAGCTAATAGTGAAGACAATTCTGATCTACCAATTGAGATTGAAACCGATGTTATCCCTGCATGCTCAATGTTAATAAAAACAGAAATGCTTGTGAAATACGGAGATATGGATCCCGAATATTTTATTTACATGGATGATTCTGATATGGGGTTTCAATTTATACTGAATGGATACAAACTGATGATATACACACCATCAATAGTTTTTCACAAAAGGGGCGCATTGGATAGAACTACAACTTTTAGCGACTATTATTCGCGAAGAAACACATTATATTTCTTTTTGAAATATATTCGTTATGATCAGATTTATTCATTTGCAGAATATATCATAGATCAGTCGTTTAAAGAATTTTATTTTGGCACGTATAATAACAGATTTGAAGTCGTTTTAACAAGGCAGTTTGCTCTTGAGGATATGTTGAATGGAGTCAGGGGAAGAGCCGTAGACGGTAGAATTCAAGAGCTTCCAATACAAATTCCACGTGCACAGATTATCATTGAAAAGAATTATCAGTTTTTAGTGATTGGTAGTGATTTGAAAGCATCGAGTGACATCATTACAATGATTAAAAATAAATATCCCGATAAAGTTGTTGATGTAATTTTGGATGATGAAAATGAAGATGCAGCAATTTTCGTAGACAAAATGAAGTCAATTAATATTTTGAGCGCAAATGACTTTGTACCCGGCAGGTATGATTTAATTATTCAAACTTGCAAGCATGTTTTAGACTATAAGCTATGTAATGGCGAAATTATACCACATGTATATGTTGACAGATACTCTAATGTTATTGAAAACGAACAAGACAAACAATATATGGATAGCTATGAGCGGGTATACAGCAATTACAAAACTATAAATCTCCCTATCTTAGTAGACCGATTACAAAGACGTAAGTTTGAAATTGATAGCCAAATTGCTTTGAAGAAAAGAGACAGAGTAGAAAGCTTAGTGTGAAATAGCAGTTAAAAATATAAAATCGGAGTGAACAAAGTGAAAGCAGCTATATTAGCAGCAGGTCTTGGCTCAAGGCTTCAACCAATAACGAATCATAAACCAAAATGCATGGTGAAAGTTCAAGGGGAAACGTTGCTTGAAAGACAATTGTCTGCTTTTCTAGAAGGTGGCATAGAGGAAGTATATATTGTAACGGGCTACCGATCCGAATTAATTGATGAGAAATATATTAAACGTAGATTTAAGAAGATGGAGATTCACTTTATTCAAAATGATTTGTTTGAAACAACGAATAATATGTACTCACTTTATCTATTGAAAACGTATCTTTATAATCAAAGCTTTGTGTTGTGTAATGGAGATATAATTTATGATAATCAAATATTTGTGGATTTAGTTAATTCCTCTTATCCTGACTTGATTGCAGTAGAAAAGAATACCTATATGGATGAGTCAATGAAAATTAAAGTAAATAACGATAACCTAATCGTTGATATATCCAAGGCTTTGGACGAGAGTGCTAGTTACGGGGTTTCAATTGACATGTATAAGTTTTCAATGAATTCAGCAAAAGTTTTATTTGATAGAGTTGAAACCATTATCAATGTCGAAAATAACCTGAAGGATTGGACCGAAGTAGCAATTCAAAGTGTATTAAAAGAGAGATTAATTAATATGCAGCCTTACCCTATTAATAATTATCGTTGGGTAGAAATTGACAATTATAATGATCTGGCATTGGCAGACATGAAATTTCATAATTTAAGCACGGAAATTGAAGATGCTGTATTTTTTATCGATTTGGACGGAACTTTAATGAAAGGCCAAGAACTTATTCCAGGTGCAGATGAGTTTATCAATTATCTGAATAAAAATGAGATTCCATACTTTTTGCTATCTAATAATTCTTCATATTCCAAATTAGAGCTGATAAGGAAAATGAAAACTTTTGGAATGGAAGTTGATGAGCGTAAGATTATTTTATCAACTGACGGCCTTATAGCGTATCTATTGGATGAAGGAGCATTAAAAACGTATACTATAGGAACTAATGCGATGATAGATTATCTGGAATCCAATAATATTGAGACAGATGCTGAAACTCCAGACTTTGTTGTGCTCGGTTATGATACCGAACTAAACTATCAAAAAATCAAAAAGGCAAGTAAGTTTCTAAATCAAGGGATTCCGATGCTCGCAACTCATTTTGATGTAAATTGTCCGACGCCTGACGGTCCGATTCCAGACATAGGGTCATTTATTAATATGTTCTCTACCGCACTGGGAGTATCGCCATACAAAATTTTTGGCAAGCCTAACATCGAAATGCTTTCATTTAAGCTTGAGCAATTTGCTCAAAATCATCCTGCTAGGACTCCTGTTGTCATCGGTGATCGGTTATATACAGATATGGAGATGGCGAGAAGATTAAATATTGATTTTATTTGTGTACTCAGTGGGGAAGCGTCTCGTGAAGAAATAGACAAGTTGGATTACTTCCCGAATCTGACTGTAAAAAGTGTAAAAGAAATTTTACAAATGATTTAATTCTACTTGTGCAAAAGGAAGTGATGTCGGATTGAAAGATATTGTTCTATTTGGTGCTTCAAGTTTGGGACAAGAAGCTTATGCTGTGATGCATCGCGACTATAACATTATTTCTTTTGCAGACAATAGCGAATTAAAATGGCAAACTTATTTTTGTGACAAGCCAGTCTGGTCAATTGAACAAGTAGTTGCTTATGAGAATGCCTATATTGTTATTACGAGTATGTATACATTAGAAATATCGAAACAACTAGCCCAATTAGGGATTACAGAGTTTGGGGTATATCATGGAAGTTATACGGACAAAGACGGGAAAGTTAACGTTAGAATCGAGCATATCGACTTAAAGAGCCCGGTTTATAACCAAAGACATAAGCGGATTGCACTAACCACAACTTCTTACAGCGGCTCGAATATTGTTGCTTTACAAAAGTTCATGCCAGAGAAATATAAGATGAAGTACAGTATAAACTTTTGTCATTCCGGTGAAATGGGCTATCATTTTTTTAGCGGGTATTCTTTTTTACGTGAAATCCTAGAAAACCGTATGCTTGTATTTGATGTAGTTTCACCGTCCTCAAAGGCAGAGGATAGTTTTTACTTTCAATTATGGCACGGGTTTCCCATTAAAGGTTTGGGTTATACCGAAAAGCCTGCTGTAGAAAATGAAAAGCAGCATCAACATTGGCTGCAATTTGATGATATCGCTTCCTATTCTTCTTTTTATAACATAGTTATGGGAGCATGTATGGGGATACCTCGCGATAAATTTGTGACTACTGGTATGCCGCGCAATGATTTTTTATATCGTACTAACGGAAGAGAAAAGTTAGAGAAGCTATTGAATGTAAATTTTGCAGATCAGAAAATTATTTATTTAATGCCTACCTATAGACAGTCCAAGTGGCTAAAACAAACATCAGGAAATAGAAACTGGTCAAATATTTTTGGTTTTGATTCGTTTAGAGAAGCTGATTTTTCTGAATTTTTAAAAGAAAATAATATAGCGCTTGTTATAAAAACCCATCCATTAGAAGAAGAAGAGGTCATGCCATATCTGAATAGGCTGGGTGATGAAAATATTTATTTATTACCAGATCAAGTATTGCTTGACCAAAGGACAGATCTCTATGAAACTTTAAATGCTGCGGATCTGTTGATTACGGATTACTCCAGTGTTTATTTTGATTACTTATTACTGGATCGTCCAATCTTGTTTACGCCTGTGGATTTAGATGAGTACTCAGAATCAAGAGGATTTGTACTGGAGCCATACGAGATGTGGACACCAGGTCCTAAAATAATGTCTCAATCGGATTTACAGGTGGAGATTACAAAGTTGTTCTATAACGAGAGCTATTACGACTTGGAGCGCCGGAAGTTAAAAGAGATGGTACATGTGTTTATGGATGGTAAGTCTAGCGAGCGTGTTTGGGACAGGATTGATAAAAGAATGGACGGAGAAAATTAAGCTATGTTAGGAAGTCTATCGTTATGAGCTCAAACATCACTATTGTAATGCTTTCCTGGAATAGAAAAAATGATGTGCGTGAAAGCTTAAACCGTATTGGACAGATTCAATACAGTCCGATTGAAGTAATCATTGTAGATAATGCTTCAAACGATGGAACACCAGAGATGATTTCCAATGAATTTCCAGAAGTTCAATTAATCGCACTGTCAGAAAACATTGGAATAGAAGCATATAATAAAGGATTTGCGGCTGCAAATGGGAAGTATATCGTTATTATTGACGATGATAGCTTCCCTGCTTTTGATGCTATTAAAAAAATGGTGGAACGGTTTGAAGCAGATCCATTATTAGGAGCTGTCGCCTTTGATGTCCGAAACTTTTATCACTATGATGAAGTTAGTGTAACAACTGCTGTCCAAGCTCAAACCGAAGCAATCTCAACCCAATATTTTATGGGTTTCAATGGAGCTGGAGTGGGAATTAGAGCAGAGTTGTTTCGTGAGATAGGTTACTATCCGGGAGAATTCTTCCTATATAATAATGAAATGGATACAGCTTTCAGAATTTGGGATAAAGGGTATCACATAAAGTTCTTTAGTGATATTGTATCCTACCATAAATATTCACCAGTCAACCGAACTTCATGGAGGGCTCCTTTTTATTACACACGCAATGCGTTTTGGTTAGTTTGGAAATACTATAGATTTGGTAAATGTCTAAAAACGACATTGTTATTAATTTATCTATGCATATGTAGCAGTTTAGAACAAAAAACAACTATTTATTTGAAAGCCATGCTTTCGGCTTTTAGAGAAATGTATAAACTTAAAGGTAAGCGAAAACCTGTTGATCCAGCTATTGCTGATGGATTGAGAGTACCTTTCGATACATTTTTTACATTTTATCGTTAGTTCCTATAAAGGGGGATTAGAGTGAAAGGGGCAAAAAGAGCACTTATTATCCGTTCCGCAAGCTTTCAACAGCTAGATCAAAATTTGCCTGGCATTCAACAACAAATGCCCGGATATATCTTTGATTTGTTAACGCATGAGCATGGGGTTAAGCTTGCAGAAAAATACGAAGGTATTAACAAGATAATCCCTTATCCGTACAAACAAAGTTTTAATAAAAAACTAAAAGCCATCGGTTTACCATCCGAATCTTACGATGCTGTTATATATGTAGTGACGAATATGACAGGAGTAGGATTTTGGAATGTACTACAGTTCGCATTTACCATTCCTGCAAATCAATATTTTCAATGCAACATGCATACTGAATTAAAAACAATTAATAAAGCTCAAGTTTATAAGGATGCTTTTTTGAGATGGATACAAAGGTTTATCTCACTAATTGCTACTGGGCTATGCTCAGTTATTATCATTCCTTATTTGATTTTTAAATTTATTCAAATAAGAACTGGGTCATCGGGGGAATAAGTATGTTTGATTATATTGTTATCGGAGCAGGTTTTTCTGGGGCAGTTATAGCAGAACGTATTGCATCGCAATTAAATAAGCGGGTATTAATCATAGAGCAGCGCAATCATATTGGCGGGAATGCGTATGATACGTACAATGAAGCAGGCGTGCTCATTCATCAGTACGGCCCTCATATTTTTCATACTAAGTTAAAATATATCTGGGATTATGTATCGCAGTTTACACAGTGGCATCATTATCAGCACCGTGTACTCGGAAGTATTGATGGACAAACGGTTCCTATCCCGTTCAATCTGAATTCGCTTTCGAGGTTGCTGCCTGCCGCTATGGCGCAGCAATTGGAAGAAAAATTAGTTGCTCACTTCGGATATAATGCCAAAGTGCCTATACTGAAACTGCGCGAGATTGAAGATGAGCAGCTTCGCTGGTTGGCTGATTTTGTATATGATAAAATATTTGTTAACTATACAGCCAAGCAATGGGGCATGAAACCGGAGGAATTGGATTCGGGTGTGACAGGGCGTGTGCCGATTTATATTTCACATGATGATCGCTACTTCCAGGATCCCTATCAGGGCTTGCCGAAGTATGGATATACGGCATTGTTCCAGCAGATGCTCAATCATCCCGATATCAAGCTGCTATTGAATACGGATTATAATGAAGTGGTTCGTTTTGACTATGAAAAGCATGAAGTTTACTTATTCGGTCAATTATTTCAAGGAAAGGTTATCTATACGGGAAAGATCGATGAGCTATTCAACTATGAGTTTGGAGAACTACCGTACAGGTCGCTGCGCTTTGATTTTGAGACGGTAGAGAAGGCGTGTCATCAGACTACCGGAACTGTAAACTATCCGAATGAGTATGATTTTACACGGATAACGGAGTTTAAGCATATGACAGGGCAAATGCATCCTTCGACTACTATTGTTCGTGAATATCCGCAGCCCTACAGTCGGGATACAGCAGGTCAAGACATTCCATATTATCCGGTTCCACAGCCTCAGAATCAGGAAATGTACAAACGTTATAAGGCGAAAGCGAATGAGCAGCAGCAACTGATCTTGCTTGGTCGATTGGCTGAGTATACTTATTATGATATGGATGCGTGCATTGCGAAGGCTTTAAAAGTGTTCGAACAGCAAATACAGGGGTAGATCGAGATGACGACAGCAATTATTATTCAGGCGCGGATGGGATCAACCAGATTGACAGGTAAAGTGCTGCAAGTGTTGCAGGATCGTACTGTACTGGGACATGTCATTAGTAGATGTCAGGCGGTATCTTCTGCTGATAAAGTAATTGTGGCAACTACTATGCTGGAGCAAGATCGGTGTATTGTCAGGGAAGCGGAAAAATACGGTGCAGCATGGTTTTGCGGTAGTGAGCATGATGTGCTGCGACGTTATTATGAAGCTGCAACGGCAATACAAGCGGATACGGTTATCCGAATCACTTCAGACTGTCCTTTGGTTGACCCTGTGCTTATTGATAAGCTCATTCATTACTATCAGACGGGATCCTTCGACTATGCCCGCATCGGACTGGACAGCTTCTCAAGAGGCTTTGACGGGGAGATTTTCTCCTATAAAGTTTTGCAACAAGCGCATGAGCAAGCTCAGTCTGATCTTGAGAGAGAGCATGTTACTTCGTATATTTTGAATCGACGAGAATTGTTTCGTATAGGGATCTATCGCGAGGAGTCGGCAACTCCTTTGTACCGGCTAACTTTGGATACGGCGGAGGATTGGCAATTGCTTTCTGCTATTTTTGCAGAGCTATACCGAGGGGAGCTGATTCCGCGAGCTGAAGTGGAGCAGTTTTTGCAGAAAAATCCGCAAATAGCTTCGATAAATGAAGAAGTGGAGCAGCAACATCCGACGATTTAGGGAACGGGAGTTTGACTATGAATGTTCTGGTTACAAGTATTTCAAACAAAATACCGATGTTAAAAGCAGTGCGCCATGCTTTGGAGCGGAGTTCAGATTGTGGTGTACTGTTTGGTGCAGATGCGGACTCTGAATGTTTGGGGGTTTATTTTGTAGATCAATTCTGGTTATGTCCCCGGCTGCATGAAGGTTTTATAGATGAATTGCTGCAGTATTGCTTAAAGAATAGAATTTCTGTTATCTTCCCAAGCAGGGACGGTGAACTGAAGTATCTGGCTATCCATAAAGAAAAGTTGCGCCAGCATCAAATTTATGTGATGATTTCAGCGGTAGACGCTGTTCAATTTAGTTTGGACAAGTTGTTATTTTGTAAGAAGCTGCAAACTGAAGGTTTTCCGGCCATTCCAACGTTTTTGCAGTACGAAATTGGGTACGAGGCCGCCGAATACAGCATTGTTGAACCTAGAACTATCGGTCATATAACTTTTGAGCACGAAGCTTATGTAGTAAAAGAGCGTTTTGGAGCTGGGGCGCGGTTGGCGGGTATTCAGATTTCTGCAGATAGGCTTGATCATTACATTCGTAATATGGAACATCCTGTTATCCAGCCTTTTATTGAAGGAAAAGAATATAGCGTGGACATGTATGTGTCTGACAGGCAAGTAGTGGGCAGCGTTGTGAGACAGAGGGTACAAGTTGTTAACGGAGAATCGCGTATTACACAGACGGTGCGTCATGAGAAGCTGGAGAGATTATGCATGCGTCTAAGCGAGTTATATGAATTTCATGGTCACATTATGTTTCAAGTTATTCAAGATGCCAAGGAACAATTTCATGTAATTGAATGCAATTGTCGTTTTGGAGGAGCCTCGACTTTAAGCGTTGCTGCCGGTTTGGACAGTTTTTACTGGTTCATGCAAGAATGTGCCGGGATAACGGTCAATCAGCTGGAATTCAAGAGGGCGGAGCGGGAAATAATGCTGCTTAGACACCCGGAGGATTATTTGCTATGAAAGTAATTGTATTTGATATGGATGATACGCTCTATGATGAGCTGACTTATGTGAAAAGCGGTTTTCGGGCGACAGCTGCATATTTGAATGAAAGATACGGCATCCCGCAGGAGGATGCCTTTACTCATATGAACAACACTTTGCAATTTGAAGGCAGAGGAGCAGTATTTAATAAAGTGCTGCAAGCATATGGTCTTGAGAATAGAAGCAGGGTTATAGATTGCATTAAGCAGTACAGGCATCATAAGCCGCAAATTGAACTTTATCCGGATGCAGTTGCTGTTCTGACTCAGCTCTCCTCTTACCCTGTCTATATTGTTACGGACGGTCATAAGGAAGCACAGCATCGAAAGCTGGAGGCGCTAGGTTTATACAGTAGAGTGAAGAAATGTTATATTACTCATCGATACGGCAAGCATCACGCCAAACCTTCCCCTTATTGTTTCCAGCAAATTGCCAAACGCGAAAATATGGCAGCTGCAGAAATTGTCTACATAGGCGATAACGTGAATAAAGACTTTGTCGGTATTAAGCCGCTCGGATTCCGAACTGTTCAGATTATGAGGGGTAGCTACGTTCATGCTGTCAGACCGGAATCTTATCAGGCGGACAGCAAGATAAATAGTTTAATAGAAATCATCGATATGTTATAACTACTTGAAAGTGTGGGGCGGCTATGCGAGTTGGGATAAGAGTAAACGCGTCTTCGGATATTGGTTTAGGACATGTGATGCGTTGCATGACATTAGCAGAAATGTTACAGAAATGGTGTCGGGCAAAAATTCATTTCTGGATAAATGATGATGCTCCTGCGACTATTGTAGATGACCTGAGCGCTAGAGGATTTAAGGTAATATTTATCCCAGGAGAGGCATCTGCGTCACTTTATGAACGATCTGCTGACCGGATTCAGGACCAGGCTAGCAAGCAAATTTATGATGCGTGGGCCTGCATTGCTGGCTTGCAAGGAGTGGACGAGCTGGAGCTTATAGTAGTTGATCATTATGAACTTGGAGAGCAATGGGAAATTCAGTTACTTCCTTCTTGCCGCAAGCTCATGGTTATTGATGATTTGGCTAATCGCAGACATTGTTGTCATATATTGCTCGATCAGAATCTGGCTCCCGACATGGAATTACGATACCAAGGACTTGTTCCGGAAACTTGTGTGAAACTGTTAGGCCCCGCGTATACTTTGCTGCGAAGCAGTTTTTTTGAATACAGGAGTGAGGTCAGATTCAGGCACGATTGCTGTCATATCTTAGTTAACTTTGGCGGAAGCGATCCTACCAACGAGACAGAGAAAGTAATAGCAGCGATTAGGAGCGGAGGGAGCCGTTTCGATCATATCCGTTTTTCGATAGTAGCAGGACAAGCTAATATAAGACAACAAGAGATTGCGAAGATGTGTCAGCCGCTTGATCATGTAACCTATTATTCTCGACATAACGATATGGCAGGGCTTCTGGCCAGTGTTGATGTTGCTATTGGAGCTGGAGGGATATCGTTGTGGGAGCGGGCTTTTATGGGAGTACCCGCACTAGTGGTCAGTGTGGCTGCCAACCAGACTGAAGCGGTGCTTGAAGCGGAACGGCTGGGTATGGTATGGCATTTGGGCGCAAGTGAAGTAGTAAGTGAAGGAACGGTGCTCTCAGCACTTGAACAGCTGCTGAACGATAGGACACAGATCAAGGAAAAAAGCTTGAAATGTTTGGAAGTCATGCAGCCATTAATTAATAAGGGGATTCATCCGATATTATCAGTAATAGAGAAGAACGCATAGTCATTTTCACAACGAGGTGAACATACAAATGAGCATTCAGATCGGAAACCGTTGGATCGGCAAGGAACATAAACCTTTTTTGATTGCAGAAATGTCAGGAAACCATAACCAGTCGTTAGAGCGTGCACTCGCAATAGTAGAGGCTGCTGCGGCTGCAGGAGCTGACGCTATTAAACTGCAGACGTATACGGCGGATACAATGACGTTGGATATTCATGAAGGAGATTTCTTCATAGAAGATCCGAACAGCCTGTGGAAGGGTGAGTCGCTCTACAATTTATACAAAGAGGCATACACACCTTGGGAGTGGCATGAGGCAATATTTGCACGTGCCAATGAGCTGGGAATGATTGCTTTTAGTACGCCTTTTGACGAAACAGCAGTTGATTTTCTGGAAACATTAAATGTACCAGCTTATAAGATTGCTTCTTTCGAAAATACAGATATTCAACTGATTCGCAAGGTATCTGCTACCGGTAAACCATTGATCATATCCACAGGCATGGCAACTATTGCGGAAATAGATGAAACTGTGCGTGAAGCTCGCAAGGCTGGAGCCAGTCATATTATCTTATTGAAATGTACGAGTACTTATCCGGCGACACCGGAAAATACGAACTTAAGCACCTTGCCGCATATGTCACAGCTATTCCAATGTTCGGTAGGTTTGTCTGATCATACAATGGGAATCGGTGTGGCAGTAGCGGCAATTGCACAAGGCGCTGTTGTAGTGGAAAAGCACTTTACACTGCGTCGCTCGGATGGGGGAGTGGATTCTGCTTTTTCGATGGAACCGGAAGAATTTGCTCTGCTTACCCATGAGTCGCTGCAAGCGTGGCAGGCTCTGGGGGCGATTAAATACGGAGCAACGGAAGCGGAGACGGCATCGCTCAAGCATCGTCGCTCGCTTTATTTTGCCCGAGATGCCGCTCAAGGAGAAATTATTTCAAGGGAGCACTTGAAGGCGATTCGTCCGGGACTTGGTTTGCCTACTAAATACTTGGATCATGTGATAGGGAAGCGGGCTTCCAAATCTATTCGCAAAGGTGAAGCTGTCACCTGGGATTGCTTTTAAAGTTACTGGTGACAACTGTGAAGAAACGGGGTAGCATGATATGGATAGCAGGGGATTGACGATTAGAGCAACGTTATTACCATATGGCCAACAATGGATTGACGATGATGATATTGCTGCAGTAGTCGATGTGCTGAAGGGCAACTATATTACACAAGGACCGTCAATTGAGCAATTTGAAGTAGCGATAGCTGAGTATGTGGGTGCAAGTTATGCCGTTGCATTTAGTAATGGAACCGCAGCCTTGCATGGAGCATGTTTCGCTGCTGGCATTGGTGTCGGCGATGAAGTAATCACAACGCCTATTACATTTGCTGCAAGCAGCAACTGTGTATTGTATTGTGGCGGAACTCCAGTATTTGCGGATATTCAAGGAGATACATATAATATAGACCCTGCTTCTGTTAATAAGCAGATTACATCGAAGACAAAGGCTATTATCCCTGTTGATCTTACTGGCCAACCTGCTGATCTCGATTCTATTATGGATATCGCCAGAAGGCACAATTTGGTCGTTATTGAGGACGCTGCTCATTCCCTAGGCGCTTCATATAGAAATCAAAAGGTAGGAGCTATAGCAGATATGACGATGTTCAGCTTTCATCCTGTGAAGCATATTACAACGGGTGAAGGCGGGGTCATCGTGACGAATAATAGTGAATACTACCAAAAGCTTTTATTATTCCGAAGCCATGGGATAACGAGGGATCCTCACCAGATATCGAATAATGAAGGCCCTTGGTATTATGAGATGCAGGAACTCGGCTATAATTATAGGATGACAGATATTCAAGCTGTACTTGGGCTTTCACAGCTTAGCAAGCTGGATTCTTTTGTAGCAAGACGAAGAGAAATTGCACAACAGTATACAGAAGTGTTTCAGCAGTATACTGGTTTGGTTATTCCTTATCAGTCGCTGGAATCAAATTCTAGCTGGCATTTATACGTTCTTAGGTTTGAGCCTGAGTATTTTACCGTTGACCGTCGTACTATTTTTGAGCAGCTGAGACAAATGAATATCGGAGTTAATGTTCATTATATTCCGGTATATCAGCAGCCTTATTATAGACAGAATGGCTATCACAATGAATTACATGAGCAAGCCGAGCATTACTATAATACATGTATTAGTATTCCTCTGTTTCCAAAAATGACTGACCAGGATGTTAAGGATGTCATAGAAGCTATTCAAGAGGTATATAACATGTATAAAAAAATGTAGTATAAGAAAAATGTATAGTTCCTAATGAAGCACTTGATGCAGAGCAATCTGTGGCAGGTGTTTTTTGTTGGTAAAGGTTATTTATCATAATTTATTAAAATTGAAGAATGCTATGAAGTGTGTTAGCGTTATTTGTTCATCCTAAATTTATCGTCAACAATCAATATATATAACAATTGTATTCGCTTTCAAGAAATTGTTTGACAATTCCAATTAGGCTTGGTATAGTCGAATTGTGGGCCACATCAAACTGCCTCACAGTATTTGAAGATGAAGGGAATGTTTGCACATGCAAGGTAAAGTAAAATGGTTTAACGCAGAGAAAGGTTATGGATTCATCGAGTCTGAGCAAGGCGGAGACGTATTTGTTCACTTCTCAGCAATCCAAACTGACGGCTTCAAAACTCTTGAAGAGGGTCAAGAAGTTGAATTCGATATTGTTGAAGGCGCACGCGGTCCACAAGCTGCAAACGTAGTAAAATTGTAATCATCCGGTTCTAATGGCCGAAACATAGATGGTACAATAATTATTGCTGGTAAACACAGAGCCTCGGGAAACCGGGGCTTTTTTTTGATTCAGAATAAACGGCTTAACTGCGCTTGGGATAGTCATGTTCACTGATGAAGCAAAGGAACAGAAATAATAAGAGAAATCAGTGCAACAGTGCATACCGGTTGTGTATAAAGGGGAAAGTTTTTGGTTACCCGAAGGTACTAGTTCTGTCAGAAGCAGGGAAAGAATAGCGTTTACTAGCCTAATTGAACAAGCAGCCTTTCTCTGTTTAAGCGGGGAAAGGCTGCTTGTTTTTAAGAAAGGGAATTGCTAAACGCCGCTAGACGCAGCTTGCTTCAGCAAGCCTGACGCTCTTACATCGCTCATGAAACGCTCGAACTCTGGAATATTAAGCTGTTGAGCTGCATCGGACAAAGCTACCGCAGGATTAGGATGCACTTCGACCATTATGCCGTCAGCACCTGCCGCAAGAGCCGCTTTGGCGCAAGGGGCCAGGATGTCTTTGCGGCCGGTGGAATGGGTAACATCGACCAGCACAGGCAGATGGCTCTCCTGCTTCAAGATCGGCACAGCTGAAATATCGAGCGTGTTGCGCGTTGCTTTTTCATAGGTGCGGATGCCGCGTTCAATCAGCATGACCTCGTTGTTGCCGCGTGAGACTATATATTCGGCAGCATGGATGAATTCATCGATCGTTGCAGCCAGCCCGCGTTTAAGCAGAATTGGTTTGCGTACGTCGCCTGCGGCTTTTAGCAGCTCGAAGTTCTGCATGTTGCGAGCGCCAATTTGAATAACATCAATATATTCGCAGGCCAGCTCTATGTGCGCAGGGTCAACGATTTCGCTAATCGTTTGGAGTCCGAATTCTTTAGAAACCTCTTTTAAAATTTTTAAGCCTTCAATGCCAAGGCCCTGGAAATCATACGGCGAGGTACGCGGCTTGAAAGCTCCTCCGCGCATAACGGTTACACCAGCTTTCTTCAGTGCAGCTGCAACCTCGCGTACCTGCTCATAGCTTTCTACAGAGCACGGGCCGGCAATCATGACCGGGGATTGGCCTCCAATTATTGTATCTCCGAGGGTGACCGCTGTGTCCTCTTGCTTTGCCATGCGGCTTACGAGCAGAGGCTTCTTTTGCTTAACCTCCTGCAGGTTAAGCGAATCTTTGAATATTTGCTTGAACAGCTGGCGGACGGCTTCATCCGTAAGCGGTCCTTTATTGCAGGCAACCAGCTCATCGAGCATCCGCTGCTCACGCACAGGATCGAACTTCAGCAGGTTATGTTTTTCCTTTTCCATTCCAATTTGCAAAGCGATCGCAGCTCTTTCCGATAACAGGTCAAGCAGCTTTATGTTGATTTCGTCGATTTTTCCACGTAATTGTGCCAAAGAGGGCTGGTTCATCATACATGCTCCTTTTCATCATTTATTTTAAATATATTGGATTAATTAATTATCTAGTTGTCTATACCATGTTAATTTGCAGGGTCGGTTCACACGGTCTGGCCAGACGCAAAAAGACTCCCCGCCGCAAGGGACGAGGAGTCGTGGTACCACCCTTATTAGATCAGCTATGAACAGTACTCCATTATTGGGGAGCTGTTATAGTCGAATCTCACTTGAACCTTTAACGCAGGGAACGGGATTCCTTAAAGGCGCATAGGCCAGCTCGGGAAACCAGCTCAGGAGTGAACTTCAGCAAAGTGCTCGCTCGGCTGCTCTCAGTCGGTGGCAAGCCGTTCCTGTCAGTTTGCAATTTTGCCTACTCTCTCCGTCATCGCTTTTTACAATTTACGTGCTGTAAGTTGCTTGCTTCTTCATTCTATTCACGAAACGTGCACATTGTTCAAGATATGATCAGCGAGCTGTAAAAAATAAAATAATAATTAGGATTGAAAGTATCATAAAGGAAGTGAAGTGTGTCCGTCAAGCCTTTCATTTAACGCGAACTTGCTGTACATGGCTAAAGTAAGGGAAAGCCTTATATAGTAATTATAAAAATATTGGAAAAAACGAAGACAATCGAAGGGGGAAACAAGCGGTTCTTCTTATCATTCATCGGTAAACGGCATTCCAAAGGACGGCGGAGCCGTTTATCCTTGAGACAATTTTTTAGCCTCATACATGGCAAATGTACAGGCACGATATTTGTCATGCTCATATGATGACATTAGTTCAGCAGAAAGGAGTTGATTCATATTTATTACAACAAGTGTTCCTGTTGCCCGCCTGTAAGCCCTATTTCTACAGAACCGACTACGTATGTTAAAAATATTTATCATCCGCAAATTGTACCTGTCATTCACCCTATTGAAATCGTCAATAAGCATATTTGCGTGCCAATTCCGAAACATATGTGCACCTATACAGTTAAACACGAATTTGCTGAATATAACGGCTACCCTAACCGCTCTAATTCTTCTCGCGGCAGACGGGGAAGATAAAAATATAATAGATCCTTTATTGCTTCTGCCGGCCGAGTCCGGCTTTTTTTTATTTTTTTATATAAGAAAGTACATGTGTTCACCTCATATTTGTTCCTATATTTCATTGGTAAACGTGTCTTTCCAGAGGACGGTGAAATCATTTATCCTTGTCCGTCACAGCATCTTCATAAGTTTTCAGAAAATTTAAAATAAATAAAAAACTCTTTTGTACAAGCTAAGAACATATGATATAATAAGAACATGTAAAGGAGGAGTGCCCCATGATGTACAACGTTCGAGGTCAACACTTTCAGGTAACAGAAGCATTGAGAGACTACGTCGAAAAGAAACTCAGCCGACTGGAGAAATATTTTGAAGCATCAGTCGCCTCCGAAATTAACGTAACACTATCCGTAACGAAAGGGCAGCATACGGTAGAAGTGACCATTCCAATGGTTGGCACTGGCACTATGCTAAGAGCTGAAGAGAAAAGCGAGGATATGTATGCTTCAATAGATGTCGTTGTTGACAAGCTGGAACGGCAAATTAGAAAGCATAAAACCAAAATCAACCGCAAATTCCGCCAAGGCACTGGCATAAAGACCCTGTTTAGGGAGGAAGGTTCTGCAGTAAGCGTGCTGGAAGAAGATGAGCTGGAGCTTGTTCGCACGAAGCGTTTTACACTTAAGCCAATGGATGTAGAGGAAGCTATTCTGCAGATGAATATGATTGGACATAACTTTTTCGTCTTTGCCAATGCAGACAACAAGGAAGTCAACGTAGTCTACAGGCGCAATGACGGGAAGTACGGACTTATTGAGCAAGGTTAATAGGTGAGACATAATACAATAAACCAGCCCTGCCCCCTTGCGGAGCAGGGCTTTCCTGTGATTATAGCAGCAGATATATGCAAATGATGGAATAAAGGGCAGTAATATGAGAATTGATACATTGCGGCACCGTCTACAAACTGTTACAATTTAAAGCAAATAAGAAGAAACGCATCGGCGTCATTGACTAGGGCGCACGGCTTTCTCGTATAAATATAAGGATAATCATGTATATAATTGTTATACATTCTTATATTTTAAGAAGAAACGCTGATAATTATAAACAAAGAGGCCTAACTGTGAAAGGGGAAAACCATGCTCGGACTTGTAAAGAAGATTTTCGGTGATGCAAACGAACGCGAGGTAAAACGACTGCTTCGTACAGTGGAAGAAATAAACGCGATGGAATCTAAATTCACAGCCCTATCGGATGATGCTTTGCGAGCGAAGACGGACGAATTCAAAGCACGTATCGAGAAAGGTGAGGAGTTGGATAAGCTTTTGCCAGAAGCTTTTGCTACTGTGCGTGAAGCGTCCAAACGTACGCTTGGCATGAGGCATTTTGATGTACAGCTGCTGGGCGGCATGGTGCTGCATGAAGGCAAGATTGCGGAGATGAAGACAGGGGAAGGTAAAACATTAGTTGCCACCTTGCCTGTTTACTTGAACGCGCTTTTGGGCAAAGGCGTTCACGTTGTAACGGTTAACAATTATTTGGCTCAGCGCGACAGTGAAATAATGGGCCAGCTTTACAATTTCCTTGGCATGACTGTTGGCTGCAATCTGCATGGCTTGTCTCATGATGAGAAGCAGGCAGCATACGCATGCGATATTACTTATGGTACAAATAATGAATTTGGATTCGATTACTTGCGCGATAATATGGTGCTTTACAAAGAACAGATGGTTCAAAGACCGCTGTACTTCTCTATTATTGACGAGGTTGACTCCATTCTAATAGATGAAGCGCGTACGCCGCTTATTATTTCCGGACAAGCCGCAAAGTCTACAGAGCTGTATCATTCAGCTGACCGTTTTGTCAGCCGTTTGAAACAAGATGAGGACTATACGGTTGATGTGAAGCTTCGCAATGTTATTTTGACAGAAGCGGGTGTAGAGAAAGCAGAACGTGCCTTCCACATTGAAAACCTGTTTGATCATGCTAACGTGACCGTTAATCACCATATTCAGCAAGCATTAAAAGCTCATGTTATTATGAAGCGCGATGTCGATTATGTTGTGCAGGAAGATGAGGTCGTTATTGTCGATGAATTTACAGGACGTCTCATGTCCGGCCGCCGTTATAGCGATGGTCTTCATCAGGCAATTGAGGCAAAAGAACAGCTTAAGGTGCAAAATGAAAGCATGACGCTGGCAACGATTACGTTCCAGAACTATTTCCGTATGTACCGCAAGCTGGCTGGCATGACGGGTACAGCTAAGACGGAGGAAGAAGAATTCCGCCGTATTTACGGTCTTGATGTTATTCAGGTTCCGACGAATCGTACAATGATCCGCAAAGATATGCCAGACGTTGTCTACAAGAGTGAAAACGGCAAGTTCAAGGCTGTTGTTGAGGAAATTGTGACGCGTCACGGCAATAATCAGCCTGTGCTGGTTGGTACAATATCCATTGAAAATTCTGAAAAGCTATCCGATATGCTCCGCCGTCGCGGAGTAGCGCACAAGGTGCTCAATGCAAAGTTCCATGCGGAGGAAGCGGAAATTATTTCTCGCGCAGGCCAGGCTGGCTCGGTAACGATAGCTACCAATATGGCTGGCCGCGGTACGGATATTCTTCTTGGAGATTCTGTTCCTGATCTGGGCGGTCTGCATATTATCGGTACTGAGCGTCATGAGAGCAGACGGATCGATAATCAGCTGCGCGGTCGTGCTGGCCGTCAGGGCGACCCAGGTTCCTCGCAGTTTTACTTGTCGCTTGAGGATGAGCTGATGCGTCGTTTCGGCTCTGAGAATATTATGACAATGATGGATCGTCTTGGCCTCGAAGAGGATCAGCCGATTGAAAGCCGTATGATCTCCCGCGCGGTTGAGTCCGCTCAGAAGCGCGTAGAGGGCAGCAACTTCGATACGCGTAAAGTTGTTTTGCAATATGACGATGTTATGAATCAGCAGCGTGAAGTTATTTACAAGCAGCGCCGTGCGATTTTGGAGTCAGACAATATTCGTGCTGAAGTTATGGATATGCTTGTGCCGACTATCGAGAAGATCGTAGAAGCGCATTGTGTCGAGGATATCCCGGAAGAATGGGATTTGCAGTCCATTGTAGATTATGTGCATGCTACTTTCCTTGAGGAAGGTTCGATTACACGAGATGATCTATGGGGCAAAGAGAAGGAAGAAATTGTTGAGCTGATTAAGGAAAAGGTAGTGGCATACTACGATCAGCGCGAGCAAGAGCTTGGCGAAGAGATGATGCGTGAATTCGAAAAGGTTGTTGTGCTTCGCGCAGTAGACAGCAAATGGATGGATCATATCGATGCGATGGATCAGCTGCGTCAAGGTATTCACTTGCGCGCTTACGGCGGAACAGATCCTCTTCGCGAATATCAATTTGAAGGCTTTGAGATGTTCAAAGAAATGATCGAAAGCATTCAAGAGGAAGTTTCCAAATATATTATGAAGGCTCGCGTCGAGAGCAACCTGGAGCGCCAAGAGGTTGTGAAGGGACAGACGACTTCGACAAGCGGCGGCGGAGAAACGCAGGAAAAGCGTCCGGTCAAGCGTGAAGAGCGTATAGGACGCAATGATCCATGCCCATGCGGCAGCGGCAAAAAGTATAAATTCTGCCACGGACAATAAGCAATTTATTTTGAGGAGAAGCGGAAGCTATGATCGATATTACGGTAAAGCAAGAATTGCGCGAAATGGCAAAGCGTCTCCAAGAGCTCAGGGGGTCTCTTTGACCTCGATCTGAAGCAGGAGATGATTGCTAATTTTGAGGAAAAAATGAGTGCGCCTGATTTTTGGGATGACAATGATCGCGCACAAGGCATTATTAGCGAGCTGAACGCGATTAAATCTGTTGTAGAGCAGTACGATCGCCTGAATAACGAGCTTGAGGATTTGCAGATGATGCTGGAGCTGGCGGAAGAAGAAGGCGATGAATCGCTGGAGGGTGAGCTTGCCAGCGGCGTGCATGCGCTCCATGAGCAGGTAAGCGCCTTTGAGCTGCAGCTATTGCTCAACCAGCCATATGACCGGATGAATGCTTTTTTGGAGCTTCATCCGGGCGCGGGCGGTACAGAATCACAGGACTGGGGCCTGATGCTGTACCGGATGTATACGCGCTGGGCAGAGAAGCGCGGCTTCAAGGTGGAGCTGCTTGATTATTTGCCAGGTGATGAAGCAGGCATCAAAAGTGTGACGATGCTGATTAAGGGCTATAACGCATACGGCTATTTGAAAGCAGAAAAGGGCGTTCATCGTTTGGTGCGCATTTCGCCGTTTGATTCCAATGGCCGTCGTCATACTTCCTTCGTTTCCTGTGATGTTATGCCCGAAATCGATGATTCCATCGAAATTGAGATTCGCACGGAAGACTTGAAGGTAGATACGTACCGCGCCAGCGGAGCAGGCGGACAGCACGTTAATAAAACGGAGTCGGCAATCAGAATTACGCATATTCCAACCGGTATTATCGTGGCCTGTCAGCAGGAGCGATCACAGATTGCCAACCGTGATCGCGCGATGAAGATGCTTCGCTCCAAGCTTTACGAGCGCAAGATTGAGGAGCAGGCGAAGCAGCTTGCGGAAATTCGCGGCGAGCAGTCCGATATTGCATGGGGTAGCCAAATTCGCTCCTACGTGTTCCATCCTTACAGCATGGTGAAGGATCACCGCACTTCAGTCGAGACAGGCAATGTTGGCGCTGTGATGGACGGAGATTTGGATATGTTTATCGATGGATATTTGCGCAGCCAGATCAAGCACGATTAATAATAGCCTCGGCTAGGATAAATTGCAGCCTTCGAAAAGTAAAACCATTATGTGGTTTGCTTTTCGGGGGCTGTTTTTTATTGCCGAAGTTTATTACCAAATGGGCAATTATATACGGAAAACCATACAAAACGGCTGAGGTCGCGGTCAAATAGAGCGATTATATACGAAAATTCACACAAAGCCGTCTAAGTCGCGGTCAATATTTGACAGTATTAAAGTATGAAAGGTGTTATTTACGGCGCGAAATGAATACAATATCGCCATAAACAAACATTGTATTAATATGTGACCGGATGTATAATAATACAATATACAGGAGAGTTGATTATCTACACGAATCGATATTTCCATCAAGTGCGGAATGTTGTACAATTATAATTTAGTGATAATAGTTCAAACAGGCTGTTTAATTATAGATGAAGAAGCGGCTGATTCGGCTAAAGCTGAAGCAGCTGTCAATCCGGATGGGAGAGAGGGACATGAGCAAGAAATTAGGAGTAGCTATTGTCGGTTCAACAGGTTATGGCGGAGTGGAGCTGATTCGTTTGCTAGCTTCACATCCGCAGGCAGAGATTACATCTTTAATCTCTTCGTCCAGTGCGGGCACGCCGTTTACGGACGGATTTCCTCATTTGATCAATATTCGTGAGGAGCTGCTTGATGATGTGGATCCTGCTTTGATTAAAACGAAAGCAGATGTTGTATTTTTGGCAACGCCTGCTGGAGTAGCTTCAAAAATTGCGCCGCAGTTTTTGGAGGCAGGGCTTAAAGTTATCGATCTTTCGGGCGATTTCCGCTTGAAGGATACGGCGGTGTACGAAGAGTGGTATAAAAAGCCTGCAGCACAGGAGCCATACTTAAGCCAGGCTGTTTTCGGATTATCTGAAATCTATGGTGAAAATGTAAAAGGGGCTTCCTTTATTTCCAATCCTGGCTGCTATCCGACAGCTACGCTGCTTGGTCTTGTTCCGGCAGTCAAAGCAGGCTGGATTGATCCTGCTTCTATTATTGTTGATGCCAAGTCCGGGGTATCCGGCGCGGGAAGGGGCGTTTCTCTTGGCACTCACTATTCGGAGCTTAATGAAAATTTCAAAGCTTACAAGCTGAATAAGCATCAGCATGTGCCTGAAATCGAGATGGTATTGTCCGATGCAGCGGGCAAGCCGGTTGTGACGACTTTTTCTACTCATTTAGTGCCGATGACTCGCGGTATTATGTCGACCATTTATGCAACGGTGCAAGGCGAGCACAGCACACAGGACTTTATAGATATGTACAAAGGCTTCTATGAAGGCCGCAGCTTTGTAAGAATCAGACCTGCGGGTCAATGGCCATCTACAAAGGAAGTTTGGGGCTCCAACTATTGTGATATCGGCTTTGATTATGATGCGCGCACAAATCGCGTAACGATCATTTCTGTTATAGATAACCTCGTAAAAGGTGCAGCAGGGCAAGCGATTCAAAACTTAAATCTAATGATGGGCTGGGATGAGTCGCTAGGTCTGCAATTCGTTCCTGCTTATCCATAAGAAAAGCATTATAGGATAGAAGGGACAAGATTCCAAAATGGGACAGCAGCAGGCATTATTTTCAATTGTTGAAGACGGTTCGGTAACGTCGCCAAAAGGCTTCCGCGCAGGCGGCTTGCATTGCGGCTTGAAGAAATCTACACGCCATGATTTAGGCGCTATTGTATGCGAGGTGCCGGCTGCAGCAGCAGGCGTATATACGCTCAATGTATTTCAAGCCGCGCCTATTCTTGTTACAAAGCAAAGCATAGGCAGCGGCGGCTTGCTGCGCGCTGTCATCGTAAACAGCGGCAATGCGAATGCTTGCACAGGCAAGCAAGGCGAAGAGGATGCTTTTGAGATGCGCAATCGTTTTGCCGAAGCAATCGGCGTGTCGTCTGAGCAGGTTGCCGTTGCGTCGACAGGCGTCATTGGCGAGCCGCTCAAGATGGATAAACTGCGCAGCGGTATTGATACGCTTAAAGATCAATTGCATGTCGGAATGGAAGCTTCCGAGCATTTTTGCCAAGCGATTCTGACTACGGATTTAGTTCAAAAAATGATTTGCGTGAAGCTGGAAATAGACGGTCAGGTCGTTCATATTTCAGGCGCGGCGAAAGGCTCCGGCATGATTGCGCCTAACATGGCCACTATGCTTGGCTTCGTTACTACAGATGCCAAGATAGGCAGCACAGCGCTTGAGCAGCTGCTGCGCCAAGCGACGGATTTGACCTTTAATATGATTACTGTGGATGGCGATACTAGCACAAATGATATGCTGGTAGCTATGGCTAGCGGTCTTGCGGACAATAATGAACTGACAGCTGCCCATCCGGCTTGGGATGCTTTTGCGGCGGCTTTGACCTATGTGTGCGAGTATTTGGCCAAAGCGATCGCTCGCGATGGAGAAGGAGCAACCAAGCTTGTTGAGGTTAATGTCCGCGGTGCTGCTAATGATCAAGCAGCTCAAGCAATCGCCAAAACAATTGTAGGCTCTTCTCTCGTAAAATCAGCCGTATTTGGCGCAGATGCGAATTGGGGCCGTATTATTGCCGCGATTGGACGTTCCGGTCAGACGGTTAACCCGGCTACCGTAGATATTGCTTTGGGCTCTATTATGACGCTTGAGCAATCACGCCCTATTAAATTTGATGAGGATCTGGCTTTAGAATATTTGAAGGGCGATACAGTAGTCATCAATGTAGATTTGCATATGGCAGATGGCCAGGCGACAGCTTGGGGCTGCGATTTGACTTATGATTATGTTCGTATCAATGCGGCATATCGAACTTAATATTATTTAATAAAATGTAAAAACTAAGTGAGTTGCATGTTGAACGGGGGATTGGAACGTGGAGCAGCGGTTTGTAATGAAGTGCGGCGGAAGCACGCTTGCAGCATTGCCGGACAGTTTCTTCGATGAGCTGCGCGCATTGCAGCAGGATGCAATCAAGCCTGTAATTGTCCATGGCGGCGGTCCGGCTATATCTGAGACGCTGACGAAGCTTGGTATCGAAAGTGAGTTTGTGAATGGCCTTCGCAAAACTAGCGATGCCGTATTGGATGTCGTAGAGATGGTGCTTGCTGGCCGCATTAATAAGGAGATTGTTCGCAAAATCGAGCAAAATGGAGCGAAAGCGCTCGGACTTTCTGGCGTTGACGGACGTTTAATTATAGCTAAACCAGTTGCCAATGCGAACGAGGTTGGCTTTGTAGGCGATGTGGTTGCAGTTGAATCGGCAATTATTGAGGGCATTATGAAGATGGGGTATATCCCAGTCATTGCTCCAATCGGTATTGACGGGGAAGGTCAGCGCTACAATATTAACGCGGATACAGCTGCGGGCGCGGTTGCTTCTTTTCTCGATGTAGAACGGATGATTGTCGTAACTGATGTGCCGGGCATTATGAAAAAAATAGATGGCGAGCTTGTTACTCTGCCTGTCGTAACTGTTGCGCAAATTGAGGAAATGATCGTCTCGGGCGATATATACGGCGGTATGATTCCGAAGGTTCGCGCTGCTATACAGTGTATTCAAGGCAAGGTGCGAGAAGTTGTCATTGTAAGCGGCCAAGAGCCGGGAGTGTTGACCAAAGCGGTACGTGAGGGCGGAGTCGGCACACGCATTATTAGATAAGAAGGGCGGAGAAGAGTAATGTCAACAGAGAAAACGGCTGCTGAAGCGTTGCTTCCTACCTACGCCAGATTCCCGCTTGCTTTAGTCAAGGGAGAAGGCAGCTGGCTGTGGGACGATCAGGGCAAAAAGTATTTGGATTTTATGAGCGGTATTGCCGTTACGAATCTAGGCCATGCACCTGCGCGCATCAAGGAAGCTTTGAACAAGCAGCTTGATGAGCTATGGCATGTTTCCAATTTGTTTCAAATCCCGAATCAGCAGGAAGCAGGCAAGCTGATTACGGACAATAGCTGCGGCGACGCGGTATTTTTCTGCAACTCTGGAGCGGAAGCGAATGAAGCGGCAATCAAGCTTGCCCGCCGTTATCAGCAGCTTGTTAAGCAGAACGGGCGCTTTGAAATTATAACCTTCGAGCAATCCTTCCACGGCCGTACGCTGGCTACTTTGACAGCAACTGGCCAGGCAAAGGTGAAGGAAGGCTTTGCGCCGCTTCCAGGCGGCTTCAAAACGATTCCTCTTAATGATTATGCAGTGCTGGAAAGTGCAATAAGCGACCAGACTGCTGCCGTTATGCTGGAGCTCGTTCAAGCGGAAGGCGGCATTCATCCGGTTGATGCCGATTATTTGAATAGGCTTGCCGCATTATGCAAGAAGGAAGGCATCCTGCTGATTGTAGATGAAATTCAAACCGGCATGGGCCGTACGGGCAAGTTGTTTGCTCATGAGCATTATGGCATTGAACCAGATATTTTCACATTGGCCAAAGGGCTTGGCAGCGGCTTCCCTGTGGGCGCAATGGTTGCCAAGGAAGAGCTGCGCGAAGGCTTTAGCGCCGGCAGTCACGGCTCCACCTTTGGCGGAACACCGATTGCTACGGCAGTGGTGAAAGCGACGATTGAGACAATGGTGGAAGAGAATATACCGGCTAACGCCGCTAAGCAAGGCGATTATTTAATGGGTCAGCTGCGCGAGAAGCTGGCTGGCAATTCTTTTGTGGAAGAGGTACGCGGATTAGGTCTGCTTGTAGGTATAGCTTGCAAAGCACCTGTTGGTGATATTGTAGTAAAGGCTCAGAATGAGGGTCTTCTTATTATTACTGCCGGTCCTAATGTGCTTCGTCTGCTTCCGAATCTGCTAGTTACAAATGATGAAATTGATACAGCAGTACAAATTTTAGTGAAATTAATAGATGAAGCGGCAGCACAGTGACGTTGTTCGCAGCAGCTTATACGGATCGAGGCTTCCATATAGCTGCGCAGTGAAAGGGAGGCAGAATCATGCAATTTTTGAATGAAGAGATGGCCCAAAGCTTGAAAGGGCGCGATTTTTTAATGCTGGTCGACTATAAGCCGGAAGAGATTCGTTACCTTATCGATCTAGCTATTGATTTAAAAACAAAACAAAAGGCCGGAGAAATCTATCACCCGCTCAAAGGCAAAACGCTCGGCATGATTTTTGAAAAATCGTCGACTCGTACGCGCGTATCCTTCGAGGTTGGCATGTATCAGCTAGGCGGTCAAGGTTTGTTCCTAAGCGGCAACGACTTGCAGCTTGGACGCGGTGAAACGATTTGGGATACAGCACAGACGCTATCCCGTTACTTGGACGGCATTATGATTCGCACCTTTGCTCACCGTAATGTAGTAGAGCTGGCGCGCGGCGCAACTATTCCCGTTATTAACGGACTGACTGATCTTTCTCACCCTTGCCAGGCGCTTGCGGACTATCAGACGATTTTGGAGAAAAAAGGGCGTTTGGAAGGAATTAAAATCGCATATGTAGGCGATGGCAACAATGTCGTTCATTCGCTTATGATGGGCGGAGCCAAGCTTGGCATGCACGTTGCAATTGCAACGCCGGAGGGCTATGAGCCGGATGCTGATTTGGTTAAGCAAACACAAGCAAATGCAGCAGAAACCGGTTCTACGGTAACGGTATACCGCGATCCGAAGGAAGCTATTGCAGATGCTGACGTTATCTATACGGATGTATGGGCCAGCATGGGGCAAGAGGCGGAGCAGAAGGAACGCGAGATTGCATTCTCTGCTTATCAAGTGAATGAGGAGCTTGTGAAATACGCAAAGCCGGATTATCTGTTTATGCATTGCTTGCCTGCACATCGTGGCGAGGAAGTAAGCGAAGGTATTATCGATGGCGATCATTCCATTATTTTCGATCAGGCCGAAAATCGCCTGCATGCACAAAAAGCGATTATGGCAGCGATTATGTCCTAATGATTCGTAGAGGTTGACCATTCAATTTAGAAGGGAAGTAACGAATATGGCAAAACAAAAAATAGTACTCGCCTATTCCGGCGGCTTGGATACATCTATTATTTTGAAATGGCTAAAAGAAACCTATGATGCTGAGATCATCGCTTTCACAGCCGATATCGGCCAAAAGGAAGAGCTTGACGGGCTGGAGGCAAAGGCGCTGGCAACTGGTGCTTCCAAGGTTTATATTGATGATTTGACGGAAGAATTCGCAAAAGATTTCATTTTCCCAATGTTCCAGGCAGGAGCTTTGTATGAGGGCCAATATTTGCTAGGTACGTCTATTGCTCGTCCGCTGATTGCGAAGCGCATGGTTGAAATTGCTCGCGCAGAAGGCGCGACTATGATTGCGCATGGCGCAACAGGCAAAGGTAACGACCAGGTTCGTTTTGAGCTTAACGCGGCGGCGCTTGCTCCGGAAATTAAAGTGGTTGCTCCTTGGCGCCTTGAGTCTTTCCGTGAGCAATTCCCTGGCCGTGCAGAGATGATTGCATACGCTGAAAAGCATGGCATTCCAGTAACTGCTTCTGCAGCGAAGCCTTATTCGACTGACCGCAACTTGCTGCATATCAGCTTTGAGAGCGGCATGCTTGAAGATCCTTGGTTCGATCCAAGCTCAGAAGAAAATGAAGCGATGTATGTGCTTAGCGTATCGCCAGAGCGTGCTCCTGATCAAGCGGAGTATATCGAATTGACGTTCGACAAAGGGAATTGCACCGCAATCAATGGCGAGCAAATGAACCCTCTTCAAGTGATGGAGAAGCTTAATGAGCTTGGCGGCAAACACGGTATCGGACGCGTTGATATGGTCGAAAACCGCTTTGTAGGCATGAAGAGCCGCGGCGTATATGAAACACCAGGCGGAACTATTCTTTTCACCGCTCATCGTAAAATGGAGTCCTTGACGATGGACCGTGAGGTTATGCATCTTCGCGATTCTCTAATTGCCAAGTACAGCCAGCTTGTATACAATGGCTTCTGGTTTGCGCCAGAGCGTCTGGCTATGCAGGCACTAGTAACAGAATCCCAGAAAAATGTGAGCGGGGTTGTCCGCTTGAAGCTATATAAAGGCAATGTAATCGGTGCGGGCGTGAAGAGCCCTGTCAGCCTGTACAACCCGGATATTGCTACAATGGAAGCAGATCCTTCACAGGCTTACGATCAAGGCGATGCAACAGGCTTTATTAACCTGAATGCCCTTCGCTTGAAAGTATCCTCAGGCGTAGAGCAAAGCAAAAACTAATTAGCCGGAATGTGACGGAAGCTGACTATGCCGCTTGATAAAGCGCATATGCGGCTTCCGTCCCTTGCGTCCGGAAGGGAGAGCTTGGAATGAGTAAATTATGGGGCGGCCGGTTTACGAAAAAAACGGACCAGCTGGTTGAAGAATATACAGCATCCATCATGTTTGACAAGGAACTGGCTGAAGAGGATATTGAAGGCAGTCTGGCCCATGTGACGATGCTTGGCAAGCAAGGGATATTGCCTGTTGAGGATGTGGAAACGATTAAAGCAGGCTTGCAGCGCGTGCTTGAGCGTGTGAAGGCTGGCGATATCGAGTTCACGATTGGCGATGAAGATATTCATATGAATATTGAGAAGGCGCTTATCGATGATGTTGGCAGCGTAGGCGGCAAGCTGCATACGGGCAGAAGCCGTAATGATCAGGTGGCAACCGATATGCATCTTTGGCTTCGCAAGCGTGTAGTAGAGTTCGTCGACATGCTGTATAAACTGCAGTCTGCTTTGATCGAGCAGGCTAAGGCAAATGCCGACACTATTCTGCCTGGATATACGCATTTGCAGCGCGCACAGCCGATTTTGTTTGCCCATCATATGATGGCGTATGTGTCGATGTTTGGACGCGATATCGAGCGCTTGCAGGATAGCTACAAGCGTATTAATGTACTTCCGCTTGGTGCAGGAGCGCTTGCGGGAACGACGTTCCCGATCGATCGTCATTTTGTAGCGAGCCAGCTTAAATTTGACCGTGTTTATGAAAACAGCCTTGACGCAGTAAGCGATCGAGATTTTATATTGGAGTTCTTATCGCATGCCTCTATCATTATGATGCATTTGTCTCGCTTGAGCGAGGAGCTTATTATGTGGTCCAGCACAGAGTTTAATTTTGTCGAGCTTGATGATGCGTTCTGCACAGGCAGCAGCATTATGCCGCAAAAGAAAAATCCCGATGTGCCGGAGCTTGTCCGAGGTAAAACTGGACGCGTGTATGGCAATCTGATGGGCCTTTTTACAGTGCTGAAGTCGCTTCCGCTAGCGTATAACAAGGACATGCAGGAAGACAAAGAAGGCATGTTCGATACCGTGAAGACGATGCAAGGTGCGCTTCAATTGTTTGCGCCAATGGTTGCAACGATGAAGGTGAACAAGGACCGTATGCGCCAAGCCGTCAATCAGGACTTCTCTAATGCGACAGATATAGCTGATTTCCTAGTCGGCAAGGGCATGCCTTTCCGCCAAGCGCATGAGGTTATCGGCAAAACGGTGCTTTACTGCATTCAGCAAAACAAATATTTGCTTGATTTGACGCTGGATGAATTCAAGCAATTTTCCGAGCTGTTCGATGACCGCATCTATGACGTGCTTCAGCCGGAGCAAGTTGTCAACGCCCGCAATGTTTACGGCGGAACAGCGAAGCCGCAGGTGCTTGAAGCTATCGCTCGCGCGGAGTCGGCTGCCGAAGCGACTGCTGCTTGGGTAATAGAATATACGGAACGCAGCAATTAATAAAAGCAAAGTCGTATGAATCCATTAAAGGATCCATACGACTTTTTTCAAATTATAAGTTTTCACAATAAACTTGTTCTTATATATCCTTCTGCAGATATAATTATATGCCGTCCTCCAGCAGACCGCCGTTTGTTTCTGTCCGTGTTTGGTTTAATGGTGAAGGAGTTGCTTCAGGAGAAGGCGTGACAATTCGAGAGGTTTGAACCGGATTGCCCGGCACTGGAGCATTAGGTCCATATTCAATGATAACAGGCTGTGCGCGGTAAGTATCCCGAGACACGCGTTCGCGCGATACCTCCTTGCCGTCACGCAGCAGGATACGGTAGGTTTCTACAACATAGCCCTGCTTGCCGGCATCCTTAGTAACCGTTTTGCCAGGTGCAAGGTTAGGGTTAAGAGTGCGTACGACTTCTGGCGAAACAGTTTTAACCGTACTAGATTCGATTTCGTAGCGTTCATTGCTGGGCATCGTTCCGATTAGCTTAACGGTAAGCTTGCGATTTTCGACATGCGTGCGTATTAAAAGCTGCTTGCCAGTAGAATTGCGAAAGCGAAAGTCTATCGCATCCCCTGCATAGGTTGCATCATGCCCAAGCGGCATATAGGCAACCGGAAGGGAATGGTTGCGCCGTTCAACGATCGTAAGGCCGCTGCGGAGCACGGCTTGATAAAGAGTGCTGGATACTTGGCATATCCCTCCGCCTACTCCCGGCACAAACTTGCCATTTAATATAACAGGTGCTTCCTTTAAAGTAAATTGCTCCTCCAGCTTTTTCACTAAGGTGCTATAGGCAAATTCCTCATCCGGCTCGAGCAGCCAATCATGCAGTACACTGGCGGCCGCCGTAACGTTATAGGCTCTTCCTTCGCCGCTCGTTAAAAATTCTGTCGAAAACGACATAATGACTCTGTCCAAGCCTAGTTCTTTAAGGCTTTCTACCGTTACTTCAGGCTCGATTTCTTCGACCGGGAGCACGGAATGGAAGCTTGCATTTACAAGAGGCGGAAGTTTGCTGCCGCTTGTATTATTCTTTGTTTTCGCTTGCTCATCGTTGTCCTCATTCAACGGCTCGATCATCCATACGGACAACTGCTGGGCAACCTCCTGGACATTTAGCCTGAATGCATTTTTATGCGGCTCATACAGCACAGTGTCATCATCAGTAATAATTCTTTTGGCATCTACAGGCTGATCCTTCTCCATCCATCCCCACTGTTGGCGCAGCAGCGTTTCGAACAGGTATTGATCCCATTTTTGCGTCATAGGGAAGCTTTTTGGAAAATGATAGCGATACTCGGCACGTTCCCATATGGAACCCCTGTTTAATTGGTCCAAAGCTTTAAGTACTTCGTCAAACTCAGCTTCATAACCGAATTGCTGCGCCGTCCATTGGCTGCTCTTTGCAACCTCCTGCTTTAAGCCTTGTACAGGCATAATATCAATTTGAATGGAACGGCTTCCCAGCAATTTTTTGTATTGCTCCAGCAAGCCTTTTGCCTCCTCGATGTTCATGCCGCCTATACTTAAGCCTCCAGCGTAAACATTTTGCGGTACGGTTTGCTGCTTGGCATAATTCCATAGAAACCCCCAGCCAACTGTTATCAGCAGTAGTAACGAAGTGCACAAAATAAATATAAGGTGAAATTTTTTCATCCCATTCCCCACTTTCTTTCAGCCGCATTATCGGTATGCTTAATACGTAATCAGAAGATTATACAAAGCTATTGTTATATATATGCCGCTGCCAAGCTAAGCTTTCATCGGTACTTTCGGCATAATAATTCGACAAATCCTTCAAAAATGAGAATTGTGAAAAAAGCTGAAACAGAGCTTTTTGTGAAGGAATTAGCCGCACTCTGTCGAAATAATAATATTGACTCTTAACAGGATGTGATATTGTGATCGAAATGCACGACATTTGGAAAACCTACACCGATGGAACGCATGCCTTGCGTGGTGTTTCGGTTCGAATTGATAGTAATGAATTTGTTTATCTCGTTGGTCCCTCTGGTGCAGGCAAGTCTACTTTTATGAAGCTGATCTATCGTGAGGAAATTCCTACAAAGGGACAAATCTCAGTGAGCGGCTTTAATATAGGCAAGTTAAAAACAAGAAAGATTCCTTATGTTAGAAGAAATATTGGTGTCATATTTCAAGATTTCCGATTGCTGCCTCAACTTAGCGTATTCGAGAATGTAGCATTTGCTATGGAAGTCATAGAGGCGCCGCGGCGAATTATTAAGAAGCGAACGATGGAGGTTTTAGAGCTTGTAGGTTTGCAGCATAAGCATGCCAGCCTGCCGTCTCAGCTGTCAGGCGGTGAGCAGCAGCGGGTATCGATTGCCAGAGCGATTGTGAACAATCCTTCCGTTATCGTGGCGGACGAACCAACAGGAAATCTTGATCCGGATACGTCCATCGGCATCATGAACCTGCTGGAGGAAATTAACTATCGCGGCTCTACGATTGTTATGGCTACCCACAACAAAGAAATAGTAAACAGTATTCGCAAGCGTGTTATCGCTATCGAGAACGGTGTAATCGTTCGGGATGAAGCGAGAGGGGAGTACGGGTATGAAGTTTAGTACACTGCTCCGACATGTGCGCGAAGGCGCCAAGAGCATATGGCGCAATGGCTGGATGTCCTTCGCTTCAATAAGCTCCATGTTTATATCACTTATAATTCTAGGCATTTTTATGCTGCTGGCTATGAATATGAACCATATTGCAGATCAATTTGAAAGCAAGGTTCAAATACGCGTATATCTCCAAATGGATGTTGCAGAAGAAAAAATAACAGAACTGCAAAACAAAATCGGCAATTTGCCCGAGGTTAGCAAGGTAACGCTTGTTACAAAAGAAGAAGGTCTCGAGATGCTGCGAAAAGCTATGGGAGATGAAAATATGGGTTTGTTAGAAGGTTACGAGGATGATAAAAATCCGCTGCCGTTTTCCTTCACCGTAGAAGTATACGACCCGCAAACTGTAGAACAAACCGCAGAACAAATTTCAACCATTAACCGCTTGGACAGTAATGAGCCTATCCACCGCATTAAATATGGACAAGGAACAGTTGAAAAGCTGTTCAAAATTACAAATACAGTACGCAATGTGGGCTTTATTATAGTCATTGGATTGGCTGTAACAGCAATTTTCCTTATTTCAAACACAATCAAAATGACCATTGTAGCAAGAAGAAGAGAGATTGGCATTATGAAGCTGGTCGGAGCAACGAATGCTTTTATACGTTGGCCGTTTTTTATAGAAGGCGCGCTGATCGGAGTAGTCAGCTCTATTATTACAGCTGTTGTGATTTGGTTCGGTTATGCCGAAATCTTCAAGCTTATGCAGCTGGATCTGTCACTGCTAATGATTAGTATGGTGCCAGTACGCGAGGCGATGTACATAACCTCAGTAACTTTGATTGCACTAGGTTCAGTAATAGGCATATGGGGAAGTACAATATCAGTTCGAAAGTACTTGAAAGTGTAGGTGGGAGAATAGAATGAAAAGACTAGCAGCGGTATTAATTGCCATAACTTTAGTGGTCGCATTTGCTGTGCAGTTATCTCAGTCTGAAGCAACCTCATTGTCTCAAATCGAAAAGGATATCGCAGCGGCGAAGCAAAAAATCAAAAACGCAGAACGAAAAGCGGCTCAAGCAGAAAAAGATGCTCATTATGCCGAAAGCCAAAAGAAAAATATATCTGCTAAAAAAGAAGATTTGCAAAAGGAAATTACTAAAATTTTGTCTGAAATTGATAAAGTAGGACAAGAAAAAATAGAGATGGAAACTAAGATTGAGCAGAAGAACGAAGAGGTTATCGCTACCGGCGTTGAGCTCGAGCAGGCAGAGGAGCGTATTGTAAAACGCGATGAGCTGCTGCAATCTCGTATGCGCCTCATGTATACGAATGGCTTCGTTTCTTACGTAGATGTTTTGCTTAGCTCCACTAGCTTTAGTGATTTTCTGGACCGGTTTGATGCGCTTCAATCCATATTGAATCAAGACCGCGATATTTTGGACGAGCATAAAAAGGATAAGGAGCTTGTCGTTCTGAAGAAGAAGGAAGTTGAGCTTCAACTGCTTGAAGTAAAAGAATTATACTATGAGCTGGAAATCAAACAAGCTGATTTGATAAAAAAAGAGAATGAAAAAGAAACGTTAATCGCTTCTTATAATAGTAACCTGCAAGAGCTGGATGAAGCTTTAGAAGGTTTTGAGTCGATAACTGAGGAGCAGGAGAAGCTGCTTGTAGCTTTGGCAGCAGAAGTGTCCAAGCTGAACACACAAAAAAATAAAATCAAAAATCCATACACAGGCGGAAAGCTTGGCATGCCAATTGATAGCGGCTATCGTGTTACCTCTAACTTCGGAACTCGTATTCACCCTATTACGAAGAAGAAACATACACATACGGGCATCGATTTTGGAGCGCCGTCAGGCACGCCGATTTATGCTGCTGAGAGTGGAGTAGTCATCGTATCCCAGTGGTGGGGCGGTTATGGGAATTGTGTTATTATTGATCATGGCAATGGCCTATGGACGCTGTACGGACATATACGCAATGGCGGCTTGCTTGTCGATAAAGGAGATACGGTTAAAAAAGGACAGCAAATCGCAGAAGTGGGTAATACAGGAAATTCTACAGGCCCTCACTTGCACTTTGAGGTGCGTAAAAATGAGGTTGCTGTAAATCCAGGCGGTTATTTAAAATAATATATTAATAAAAGCGGCAGCCCGTGTGGCTGCCTTTATTTTCAATATAAAGAAAAGTATCAATTTCATTCTTATGCCGGTTCGTCCCTGGCTGAGACGGGGCTGCGAGTCATTCTTGTAATGCATTATTATAACGAACAACGGAGTGGCGCTTCTTGTTTTTTTAATATTTCTGGTACAATTGTCATATAATAATTAGGTCAAGCATGCTGGAGAAGATGAAGGTGGTGTTACGTTTTGCAATTTAAAGGTCGTTCCGTCTTTTTGGTTGTCATGATTACAATGCTAGCGACAGTGCTTATTACGTTAATAGTAACTGATCGGCTTATGCAATCAAGCGAACCAAAGCCTGCAGTTGTTGCTGCTGCTGCATCGCCTGGCAAAAGCAACTATAGTTTAAGTTCGGACGAGCTTACTAAGCTGAATGCTGTAATGGAGCTAATTGAAACAAAGTATTATTCCAAGGTTGAACGCGAGGATGTTTTTAACGGTGCAATCAGCGGAATGATGGCCGCGTTGAACGATCCATATTCCGTATATATGGAGGAAAATGTTGCAAGACATTTCTCGGAATCGATCGAAGGCTCGTTCACAGGCATAGGTGCAGAGGTAACGTTGGAGAACAGCCGGGTTGTCGTTGTGTCGCCGATCAAAGGCTCGCCAGCCGAGAAGTCAGGACTGCTCGCTAAAGATATTATATTATCTGTTAACGGCGAAGCGCTTGATGGGTTAAGCTTGCAGGAGGCTGTATCAAAAATTAGAGGCCCTAAAGGCTCGAAGGCAAAGCTGTCTGTACAACGAAGCGGCTTGTCTGAGCCGATTCAGCTAGTCCTGGTACGCGATGATATCGATATCGAAACGGTGTATGCAGAGCTGCAACCTGATGGAATAGGCGTGATCGAAATTAGGCAGTTTTCAATGCATACGGGAGAGCGTTTTGCAGAGGAACTGACAAAGCTTGAGAGTCAGGGCATGAAAGGCCTAGTTATTGATGTGCGCAACAATCCAGGCGGCGTATTGCCTGTTGTTGTTGATATTGCCCAGCATATGATGAAGCCTAATGATATTGTAGTTCAAGTCGAGGACCGCGATGGCAATCGCGAGCAAACACGCGCTGAAGGCGGCGAGTTGAAAACATACCCGATTTCCGTGCTCATTAACAAAGGAAGCGCCAGCGCTTCCGAGATTCTAGCAGGCGCCCTGCAGGAGAGCTCCGGAGCGTATGTTATGGGAGAACAATCTTTCGGCAAGGGAACCGTGCAAGTGAGCTATAACAAAGCGCTTGGCGATGGCAGCCTGCTTAAAATGACAATTGCCAAGTGGCTGACGCCGAAGGGCAACTGGATCCATGAAAAAGGCATTCAGCCTAATAAGGTGATTACGCCACCAGAGCTGTATACAGTAGCTCGTATCGCCTATAAGCAGCCTCTTACAAAAGATACGATAAGCGAGCAAAACCGCAGCGCCCAAATTATGCTGAACGGGCTTGGATTTGAAACGGGAAGAGCCGACGGCTATTTTGACGACAAAACAGAGCAAGCAGTCATTCAATTCCAGAAGAAGCATAGCCTTAAAGCTAGCGGGATTATTGATGAGAATACGACAGCTGCGCTTGAAAAATCAGTTATTGCCTGGATTCAAGATAAAAATAATGATCTGCAGCTGCAAGCCGCAATCGATTGGATCCAGCAAGCGAGAGCAGGAAAAAAATAATAAACGTCGAATTAATAAAAGGTTGGCCTCTTTTGAGCGCCAGCCTTTTTTGAAAATAATACAACAGCGGTCGGAACGGACAGGACTTGAATCTAACGAAGATTAAATGCTCTATTTGGCGAAAATCAGCTAGTTTAAAAATATAACGAAGATCAGTTGCGCTATGTGTGAACTTTCCACTCATTTTGGCACAGTTAGGAGCAAATAAGGGCGAATATCTTCGTTAGATTTCAAAAAGGCGCTTTTTAGACGAAATAGCGCTCTCACGATTCGTTAGATCATTTGATTGACTTCGTAGGTAAACGCGCTCGTCCACAGGACGACGGAAGCCGTTTATCCTTGATAAAACGTGCCCGTTTTACGATTTTCCGTATACCGTTTTTTTGATATTTTGCGTGCTTAAAGTCCGTATACTAGGAGTGCTTGCATTGAATACAATAATCAGTTGGTTGGGACAATTCGGCGAAGCATTGTTGCAGCTAGTTACACAGCCTTTTTACTATTTGGCCATACTTTTTATCGTGCTGCAAATGACAAGGCAAATGAGATTAGAGCGGCAAATGTTTGCAGTCAAGCTTCATGACTGGAAAGCTCTGACCATCAAAGCTATTTTTGCTGGTCTTGTGATTGGTATTGCCGCATCAATCATTGGTATATGGATCGGTGCAGCTTTAACAGCTTCGGCTTTGTTATGGCTGTGGGGGATAGCGGCAGTGCTGCTGCTCATTCGCGTAAGGTATTTATGTTTTGCATACAGTTCTGGCCTTATTGCTATTCTGCAATGGGGATTCAGCTTTACTCCGCTAGCAGAGCGTGAGGATTGGCTGGGTTCAGTAGTGAAATCTTTGACAGAAATAGAAGCGGCGTCTTTATTGTTGCTCGTTGCCTTACTGCATCTTGCAGAAGCACTGCTAGTACGCTGGCAAGGCTCCAACTTGTCAACACCGCTTTTTCTAGAGGGCAAACGAGGCAAGCTTGTAGGGGGGTATATGCTGCAAGGATTCTGGCCTGTTCCTTTATTTTTGGTAGTGCCAGCAGCGAGCGGCGGCTTGACCTTGCCCTGGGATCCGCTTTTTTCGCTAGGCAGCGGTCATAGCAACTGGACGATAATTGCATTTCCGGTCATGATAGGCTTTACTGAGCTGACACGTTCTATGCTGCCGGAGCAAAAAGCGAAAGCGGCATCCAATAAGCTTATTATTTACAGCATAATTATTGTGGTGCTTGCTATTGCTGCTTGGCAGTGGACGCCAGTGCTGCCAGTTGCAGCTGCTGCGGCTATTTTACTGCATGAATGGATGGTATGGAGCAGCCAGCGTCATGAAAATGCCCGTTCACCTCTATACGTACATGACAGCAGAGGCTTGCGCATACTTGGCATAGTGCCTCATACGCCTGCTCATACGATGGGTCTGCTGCCCGGAGAAATTATTGTAAAGGTTAACGGCGAAAAGGTGTATACAAAGGAACAGCTGTATGCAGCCCTCATGATAAATCCTGCTTTTTGCAAGCTTGAGGTGCTTAATAGAGAGGGAGAAATGAAGTTTGCGCAGCGCGCACGCTATGCCGGAGAACACCATCAGCTAGGGGTAATACTGGCACCGGACGAGCAGGCAACATACTATGCACAAGAAAGCCGAAATCTTTCTTTGCTAGGAATGTTGAAATCTGCACGTACTGCAAATCGACGTAAAATTTTTACAAATCATAGTGATATTGAGTAGCAAAATATGCTAAAATAGTAGTATAAATTTCAATTAATAGATTAGTAGAGTGAATGGTAAAACGACACTCAAACGATAATGGCAAACCCGCCGAAAGCCGGGGACGCAAAGCTAAAGGGCCTCAATCTCTATTTTGAGAAGTGGCAGCCAGCTACCGAAAGGGGAAGTCGACGTGAAGCTGACTAAACGTATTCAACAGCTGTATTCATTATGGGGAAAGAAACTCATTGCCACATCGATTGCACTAACAGTGGCGGCTTCTGCAGCGCCTATCGCTGCTTCAGCTTCGGCAGTAGTACAGTTCAAGGATACAAAAAACTTCTGGGCTGCTGAATCTATTGATTGGGCAGTAGGCCAAGGTATTGTTAATGGTTATTCTGATGGTACATTCAGACCTAATAATAAAGTAACGCAAGCAGAGTTTTTAAGCATGCTGCTTCGCGCGTTTGAAGTAGATGGCCTGCAGCGTAAAGAGAATGCCGCGTGGGACGAGCCTGTTTGGCAGTATGCCAAACAGATGAACTGGGATTTGAAAGATCGTTACGCAGCTGTAAGCCGTGGCGGAGTAGCAACGATTATAGGCAATGCGCTTGGTTATGCATGTTCAACGAATGAGAACATCCAACTGCTCTATGACTATAATTTGTCGAATGGAAAGCATAGCAAAACAATCGAAGGCTATGCAGCTAACGATGGGCTTACTCGCGCAGAAGCGGTTGTGTTTTTACGCAATGTAAAGGCATCAGTAAGCGATCTAAAAGCAAAGCCTGCAAGTGCTGCTCCAGCATGTCCGGCCATAGAAGATCCAAATGCAGAGATTACGCCTTTAAAGCCGCAAGCTCAAGGCAATTATAAAGTATCAACAACAGTCACGAATCAAAGTAAGATTATATTAAGTGGATCGTTTGCCTTAGAGCGTGCTGTTTTAGTCCGCATTACAAAAGGCAAAACAGAAGAAAAGGAAGTTTACGTATCCAAAGGCAAGAAGCTTGAAGTTCCTATTTTCTTGCGCCACGGAGCGGGCTCCTATAAAGTTGAAATTTACGAGAAGGATGTAAATGCTTCTGGCAGCTATAAGAGTGTCGTATGGGGCGATACAGCATTTACAGTAACTAATAAAGATACGAGAGATTGGCAGTATTTGCTGCCTACACAATATGCAGAGAGCGATCATCCAACTATTATTGCTCTAGCTGAGAAGATTACTAAGGGACTAACTACAGATCTTGAGAAAACAAAAGCTATTCATGATTGGGTAGCCAAAAATATTGCTTACGATGTGAAAAGCTATTTGGGCAATGATCTAGTTAATTACTCAGCGATAGATACATTAAACCGTAAAGAAGCGATTTGCAGCGGCTATGTGCATCTTACAGCAGCGCTCAACCGTTCAATAGGCATTAAAACTAGAATTATTAACGGTACAGCCATCTGGGCAGAGGATGGAGAAACTTGGTCCAACACTACTAAGCAAGATAATCATGCTTGGGTAGAAGTGTTGGTTGGCGGCAAATGGGTCATTCAAGATCCGACATGGAATGCCGGCTATGTTGATTTTGACAAGCAAGTATTCAACTTCAAATATAGCGATAAGTATTTCAATCCTACAGCACAACAATTTGCACTAACGCATCGCAAAACAGAAGAAAGCCCATTCTAAAATAATGTTAATCCCAGCCTGGATAGGATCCGGTTGGGATTTTTTTTTGAATTATAAGAATTTGGAAGTTTGTGATCCTACTGATGCGGACACTGATGACCGTTAGCGCTCATTTTTCGCCAACTTCCACTTTCTAGCGGTCAGAAATGTCCGTTAGCGGGAAAAAAGCTAGAGAATCCAACGGGATCTTCTTCTAACGGTCATAAGTGTCCCGCATATGCAACAAAAAGACTACTTTTTGGTTCTAATGGTCATTTATGACCGTAACGCAAATAGCTTCGCATCTTTTGTTCTTTACACACGATGGCGACAAGTTAGGTCGCCAATAGGTGAGCTGCCCACAATTGTACATATAAAAGAACCCTCACAGCCAATTCAAGGCTGGAGGGTTCTTTCACT